>NC_009719.1:2574915-2909872 GCF_000017565.1 Parvibaculum lavamentivorans DS-1
GATGATCACCGTCGAATATCGGATCGCACCGGCAACCGCCGCTGATTTTGCCGCCGCCATGAAGGATCTCCGTGCCGCGCGCCGCCGCGACGGGGCTTATGCCTGGGGTCTTTTCGAAGATGTCGCCATGCCGGGCCGCTATATCGAATATTTCACCGAGGAATCATGGCTCGCCCATCTGCGCCATCATGAGCGTGTGGCGGAGTCCGATCGCCTTCTCCAGCAGAAAGTCCGCGCCTTCCATCTGGGTCCGGACGATCCCGTAGTCACTCATTATCTCGCGCCGGCGCCGGGCGCCGCTGTGGTGCCTCCACCGCCGCGTGACGGAGAGTTGCAATGAAAATGTCCCCTGTCCGCTTTCCGGTACCGATTGATCTTGCAGGTGCTCCATGAAGAACGCCGATATTCACCTCCTGATCGCGCGCCTCTGCCTCGCCGCCATATTCATCTATAGCGGCGTGACGAAACTGGTCGGCTGGGAAGGCGCGCTTGCCGAATTTTCCGGGCTCGGATTGCCGTTTCCCGCCTTGGCGGTGCTCGCGACCATCGCGGTGCAGCTTGCGGGCGGCCTCGCGGTCGCCAGCGGTTATGGCGCGCGTACGGCTGCGCTCGTCCTTGCCGGTTTCACCATTGTGGCCACGATGATCGGTCATCCCTTCTGGCGGTTCGAGGGTGAGGATTTTCATCGCCAGCTCACGGTTGCGCTCGAGCATCTGGCCATTGTCGGCGGCTTTCTTCTTCTCGCGGCGCGGGGGCCAGGCGCCCTGTCCCTCGGCCGTTCTTGAGCAATGCGTGCGGTAGCGTTTGCCCTTTTGCTCGTGGCGTTTCCCGATGCGGTGAAGGCTGCCTGCGGCACCGGCTTCATGAAGTTGCGCTTTGACGAAGACCCGTCCTGCTTTCGGACAGAAGCGCCAGGAGACGCTCTCGACCGGCTCAAATTCATGCCCCTGGATCGGGACGGAGACGTCTGGCTGGGAATGGGCGGTGAAATCCGTCAGCGCTATGAATATACAAATAACCCGGCCTTCGGCGCTGCCCGCCAGGACAAGGCCGGCGTCTGGCTGCAGCGCTACGTCCTTCACGGCGACCTGCATCTCGGCTCCCGTCTCCGCCTCTTCGGGCAGTTGAGCAGCGCGCTGGAGAGCGGGCGGGCAGGGGGCGGAAGTCCTGTCGACGAAAACCGGCTGGAGATACAGAACGCCTTTGCCGATGTGACGCCGTTTCAGGTGCCTCTCACATTGCGTGCCGGCCGTCAGGAACTTCAGTTCGGCTCGGGCCGTCTCGTCGATGTCCGCGAAGGCCCGAATGTACGCCGCAGCTTCGACGGTATTCGCGCCTTCGTCGCGGCGGGCGGCTGGCGCGTGGATGCCCTTGCCGTTCGTCCGCGCCTGTCGCGACCGGGCGCTTTCGACGACAAGACCAATCATGGCCAGTCGCTCTGGGGCCTTTATGCGGCAGGGCCCGGTCTCGATCTCTATTATCTCGGATTCCAGAGCGATGCGTCGGTCTTCGTGCAGGGAACGGCGAAGGAGCATCGCCATTCCATCGGCGCGCGCTTGTGGGGCGCGCGCGACGGCTGGGACTGGAACCTGGAATCTCTCTACCAGTTCGGCAGCTTCGGAGCAGGCGATATAAGCGCATGGACGGTGGCGAGCGAGACCGGCTACCGCTGGGAGACCGCGGCATGGCAGCCGCGCGTCGCCCTCAGTGCCAATATTGCCAGCGGTGATGACGATCCGGCGGATGGCGACCTCGGCACCTTCAGCCCACTGTTCCCGCGCGGCAATTACTTCTCGGAAGCGGCTGTTCTCGGCCCGCGGAATTTCTACAATCTCCACGCCTTCCTCACCGTCGAACCCGCGCAAGACTGGACGCTGACGACGGATGTGAATTTCTTCTGGCGCCTCGAGACGGAAGATGGCGTCTATACGCCGGGCGGCAGTCTTCTGCGCGGACCCGGCGGCAGCGATGAACGCTTCGTCGGCTCGGCATTTTCCCTTTCATCGAGCCACACGCTCTCGCAACGGATCGACGCCACGGCGATCTACACGCATTTCTCCGCGGGGGATTTCCTGGAATCGACCGGCTCGTCCGCCGATATCGATTTTCTGGAGCTGACGTTGCGCTTCCGGTTCTGAACCCGCCCTTCATCCGCCGCCTCCCGATCTCATTTTTCCATACTTAGGTCTTGACCTAACCATCCACCTGCTGTTACTTAGGCATATGCCTAATCAACAGCAGATACAGCTCGATCGTGTTTTCCACGCCCTTGGCGACCCCACAAGGCGGGCCGTTCTCCGGCGGCTGAGTGGCGGTCCTGCCGCCGTCAGCGAACTGGCGCGGCCTTTCAAGATGGCGCTGCCCTCCTTTACGCAGCATTTGAACGTGCTGGAGGAGTGCGGCCTTGTCCGCTCGCGCAAGGCGGGGCGGGTGCGCACCTATCAGCTTGTGCCGAAGCCGCTCAAGGCGGCCGAGAGCTGGATGGTCGAGCAGCGTTCCCTCTGGGAGAAGCGCCTCGACCAGCTCGACGATTACCTCATGCAAATGAAGGAGAGAGAAGAATGACCAGGCCCGATATAGACCCGAAGCTCGACCTCGTGCTCGAACGCACCGTCGATGTGCCGCCGCGCCTCGTCTGGCGCGCCTGGACGGAGCCGGAGCATCTCATGCCGTGGTTCTGCCCGCGCCCCTGGGCGACGGTCGAATGCCGGATCGACCTGCGGCCCGGCGGCGAGTTCTACACCCAGATGCGTTCGCCCGAAGGCAAGGACATGGAGGGCGGCTCCGGCTGCTATCTCGAAATCGAGAAGGAGCGGAAGCTCGTCTGGACCTCGGCGCTAGGCCCCGGCTACCGGCCGGCCGTGGCGCGGGTGCACGATCTTTTCTTCACCGCCTGGATTCTCATGGAGCCGCAGGGGCAGGGCACGAAATACACCGCCATCGCCAAGCACCCGGACGAGGCCTCGGCGAAGCGTCACGAGGAAATGGGTTTCCATGAAGGCTGGAACACCGTTGTGGACCAGCTTGCCGAATACATGAAGACGATCTAGGGAGCGCGATCATGATTGCAGGACTGACGGCGGACCGCCTCCTTCTCCATTCCGGCATCGTCGCGGGACTTCTGTTCTTCGTCGTACCCACGATCCTCGTGTTCACGCGCCCCGGCTTCGACATCGAGCGCCACGCGATCAGCATGTTGAGCCTTGGCGAGGGCGGCTGGATGATGAAGGCGGTCTTCATCGTGAGCGGGCTCTTCGTGCTTGCCTGCGCCTGGGGCATTCATGCGGAGCTTGCGCGGGGGCAGGGCGGCATCGCCGCCCCCTTGCTCATCGGCGCCTATGGCGTCGGGCTGGTCCTTGCCGGCATTTTCGATGCGCCTGCGGGGCTCGGCTTTCCGCAAGGCACGCCGGACGATCAGCAGCCGGTGATGACGACTGCCGCCACTCTGCACAGCCTCGCCTTCATGATCGCCTTTGGCGGTCTCATTCTTTCCTGCTTCGTGTTTGCCTTTCATTTCTGGCAAACGGAGCAACTGTTCTGGGCGGTGGCGTCGCTCGCTACGGGCATTGTGCTGCCGCTGCTGATCGGCCTCGGCATGTCCATGGTTGTCGCTCCCGGCATCGCCTTCTACTGGGCGGCCATGCTTGGCTGGCTGTGGCTCGCCGCGGTGCTGATCGTGCTGCCTCACGGTACATGACCTGCCGCCGGTTTGGGAAAGGAAGCCGCGCCTTGCGGGCGGCTTCCTCCCCGGTCCCTCTGTCTCAGAAGAAGGCCGGCACGACGCCGCGTTCCAGCGCCGATTTGAGGCCGGAGAGAATGCCCGGCCAGCCGCTCGAAATGCCTTTCAGCACGGCCGAGTTCTTCGGGAAATTCGTGTGGCTGACGGTCAGCTTCGTCAGCTTGCCGTTCGCCGCCACGTCATAGGTGACGATGGAAGGGCCCTCGTCATGCTGCGGCCCCGGGCCTTCGACCTGGAAGGTGTAGACGAGGCGGCGCGGCGGCTCGCTTTCGAGAATTTCGCCGCGCACATCGACGCCGCCCTTGCGGCGATAGATGATCGGCGAGCCCGGCTCGAAGCTCGAGTCCTGGCGCGTTCCGCCCCACCAGGCGCGTTCCGTCTTGTTGTCGGTCAGCGCCGCCCAGACATCTTCCGGCTTCGCATCGATATGGATCACATAGAGGAAGTCCGGGTCGCGTTCCGCATGTATCGCAGGTGCCTTGGTCATTTGTCTTGTCCTTCAGCCGGTTTGCCGTTGCGTTTTCTTTCGAGCGATTTCTTCAGGTCGATCAGCCCGTCGACTTCCGCCCTTTCGAACTTCCTGATCCAGCGGTCGGCGATTTCGGCAATCGGCACCGGGTTCAGGTAGTGAAGCTTTTCGCGGCCGCGCCAGGCGGTCGCCACGAGGTTCGCCTCTTCGAGAATGGCGAGATGTTTCGTCACGGCCTGCCGCGTCATGGCAAGCCCCTCGCAGAGTTCGCCCAGCGTCTGTCCGTTTCGTGCATAGAGCCGGTCCAGCAGTTCGCGCCTGCTGGCGTCGGCGAGGGCGCGAAAGGCGGCGTCGAGCGTCATGGCCGTATAATGCAACTATTTGGTTGCATGTCAAGCCGCTCCCGATTGCCCGTTTTGTCCCGATCCGCTAGAAGAGGCGCCAATCAGCCCTCGAAGCGCAAGGAACTCCGCCGTCATGGCCGCCTATCAGTACGTCTATGTCATGGACCGCCTGTCGAAGACCTATCCGGGCGGCAAGCAGGTTCTGAAGGACATCCGTCTTTCCTTCCTCCCCGGCGTCAAGATCGGCGTTGTCGGCCTCAACGGCGCGGGCAAGTCCACGCTGCTCCGCATCATGGCGGGCGTCGACAAGGATCACACGGGCGAGGCCTGGGCGGCGGCGGGCGCGAAGGTCGGCTATCTCCAGCAGGAGCCGGAGCTCGACCCGGCGCTCAACGTCTTCGGCAACGTCATGGAAGGTGCGGCCGAGAAGAAGGCGCTCATCGACCGCTACAACGAACTCGCCATGAACTACTCGGACGAGACGGCCGAGGAAATGGCGAAGCTGCAGGACATCATCGACGCGCAGAACCTCTGGGATCTCGACAGCCAGGTCGAGATGGCGATGGATGCACTGCGCTGCCCGGACCCGGAAGCGGATGTGAACAATCTTTCGGGCGGTGAAAAGCGCCGTGTCGCGCTCTGCCGCCTGTTGCTCGCCTCGCCCGATCTGCTGCTCCTCGACGAACCGACCAACCATCTCGACGCGGAATCGATCGCCTGGCTCCAGAACTACCTGAAGGAATATACAGGCACCGTCGTCATGGTCACCCATGACCGCTATTTCCTCGACAATGTGACGGGCTGGATTCTCGAACTCGATCGCGGTTCGGGCATTCCCTATGAAGGCAATTATTCCTCATGGCTCGAACAGAAGGAAAAGCGCCTCGAACAGGAAGGCCGCCAGGAGGAGGCGAAGCAGCGCACGCTGGCGCGCGAACTCGAATGGATCAGGCAGAGCCCGAAGGCGCGCCAGGCGAAATCCAAGGCCCGTATCAGCGCCTATGACGAGTTGCTGGCCGAGGCCGGCAAGCAGCAGGAAGGCAGGGCCCAGATCGTCATTCCGGCGGGCCCGCGCCTCGGCGGCAATGTCTATGAGGCCGAAAACATCTCCAAGGGTTTCGGCGACAAGCTCCTGATCGACGATCTCTCCTTCAAGCTGCCGCCCGGCGGCATTGTCGGCGTCATCGGCCCGAACGGCGCCGGCAAGACCACGCTTTTCCGTATGCTGACGGGTCAGGAAAAGCCCGACAGCGGCAAGCTCACGATCGGTGAGACCGTCGTCATGGGTTATGTCGACCAGAGCCGCGACTCGCTCGACAGCAACAAGACCGTCTGGGAGGAAATCTCCGGCGGCACCGACATCGTCGAACTCGGCAAGATCACCATGCCGAGCCGCGCCTATGTGGGCTCGTTCAACTTCAAGGGTTCGGACCAGCAGAAGAAGGTGGGCCTTCTCTCAGGCGGCGAGCGCAACCGCGTTCACCTCGCCAAGATGCTGAAGTCCGGCGCGAACCTCCTTCTCCTCGACGAACCGACCAACGACCTCGACGTCGAAACGCTGCGCGCGCTCGAAGACGCGCTCGTCGCCTTCGCCGGCTGCGCCGTGGTCATCTCGCATGATCGCTGGTTCCTCGACCGCATCGCCACGCACATGCTCGCCTTCGAGGGCGACAGCCATGTCGAATGGTTCGAGGGCAACTACCAGGATTACGAGGAAGACAAGAAGCGCCGCATGGGCCCCGCCGCCGAAATTCCGACGCGGATCAAGTACAAGCGTTTCAGCCGGTAACGCAGTGGAGGGCAGGCCCCGTCAGGCGGATGCGGCCTGCCTCTGCCGCGGCATTGCCGCGAGCCACAAAAGCGCCTTTCGGGCTCGCCGTCCGATAGTTCAAGCCGCTGCGCGGACTTTCTCCTTCGCCGCCTCCATATCTCGAGCAGGCGGCAAGCCGAACATGCGGCGATATTCCCGCGTGAACTGGGGGACGCTTTCATAACCGACAGCGAAGGCGGCGCTGCTCGCCGTATTTCCCGCCGCTAACATCAATCGGCGTGCCTCGATCAGACGCAGTTGCTTCTGGAACTGCAGCGGTGAGAGCGAGGTCACGGCGCGGAAATGTTTGTGGAAGGATGACGCGCTCATCCCCGCCACATCCGCCAGCCGTTCGACCCGCAGCGTTTGCGCAAATTCGGCACATCCGCCGTGATCAATAGCGAGTCTCCGGCGCTGAAGGTGAAGGCCCGATTCCCCATCGTGACCTGCTTTGCCCCTTGCACGACGAGACAGACCAGCGGCTTGGAGATGGCGTGTTGCAGGTCGCTCGGCGCGGTCGCGCGAACGGTCATCACGCCTGGAATAGGCGTCGGAGCGATGCCGGCCCGATCAGCATGGGCCTCGCCATGGCGGCGAACGGTGCTGAGCAATGTCTCGGTCATGTCGCGATCCTAATCCCCGGCTGGCGGTTCGGTAAACCGGATTTGCAGGAATAGGCAAGGAACGTCGAGGTTCCGGCAACGACTCCCCGCTCCCCGTTCCAATATCAAGGCGGTGCCAACATCAAGTGAAGGAGCCATCTCATGACCAGCATATCTCTTGTTACCGGCGGGAGCCGCGGCCTTGGCCGCAATACCGCGCTCAGCATCGCCCGGCGCGGCGGCGATGTCGTTCTCACCTATCGGAGCCAGGCCGCCGAGGCCGAAGCAGTGGTCGCGGAGATTCAGGCAATTGGCCGGAAGGCGGCGGCCCTGCAGCTCGATACCGGCGACACGTCGGCCTTCGCGGCCTTTGCCGATCGTTTGCGCAAGGTCCTACGCGACACGTGGGGACGCGAGACATTCGATCACCTGGTGAATAATGCCGGTCATGGCGACTATGCCCTGATCGGCGACACGACCGAGGCGCAGTTCGACCGTTTGGTGGATGTCCACTTCAAGGGTGTCTATTTCCTTACCCAGACCTTACTGCCGCTGATCGCGGATGGCGGCCGCATTGTGAACCTCTCCTCCGGGCTCACACGTCTGTCTTACCCCGGCTATGCAGCTTACGCGGCGGTGAAGGGCGCGGTTGAGGTCCTCACCCGCTACATGGCAAAGGAGCTGGGCGGGCGCGGCATCGCGGTCAACACGGTGGCGCCGGGTGCCATCGAGACCGATTTCGGCGGCGGCGCGGTCCGCGACACTCCTGAACTCAACAGGCAATTCGCGGAGATGACGGCTCTGGGCCGCGTCGGCCTGCCGGATGATATAGGGCCGATGATTGCCGGCCTTCTTTCCGGGGAAAATCGCTGGGTGAATGCCCAGCGGATCGAGGTGTCCGGCGGTCAGGGCATCTGACAGGCGGCCGGACATGGCGGCAGGCTCCGGTGGGCCTGCCGTCCGGTCCCTTATTCCGGGAAAATACCGCCTTCGGCCGCGTTTTTAGGGGCTGTTCACGGCACATTAAGCCCCTCCGCCTAGTCTCTTTCCCGTTGGGGGATGAGGAGGAGCGTTTCGAGGCGTCATTGGCGCATCGGGCGGCCACGTGCCTATGGACGAGAAATATCTGAGCGATCAGGAAATGGCGGCGATCGTGCGGGAGGCGGTGGACCGTCTGCCCGGCGGCTTCGTCATCTTTGGCCCCGACCACGAAATCCTTCTGTCCAACGCGCAGAACGAGCGCGATTTTCCCTTCACCAACGAGGCGCTCCGCCAGGGCAAGACTTATCTCGAGGCGACGCATTTCGCGGTCAAGAAGGTCGCGCCCGATTTGCCGGACGAAGTGGCGCTTTCGGTGGCGCGAAACATTCACGATACATTGGCGAAGGGTGAGCCGGTCGAGTTGAGAACCCATCTCGGCACGGTCATGCAGGTCATCGAGATTCCGCTTTCCTTCGGCGGCTGGGTTGCTGTCGGGGCCGATGTTACGGCGCTTCGCGAGCGCGAACGCGAATTGAAAAAGTCGCGCAAGCAGGCCGAGGCCGCCAATGAGGCGAAGTCCGCATTCCTGGCCAATATCAGCCATGAAATCCGCACGCCGCTGAACGGTATTCTCGGCATGGCGCAGCTCATGGCGTCAGGCGATCTCACGCCCGGGCAGAAGGACCAGATCGAGACGATCCTCGATTCCGGCAAGACGCTGATGGCGCTTCTCAACGACGTGCTGGACCTCTCCAAAATCGAAGCCGGCCGCTTCGACATTTCGCCCATCGACAATGATCTCGGGCAGTTGTTGCGCCGCATGGAAAAGCTCTGGGCGCCCCGCGCGTCGGAAAAGGGGCTCGTCCTCACGCTCGATATAAACAGCGCCATGCCGGAGCTCTTGCGGTTCGATCCGATCCGCGTGCGCCAATGCGTCTCCAACCTCGTTTCAAATGCGATCAAGTTCACCGAGCGGGGCAGCGTGCGCGTTGCCGCGCGCTGCGTTCCCGCCGGCGAAGGCGAGTTCGATGTGCTTGTCGAAATTTCGGATACCGGCATCGGCATGAGCGGCGAGACACTCGGCAAGCTTTTCGCGCCTTTCACACAGGCCGATGCTTCCACCTCGCGCCGCTTCGGCGGCACCGGCCTCGGCCTGTCGATCAGCCGCAAGCTCGCGCAATTGATGGGTGGCGATGTGGTGGCCGAGAGCGAGGAGGGCAGGGGCTCCCTCTTCACGCTCACCTTCCGCGCCGCCGAAGGCCGCCGCGTCAGCGAAGCGCCGCAAAACGCCGATGTCGACCAGACAGGCGGCGCGCGCTGGGCGAAAGGTCTCGCCGTCCTGCTGGTCGACGATCATCCGCTCAATCGCAAGGTGGCGCGTCTTTTCCTCGAACCGCTCGGCATCGCAATCACGGAAGCCGAAAACGGTGAAGAGGCGCTGCGCTGGTTGCAGACGCAACCCTTCGACCTTGTGCTGCTCGACATGCACATGCCGGTGATGAACGGTATGGAGACGCTGGCTCATATTCGTGCGCATGAGCCGCATATCCGCGACCTGCCGGTCATTGCGCTGACGGCTGACTCGCTCGGCCCCGACAATTCCCGCTACCGCGATTTCGGCGCCGATGGCTATGTCGGCAAGCCGATGGACCATCGCGATCTCATTCTGGAAATCGGCCGCGTGCTGGAAGAAAAGCATGGCCGCGCACCCATGCCGCGCGAAGCCATGCCGGATCTGCGCCGCGCCTGAGCGGTTTGCGCTATTCCGGGAGTCCCGCGCCGATATCGATGAAATGCTCCGCGTCGAGGCTTTCGAAGCGGAACTGTCCATTGTCGGCTGCCGCATGCGCGTGGTTCTCGCCAAACCCTTCCACAATGCCGATCACCAGCCAGCAGCCGCTCGCCATGTCCGTCATCGGCATCTGGGTCAGTTCGATCCGTTCGCGAAAGCCGTCGCTATGCACGATTTCCTTGCGCACCCATCTTCCGCAGGGCACGGGTCCGAACATCTTGCGCATGGAAATACCGGAGGCTTCGCGGTGCTCCGGCGGAACGAAGTCGACATAGTTCAGGCCGCGCATCTCGATGCCAAGGCCATCGCGCACCGATTGTCCGGCAAGACGAAAGAGCACGCGCCGCTCCGCCTCCTCATGCAGCTCCACCAGATAGATGTCGTTGAGAAATGTCTTCAGCCGTTCGGGCCGGAAGTCGGCTTTGTCGGGTATGAGCGCAGATTTCGGAATTTCGGCCCACGCCTCTTGAAAGGCGATGCTCTTCGCCGAGCGCACGGGGCAGGCGGGCGCGGCGCCTTCCATAATGGCCGACCGGATACTCACGGTCCCACCTCTTTTTACTGAAACATACAAAGGGCATTGTCGGCGAGGCCGGTTAACGGCGGCTGAATCCGCGGCAGTTCAAATCCGGGGATAAGTTGGCGGCGATTTTCCGGCCGGTGCGATGTTTCCGTCACTGTGGCATCGGCTTGTGGCCGTCCTGCCGCAGCGGGGATAAGCGTCTGTCGCCGGCCCGCGAAACTCCGTGCGACGGTTTCGTGACAGTTCGATGACGATCTGCGGGATAAGTGCCGTTTCCGGCCTGCCTGAAACGAAAACGGCGCGCCTTTGAAGGGCGCGCCGTCCGTATACGAATTTTATGCCGGCGAGATCAGTTCGCTGCGCTGATGCCCGAAATATCGCCCGTTTCCGCCTTGGCGATCTGCGAGCGCAGATGCTCCAGCAGGGCTTCGAAATTGCCGCCATTGTTGCGAATGACGGTGGTGAAGGTAGAGCGCTGCTCCTGCGCCAGCCAGATGCCGACGACGTTCACGTCGAAGATTTTGAAGTCGCTACCATTCTTCACAAGCCACCAGTCGACCTTGACGGGTTCGCGGCCATTGGTGAACTTGATCTCGCTCTGCACGATCGCCTGGGTGTCGCCCTTGGCCTTCGCGCTGAGCACGTCGAGCTTTTCATTATTGTAGTCGGAGAGGCGCGTCACATAGACCTTCACGATGAATGTCTCGACGAGCTTCAGATATTCGTTCTTCTGCTCTTCCGTCGGTGTGCGCAGGTACTGGCCGAGCGCGAAGGCGGCGATGCGCTGCATGTCGGCCGTTTCATTAAGCAGCTGCTGGAACGCCTTTTCCCGTTCCGCCTTCGAGGCGGACTTGTCGCTGATGATGTCGATGGCGCGTGTCGAGACATCTTCCACGAAGCTCACTGCGGCCTGATCCGTCGATGCTTGCGCATGGGCGGCGCTGGTCATGAGCGCCACGCAAATTGCGAGCGGTGCGACCAGCGTTCGCAGGGCAATCCGTGTCGTGAACATCTATAGTCCTCCTGCTCGTCGATACGCGCACGAAACCCGCTCGCGGAGTGCGGCGCGTCTTCGGCGGCGTGGCGTTCTAGAAACGCATGCCGGGATTGTTTGTTTCGTTTGTGTCGAAATTTAGGTTGTCGATATCCGGCAAGTCGTCGAAGTCGCGCTGGCCGTTGGCGATCTCGTTCGCGCGGATCTGGCGATAGAGATTGCGGATGGTTGCGTAATGATCGACAGAGGTCCGTTCGATCTGGTCGAGCGTCTTCAGGCTGCGTGCGCGCTGATCGATACCGTTCACGACGAAGCGGATCGTCGGCACCGTCTTCGGCTTGTCCCAATAGATATAGGTCAAGGGGTCGAAAAACTGGTCGACGAAGAAGCCCGTCAGGTCGCGGGGCGGGGCAGGGCCGAGCACCGGCAGATAGAGATAGGCGCCTTCGCCCGTACCGTAGACAGCGAGTGTCTGGCCGAAATCTTCACTGTGCTGCGGCATTCCCCAGCTCGATGCCGGATCGAACAGGCCGAGTACGCCGACAGTCGTATTGATGCCGAAGCGGCTTGCCGTCGTGCCCGCGCGCTCCCACTCGCCTTGCAGCATGTCGTTCGCGAGAATGACGGGGCTGCGCAGATTGTCGAGGAAGTTGCGGACGCCGTCGCGGCCCGGTTCCGGCACGACGCCGTCATACCAGGTGGCGACCGGCTTCAGCAGAATGGTGTCGAAGAATTTGTTGAGCTCGAAGAAGTAGCGGTTCATCGGCTCCAGCGGATCGTTCTCGTCGACGCCGTTGTCGACGGCCGCCGGCGCTTCGGCCTGGGCCATGGCGACATGCGGCGCTGCGGCGAACGCAATGAGCGCCACCATCGCAAGCGCCATGTTCCTCATCGCTTTCGGCATGCCGGACCCGTCCTTCATCTTCATGTAGCCCCGTCCCCAAAAGAATAGCTGCCCCGACAGGGCGCCCTCTGCGAGCATTCCCTGTCCCGCATTAAATCCGCGTGAATATGGCTAGGATTCACGAATTTTGGCCGATTCCCGCAACTTTGCCCTCATCTAGCTATCATACGGCACCAAGGTTAACCAGCACGAGCGACCCTCCCAGGCGCCGATTTTCTGCTGTTATTGCCTAAAAGCTTCGGCACAAAAAGGTTTTGAAAGACATAAAGATATGTTTATATGCTTTTCAAAATCAGGGAATGACGGCGCATGGAGCAACTTCTGGCAGGTCTGAGAGCGGCGGGTGAACCAACCCGCCTGCGTTTGCTCGCTCTGTTGGCGCGCGGGGAACTGACCGTGACCGAGCTCACGCAGATCCTGCGTCAGAGCCAGCCGCGCGTCAGCCGCCACCTGAAGCTTCTCTGCGAAGCCGCCTTGCTGGAGCGGTTCCGGGAGGGAAGCTGGGTTTTCTACCGCCTGGCGGGCTCGGGTCCGGTGGCTGAGCTGGCAGAAGTCCTGAGCGACCTGATCCCGCAGGAAGACATTGTGATCGCGAGGGATATGGAGCGCCTCGAGGCGGTGCGCGCGGCGCGGGCCGAGAAGGCTGCAGCCTATTTCCGGGCCAATGCCGAGGAATGGAGCCGCATCCGGTCTCTTTATGTCCCGGAGGACAAGGTCGAGCAGACGATGCTGGAGTTCGGCGCGCGGGACGATATCGGCCTTATCGCGGATCTCGGTACCGGCACCGGCCGGATGCTGGAACTGTTCGGGCCCAAGGCAAAAAGCGGCGTCGGGATTGATCTGAGCCCGGAAATGCTTGCGCTGGCGCGGACGCAGCTTGCCCAGGCGCCGCTGCAAAACTGTTCGATCCGTCAGGGCGACCTCTACGACCTGCCAATGCAGGACGAGACGGCCGACCTGGTGACGCTGCACATGGTGCTGCACTACCTGGACGACCCGGCGGCTTCCATCGCGGAAGCTGTGCGGATTTTGAAGCCGGGCGGACGCCTGCTGATCGCGGATTTCGCGCCGCATGAACTCGACTATCTGCGCGAGACGCATGCGCATCGGCGGCTCGGGTTTGGCGAGGACGAGGTCAAGGAATGGCTGGCGGATGCCGGCCTTCAAATAAGAGAGACAAGGCATTTGCCGCCGGAAGGCGGCGAGGACGCCAAACTTACCGTCTCGATCTGGGTTGCGGACAAGGCCGCCGGGCCGGCACGCAAACCCGAAAAGGCGATGGAATTCGAAGGAGCAAAATAATGGGAAAACCAGAAAAAAAGGAGCAGCGCGAGCGGACCCGCGTTTCGTTCGAGTTCTTTCCGCCGAAGACCCCCGAGATGGAAGAGACGCTGTGGCGCTCGATCCGGCGGCTGGAGCCCCTGCAGCCGGAATTCGTGTCGGTGACTTACGGCGCGGGCGGATCGACGCGGGAGCGCACGCATGCGACGGTCAAGCGCATTCTCGATGAAACGACGCTGGAGCCTGTCGCCCATCTCACCTGTGTCGGTGCGTCGCGCGCGGAAGTGGATGATGTAATCCGTGCTTATTGGGACGCGGGCATTCGCCACATCGTCGCGCTGCGCGGCGACATGCCGGAATTGGGCGCGCCATACCAGCCGCATCCGGATGGCTATCAATCGACGCCCGAGCTTATCGCCGCCATTCGCAAGATCGGCGACTTCAATGTGATCGTGTCGGCCTATCCCGAAAAGCACCCGGAATCGGTTTCACTCGAAGCCGATATCGAATTGCTGAAAAGGAAAGTCGATGCGGGCGCCACGCGCGCCATCACCCAATTCGTGTTCGATACCGAAAAGCATGTCCGCTTTCTGGAGAAGGCGACCAAGGCCGGCATCGATGTGCCGATCGTGCCGGGGATCATGCCGACGACGAATTTCAAAGGTACAAAGCGCATGGCGGAGCGCTGCGGCGCCAGCATCCCGCAATGGCTGGAGAGCTATTACGCCGGGCTGGACGATGAACTGGAAACAAGAAAGCTCATCGCCGCCTATGTGGCGGCCGAACAGGTCAACCGGTTGCGGGCCTATGGCTTCGACCGCTTTCATTTTTACACGCTGAACCAGGCAGATCTCACCTTCGCGATCTGCCATGTGCTGGGCTTGCGCCCGCAGGCAGCACTGACGCCGGCAGAGCCGGCTTGAGGATATTTCCATGACCAGAGAAGAACGAATTGAAAAGCTGAAAGCCCTGTCCAAGGAGCGGATTCTGGTGCTTGACGGCGCAATGGGCACGATGATCCAGGGCTACAAGCTCACCGAGGCCGATTATCGCGGCGAGCTGCTGAAGGATCATGCGAGCGACGTGAAGGGCGACAATGAGCTGATCTCGTTGGCGCAGCCCGACATCCTGCGCGAAATCCATCTGAAATATTATCGCGCCGGTGCCGATTTCGCCGAGACCAATACGTTCGGCGCAACCTCCATCGCGCAGGCCGATTATCACCTCGAACATCTCGCCTATCAGATGAATGTCGAAAGTGCCCGCATTGCCCGCGAGGCGGCCGACATCGCGGAGAGCGAAACGCCGGGGCGTGTCTGCTTCGTTGCAGGCGTTCTCGGGCCGACCAATCGTACGGCTTCCATCTCGCCGAAGGTGAACGATCCCGGTTTTCGCAATGTCAACTTCGACCAGCTGGTCGAATCCTACAAGGAAGCGACGAAGGGGCTCATCGAAGGCGGCGCCGATACCATTCTGGTGGAGACGATCTTCGACACTCTGAATGCGAAGGCGGCCTTGTTCGCCATCGAAGAAGTGTTCGACGAACTGGGCTTCGAGCTGCCGATCATGATTTCGGGAACCATCACCGATATGTCGGGCCGTCTGCTTTCAGGCCAGACGCCGGAAGCCTTCTGGAATTCCGTGCGCCATGTGAAGCCTTTTTCGATCGGTCTCAATTGCGCGCTGGGTGCCAAGGAAATGCGGCCCCATGTTGCAACCCTCTCCCGCATCGCGGATGCGGGTGTCAGCGCGCATCCGAATGCGGGCCTGCCGAACGAGATGGGCGAGTACGATCAGGATGCGGCGCAGATGTCGGCTCTGGTCGGCGAGTTCGCAAAGTCAGGTCTCGTCAACATTGTCGGCGGCTGCTGCGGCACAACGCCGGAGCATATTCACGCCATTGCCGAGGCCGTGAAGGGCGCAACGCCGCGTGCCAAGCCGGAGATAGAGCCGCGCCTTCGCCTCTCCGGTCTCGAAGCTTTCACGGCGGCCTGATTTTACGGGCCGCCGTACCATTCCTTCAAAAAAAGTTAGACAAGTATCTCATGACTCAATCGACCGCGAACTTCATCAACATTGGCGAACGCACCAATGTGACGGGATCGGCCAAGTTCAAGAAACTCATCGTCGAGGATCGCTTCGACGAGGCGCTGGACGTTGCGCGACAGCAAGTCGAGAACGGCGCGCAGATCATCGACATCAACATGGACGAGGGGATGCTCGATTCGAAGGCCGCGATGGTGAGGTTCCTGAACCTCATCGCATCCGAGCCAGACATCTCGCGCGTGCCGATCATGATCGACTCCTCCAAATGGGACGTCATCGAGGCGGGCCTCAAATGCGTCCAGGGCAAGGCGGTGGTGAATTCCATCAGCCTCAAGGAAGGCGAAGAGGCCTTTCTCGAACATGCGCGGAAGGTGAAGCGCTACGGCGCCGCCGCCGTCGTCATGGCTTTCGATGAAGAAGGGCAGGCGGACACGGCCAACCGCAAATTCGAAATTTGCGAACGCGCCTACAAGCTGCTGACGGAAGTCGTCGGGTTCCCGCCGGAAGACATCATCTTCGATCCCAATATATTCGCGGTCGCGACGGGTATAGAGGAGCATAACAACTATGCCGTCGAGTTCATCGAGGCGACGCAGCGCATCCGCCAGCAATTGCCTTATGCGCATGTCTCGGGCGGCGTATCGAACGTCTCATTCTCGTTTCGCGGCAATGAGCCTGTCCGCGAGGCCATGCATTCGGTTTTCCTCTACCACGCCATCAAGGCGGGCATGGATATGGGGATCGTCAATGCAGGCCAGCTTGCGATTTATGACGACATCGAACCGTCATTGCGCGAACTCGTCGAGGACGTGATCCTGAACCGCCGGGCGGATGCGACCGAGCGGCTGCTGGAGGCTGCCGAGCAATATAAAGGCGGCGCCGGCAAGAAGCGGGAGGAAGACCTCTCCTGGCGCGAGCGTCCCGTCAACGAACGGCTCACTCATTCCCTGGTCAAGGGCATCAACGCCTTTATCGAGGAGGATGTGGAAGAGGCGCGGCAGCAGGCGGAGCGCCCCCTGCACGTCATCGAAGGGCCATTGATGGACGGCATGAATGTCGTCGGCGATCTCTTCGGCGAGGGCAAGATGTTTCTGCCGCAGGTGGTGAAGAGCGCCCGCGTCATGAAGCAGGCCGTTGCCTATCTCATGCCCTACATGGAAAAAGAGAAGGAGCTGACAGGCGCCGCGCAGAAGGAGGCCGCTGCCACCATTCTCATGGCGACGGTGAAAGGCGATGTTCACGACATCGGCAAGAACATCGTCGGCGTCGTTCTCCAGTGCAACAATTACGAGGTGATCGACCTCGGCGTCATGGTGCCCGCGGACAAGATTCTCGCCACGGCGCGCGAAAAGAATGTCGACATCATCGGCCTGTCCGGCCTCATCACGCCGAGCCTGGACGAGATGTGCCATGTTGCGGCGGAGATGGAGCGGGAAGGCTTCAACATTCCGCTTCTCATCGGCGGCGCGACGACAAGCCGTATCCACACTGCGGTGAAGATCAATCCGAACTACCGGCGCGGCCAGGCGATTTACGTCACCGATGCGAGCCGCGCCGTGGGCGTGGCATCCAGCCTGATTTCCGAAACATCGCGGGAGAAGTTCGTCGCCGATATTCGCGACGAATACGCGAAGATGGCGACGGCGCATGCGGGCGCCCGGGAGAAAAAGGACCGGCAAACGATCGAAGCCGCGCGGGAAAACAAGCTCAAGATCAAGTGGGACGGCTACAAGCCAACGCGTCCCTCGTTCCTCGGCACCAAGGTGTTCGAGGATTACCCGCTCGAAAACCTCGTGCCCTATATCGACTGGACGCCCTTTTTCCAGACTTGGGAGCTGGCCGGCCAGTACCCGCAAATCCTCAAGGACGACAAGGTCGGCGAAGCCGCTCGCGGTCTCTTCGAGGATGCGCAAGCCATGCTGAAGCAGATGGTCGAGGAGAAGTGGGTGCGGGCCTCCGCCGTTATCGGCTTCTGGCCGGCAAATCAGATCGGAGATGACGACATCGAGCTTTATGCCGACGATGCCCGAAAAGAAACGCTCGATGTGCTGCACTCGCTGCGCCAGCAGATGAAGCGCACGTCGGAGCGCGCCAACATGGCTATCGCCGATTTCGTTGCGCCGAAGGAAACCGGCATCGAAGATTATGTCGGCGGCTTTGCCGTCACCGCCGGTTTTGGCGAGGATGAGGTAGCGAAGCGGTTCGAGCAGGCGAATGACGATTACAAGGCGATCCTCTCGAAGGCGCTGGCCGACCGTCTGGCCGAGGCTTTCGCCGAACACATGCATGAGCGTGTGCGGCGCGAGTTCTGGGGTTATGCGGCGGAGGAAAAGCTGAGCAACGAAGATCTCATCGGCGAGAAATATCAGGGCATCCGTCCCGCGCCGGGCTATCCCGCGCAGCCCGACCACACGGAAAAGCGCACGCTGTTCAAGCTGCTCGATGCCGAAGCGAAGATCGGCATGAAGCTGACCGAGAGCTGTGCGATGTGGCCGGGCGCCGCGGTGAGCGGCCTCTATTTCAGCCACCCGCAATCCGAATATTTCGGCGTCGGCAAGATCGGCAAGGATCAGGTCGTGGATTATGCGCGGCGGAAGGGCATGGAGTTGCAGGAATGCGAGCGGTGGCTCGCGCCGATCCTCAATTACACGCCGGGTGCCGAGCCTGAGGAAGCGGCGGCCTGACGCTCACTTGAGCGCCTTCGCCCATTTTTCCGACCACGAGGTAAGGGGCGCGAGTTGCGAAAGCAGTTCGCGCCCCAGCTTTGTCAGGGCATAGCCTTCATCCGGCCTCAGCTCGACAATCAGCGCCTCCCGCAGCTCGGCCATGCGGCTGTTGAGGACGCTCGGCGAAAGCCCGCCACAGGCCGCCTGCAGCTCGCGGAAATTGAGCGGCTGCTCGCGCAGTTCCCAGACGATTCGCAAGACCCAGCGCCGCCCCAGCAGGTCGAGAAGCGCCATCACGGGGCGGCCGGTTGTCGAGCCGCGTACGCGGCGGCCCGGGCGCGGGGAGGTTTGTGTCCTGGTCATGATCGTAAGATTACCCCTTGTGCTACTAAAAGAGAAGCAGTATGTATTGCTACTGAAATGGTAGCAGGAGACGGGTATGTCGGCACGTATCGAACCGGCCGCGAGGCCCTACGACAAGGACATGGAAGAAACGCTCGAGAAGCTGATGCCGCCGGGCGTCGAACCTCTCGTCCTGTTTCGGACGCTGGCGCGCAATCCGCGTGTCTTCCGCCGCTTCATGGCGGGCGGGTTGCTCGACAAGGGAACCATTTCAATGCGTGAGCGCGAAATCGCCATCGATCGGGCATGCGCGCGCTGCGGCGGCGAGTATGAATGGGGTGTGCATATCGCGCTCTTCGCGGAACGCGTGGGTTTCGGTCCGGCGGAGGTAGCCGCTACGGTTGCGCCGGGCGCCGACGCAGAATGCTGGAATGCACGCGAAAGGCTGATCGTCCGGCTGGTCGATCAGTTGCACGAAGCAAACACTGTCGACGACGAATTATGGGCCGCCCTGAAGGGGGAGTTCAGCGACGAACAGCTGCTCGAGCTGATCGTTCTCACGGGCTTCTATCACATGGTTTCGTTCGTCGTGAACGCGACGCGGCTGCCGCTGGAAGACTATGCGGCGCGCTTTCCGGAAGCGGCGGCCTGAACAAGCAAAGAGGGCGCACTTTGCGGTGCGCCCTCTGAAATTCTTGTGCCGGCCGTTCTTTCCGCATTCGGCCTGCCGCGTCTGGATCAGATGAAACCCATCGTCACGGCGCCGACGAACAGAAACGCAAGCCCGGTCGCCAGATATCCAACCTTCATTGCCAGCATTTCAGCCTCCACTCGTCGTGGTCAGACGAAAATTTCAGGCCGAAAGACGGCTGCTCGCAAGCAAAATCGTGGCGCCTTCCCGGCCGGTCCGTGCGGGTGTCGCAAGATCGCTCGCCAAGCGATTGATTCTGCCCGAGGAATCCTCTGTGGATGAATTTCTGTCAGCTTACCCTGTTATGCGTTTCGGGCGGGGGTTGTGTCACTCGGTTTTCACCCGCGCGCATTTTCCCGTTGCGAATTGTACTTCATGAGTGGAATCGGATGACGGGCTTGCCGAGGCTTTGGCGATCCAGAAGCCGCTGCAGCACCATGGGCGCTTGCGCCAGGGGAAAGCTCGCCGCCGGTTCCGGGTCGATGCGGCCTTGTTCTATCCACGCCGTCAATGTCTTCAGAAGGGGAATATTGTCGGCCGAGTTGGCGCGGATATAGCCGCCCCAATCGACGCCGACGATCGAGCAGCGTTTCAGCAGTGCGAGGTTCAGCGGAATTTTCGGGATGGCGCCCGCCGCGAAGCCGACGACGAGATGCCGGCCGCCCGGCGCGAGGCTGCGCAAGGCGGCTTCCGAGAAATCGCCGCCGACGGGATCGTAGACGAGGTCCACATCGCGCCGCCCGGTGAGCGGCTCGAGTTCCTTGCGCCATTCCGGATTTGTGTAATCGAGGGTGAAGTCGGCGCCGCGGGCCTTTGCCGCCGCGCGCTTCTCCCCGGTGGAAGCGGCGGCGATCACGCGGGCGCCCATGGCCTTCGCGACATCTATCGCCGCCATGCCGACGCCGCCCGCAGCACCCAGCACGAGAACGGTTTCGCCCTCGCGCAAATGTCCGCAGGTCTCGAAGCCGTAAAGCGCCGTGCAATAGGAGACGATGAAGCCCGCCGCCGCTTCCGCGCTCATCCTGTCCGGCACGGGAATGCAGCTTGCGGCGGGGAGGGCGATTTTCCCGGCAAGCGCGCCGCGCGGCGAAAGCGCCATGACGCGCTTGCCCATCAGCGCATCGGGCGCCCCTTCGCCAAGCGCGACAACCTTGCCCGCGACTTCGCTGCCGGGAATGAAGGGCAGGGGCAGCTTCACCTGATAGGTGCCGGCAACGAACAGCGCGTCGACATAGCCGAGGCCCGCCGCTTCGGTTTCGATCACCACTTCGCCTTTTCGCGGCGACGGATCGTCCATCTCTTCGAGCTTGAGATCGGATGGCGCGCCATAACTGACGCAGCGGATCGCTTGCATTTGCTTTTCCCTGCCGAAGTTTCCGGCGCGCATCATGCGCGAGGCAGGCAAAGATGCAAGCGGATCAGGCCTTGCCGTAGCCGCCGCCGCCGGGCGTCTTCACAATGACGGCATCTCCCGCCGCCAGTTCGGCCTGCGCCGAACCATCGAGTAACTCGGTTCGGCCGTCGCTGCGGCGCAGTTCATTCTCGCCGGGCGCCGCGTCCTTTCCGCCCGCGAGGCCGAACGGCGCGACGATGCGATGCGTCGAGAGGATGGAAAGGCTCATCGGTTCGCGGAAGCGGATGGTGCGGATGACGCCGTCGCCGCCTTTGTGTTTGCCGCCGCCGCCCGAGCCCTTGCGAATGCTGAAATCCTCCAGCAACACGGGAAAGCGCCATTCGAGTATTTCGGGGTCGGTCAGCCGCGAATTCGTCATATGCGTCTGCACGGCATCCGCGCCGTCGAAATCGGGGCCGGCGCCCGCACCGCCGGCAATCGTTTCATAATATTGATGCCTGTCATTGCCGAAGGTGAGGTTGTTCATCGTGCCTTGCGCCGATGCCATCGCGCCGAAGGCGCCGAAAAGCGCGTCCGTCACCGCCTGGCTCGTCTCCACATTGCCGCCGACAACGGCCGCGGGATAGCGCGGGCTCAGCATCGAGCCTTCGGGAATGACTATTTCGATTGGCTTCAGGCAGCCTTCATTCAGCGGAATGTCCTCGTCCACCATGCAGCGGAAAACATAGAGCACCGCCGCGCGCGCAACGGCCGATGGCGCATTCAGGTTGCTGGCGAGCTCGCCGCTCGTGCCGCTGAAATCTATCCTTGCGCTGCGCTGCTCCTTGTCCACGGTCACGCGCACGCAGATCACCGAACCATCATCCATGCGCTGCTCGAAATGCGCATCCTTCAGCCGGTCGATTACGCGGCGGACATTTTCCTCCGCATTGTCCTGCACATGGCCCATATAGGCCTCGACGACAGGCAGGCCGAATTCGGCCACCATGCGGCGCAGTTCCCGGCTGCCTTTCTCGCAGGCGGCAATCTGGGCGCGCAGGTCCGCGATGTTCTGATCGGGATTGCGCGCGGGGTATTTCCCGCCTGCCAGCAGCGACCTCATTTCCGTCTCGTGAAAAATGCCGCCCGTCACGATGCGGAAATTGTCGATCAGCACGCCTTCTTCTTCGACGGTCCTTGAATGCGCGGGCATCGATCCGGGCGATATGCCGCCGATATCGGCGTGGTGGCCGCGCGCGGCAACATAGAAAAGCCGCTCCCGCCGGGCTTCGTCATAGACAGGCGCGACCACCGTCACATCGGGCAGGTGGGTGCCGCCATTATAAGGCGCGTTCAGCACGAAGACGTCGCCAGGTCCCATCCCGGTGTTCTGGTCGATCACCGCGCGCACGCTGGCGCCCATCGAGCCGAGGTGAACCGGCATATGCGGCGCGTTTGAAACAAGCCCGCCCTCGCGGTCGAAGACGGCGCAGGAAAAATCGAGCCGTTCTTTGATGTTGACGGAGGAGGCCGTGTTCTGAAGCGTTGCGCCCATCTGTTCGGCAATGGACATGAAGCGGTTGTTGAAAATCTCCAGCATCACAGGGTCCGCCCCCGTGCCGATCGCCACGCGCGGCGGCAGCGGCTCCGTCCGCCGCATCACCACGTCATCATCGGGCGTAATCTCGGCGCGCCAGCCGGGCTCGACGACGATCGTCTGGTTCGGCTCGACGATGAGCGCCGGCCCCGTCAGCCCGTGGCCCGGCTGCAGTGTCTCGCGAAGGAAGATTTCGGCCTCCCGCCACGCATGGGCCATGTAGATCCGGCGCCTGTCGAATGCCTCGGGCGTGCCGCTTGCGGATGCGCGTTTCGTGGCGGCGCCATCGGGCACCGCGTTCTCCTCCGCGGTCACCTCCACAGCCTCCACCACGATGCCTTTTCCCTCGAAGCTGAAGCCGAATTGAGCCTCATGCGCCTGCCTGAAGGCTTCCGCTGCCGCCTGCCGGTCCCGCGCGGAAAAATCGATCTGCAGGATGGTGTCGCTGCCTTCGTAGCGAAGGTGGAGAAGGGGCCTCGTGTTGATCGCGGCCCCGTCCACGCCCTGGCTTTCGATCTCACGCTTCGCGGCCGCCGTCAGGCTGGCGAGGGCATCGTCAAGTGCAGGCAGCAGCTTCTCGTTCAAGGGGCTCAGCACGGCGCGCACATGCGAGGCAGTGATCCTCGCCTGGCCGATGCCATAAGCGGAAAGCAGGCCGGACAAGGGATGAACATGCACGGTCGTCATGCCGAGCGCGTCGGCCACCAGGCAGGCATGCTGGCCGCCCGCGCCGCCGAAGCTCGCAAGCACATAGGAGGTCACATCATGGCCGCGCTCGACGGAGATTTTCTTGATCGCGTTGGCCATGTTCTCGACGGCAATGCGCAGGAAGCCATCGGCTACGTCTTCCGGCGTCCTGCCGCCGCCGATCCGCGCCGCGAGTTCGGCGAATTGCCGGCGCACCGTCTCCGCGTCGAGCGTCTGGTTCTGCTCCGGGCCGAAAACGGCCGGGAAGAGGTCCGGCTGCAGCTTCCCCAGCATCACATTCGCGTCGGTCACGGCAAGCGGCCCGCCGCGCCGGTATGAGGCGGGACCGGGCGTTGCGCCCGCGGATTGCGGACCCACCTGAAAGCGTCCGTCTTCATAGCGCAGGATAGAGCCGCCGCCCGCGGCAACGGTATGGATGCGAAGCATGGGCACGCGCATGCGTATGCCCGCGACCTGCGTCTCGAAGCTTCGCTCATAGTCGCCATTGTAGTGCGAGACGTCGGTGGAGGTTCCGCCCATGTCGAAGCCGATGACCCTCGCGAAGCCCGCGCGTGCCGCCGTCATGGCCGCGCCGACCACGCCGCCGGCCGGGCCGGAGAGAATGGCATCCTTCCCCTGAAAGAGGCCCGCATCGGTCAGGCCGCCGGAAGACTGCATGAAGAAGAGCCTCGTGCCGCTTTCCTCCATGTCGATTTCGGCGGCAATCCGGTCGACATAGCGGCGGAGAAGAGGGGAGAGATAGGCATCGACAACGGTCGTGTCGCCGCGCGAGACGAATTTGATGAGCGGGCTTGTGTTGTGGCTCGTCGAGATTTGCGTGAAGCCGATGTCGCGGGCCAGGCGTTCGGCTTCCGCTTCATGCGTGTGATGGCGATAGCCATGCATGAAGCAGATGGCGACGGAGCGGATGCCTTGGTCGAAGGCTCTTTGCAATGCCTCCCGGGTTTCCCCGGCGTCGAGAGGTGCGAGCACTTCCCCTTCCGCCGTCACGCGCTCGTTCACCTCCGCAACGCGCTCATAAAGCAGTTCGGGTTTTTCGATCTTCAGGCGGAAGAGGTGGGGCCGCGCCTGATAGCCGATGGCAAGCGCATCGCGAAAGCCGCGCGTGGTGAGAAACAGCGCGCGGTCGCCCTTGCGCTCAAGCAGCGCATTCGTCGCCACCGTCGTCCCCATCTTCACCGCGCCGATGCGGCCTGCGGGCAGGGGTTCGTTTCCGGGAACGGCGAGAAGATCGCGAATGCCCTGCAGGGCCGCGTCTTCATAATTCTCGGGATTTTCGGACAGGAGCTTCAGCGCATGCAGGCCGCCATCCGGCGCCCGGCCGATAATATCGGTAAATGTTCCCCCGCGATCGATCCAGAAGTCCCAGCGCGCGGAGGGCGTATGCTCTGTCGTCATGCCGCGCAACCTGCCACAGGCGGCCGGGAGCGGAAAGCCTGCGGGTTCCGCCACGTCGCATTTCCGCAAGGGGATGCTTGCATTTCGCAGGTGCGAGACTCCCGAAAACGCCTTAAGCTGTCGGCATGTCGATTTGGGGAAAAATCGCGGGCGCCGGCGTTGGCTTAGCCGTCGGTGGGCCCTTGGGTGCGCTTCTGGGAGCGGTCGCCGGGCATATCGTCGTCGACCGCGCACTCCAGGACAGCGAGGTCGTGTTCACGATCGCCCTTATCGCGCTTTCGGCGAAGATGGCGAAAGCCGACGGCGAAGTCAGCGATGCCGAGATCAGGGCCTTTGAAGAGATCTTCCAGGTGCCGCCCGGCGAGGCGAAGAATGTCTCGCGGGTCTACAAGGTGGCGCAGCAGGATGTTGCCGGCTTCGAGGCCTATGCGCGGCAGGTGGCCCGTATCTATCAGGACCGGCCCGCCGTCCTCGAAGACGTGATTGACGCGCTCTTTCATATTGCGAAGGCGGATGGTCATGTTCACGTGCAGGAGCTCGAATATCTGCGCATCGTCGCGGATATTTTCGGCTTCTCCGAAATCGAGTTCGCCCGTATCCGCGCCAGCCATCTCGGCCACGAGAAAGGCGATCCCTATCTCGTGCTCGGCATCACGCCCGGTATTTCCGATGAAGACCTCAAGAAAGCCTATCGCCGGCTGGTCCGGGAGAACCATCCGGATACGTTGATCGCGCGCGGCGTGCCGAAGGAGCTTGTGACCATCGCCAACGAGAAGCTGGCGGCGATCAATGTCGCCTATGGAAAGATCGTGGCTCAACGCGGCATCGCCGCCTAGACCACCAAGTATTCGCGAAGTATTTCCGGCGTCTTCTAAAGCCGGGGATATCCCGTCTCTCAAGCAGGGGATATCCCGTGTGCGAAGCCGGGGGATATCTCGTTTTCAAAGGCCGGGGATATCGCGTTTTCCGGGGGCGGCGGGGACAAGTTTTCCGGGAAACAGGGCCGGGAAAAGGGCACCCTAATTCCGGGTGTTGCTCTTTATGACGGTTCGATTGCAGTTTGATGACAGTCGGCCGCAAACGGGGTATTTATCCCCGCGCGGCGCCTGCGCGCCGCACCGAGCCTGACCCCCTTTTTTCTCTCTTCCGCCCTATGCGTGGGCCTGCGCCTGCGCTAACAACGGGCCGCAAGGCGCCGGCCGGACGGAGCCGCCGGAAAGACATGGATTCGCGATGACCCCCCTCCATCTGGGCTTCATGGTCCTCATCAACCTGATCTGGGGTTTCGCGCTCATTGCGGCGAAGGTCTCGCTCGACCATTTTCCGCCGCTGCTCTTCGCGGCGTTGCGCTTCACGCTGATCGTGCTGGTGCTGTTTCCGTTCCTGAAGATACATCGTGGACGGATGAAAGAGGTCATCATCATCGCGCTTTGCGCGGGGCCTGTCGGGTTCGGTTTTTTCTTTGTCGGCCTTGCGCTGTCCAATGCCTCCGTCGTCGCCGTCACCAGCCAGCTCGGCGTGCCTTTTGCCACCATCATGTCGATCTTCTTCCTGAAGGAGCAGGTCCACTGGCGGCGCTGGCTCGGTATCTCGCTCTCGTTCCTCGGCGTCATGATCATCAGCTTCGATCCCGCCGTCTTCACCTATATCGACGGACTTCTGTTCGTCGTCGCTTCCGCCCTGGTCGGCTCGGTCAGCACCATCTTCCAGCGCCAGTTGAAGAATGTCGGCGTTTTCGAGTTGCAGGCATGGATCGCGATTGCGGCGGCGCCCCTCATGCTCGGCGCCTCGGCGATCTTTGAGCGCGATCTCCTTGGGCTCGTTCTCACGGCCGATCTGCTGGATTGGGCGGGCGTCTTTTACGTCGCCTTCGCGTCCAGCCTTGTCGGTCATGCGGGCATCTACTACCTGCTGCAACGCTACGAGGTGACGCAGACGGCGCCACTCACGCTGCTGTCGCCCGTGTTTACGGTGTTTTTCGCGGTTATGCTCCTTGGCGAAGTGCTCACGTCGCGTATGCTGGTCGGCGCGCTGGTCGCCCTGACCGGCGTTCTGATCGTGTCGATAAGACAGAAGCGGATTGTGGCTACGGGACCCTGATGCACATTCCTTGCACGGAGCGGCCTTCACCCAATTTCAACGAGCGGCCGGCGGGCCGCGCTGTCGATATTCTGCTGCTGCATTATACCGGCATGGAAAGCGGCGAGGCCGCGGCCTCGCGGCTATGCGATGCGGCGGCGAAGGTCTCCGCACATTATCTCGTCGATGAGGATGGAGCGGTCACACGCATGGTGCCGGAGCATCTGCGCGCCTGGCATGCGGGTGTCGGCAACTGGGCAGGCGAGACCGATATCAACGGATGTTCGATCGGCATCGAGATCGTCAATGGCGGGCATGATTTCGGCTGTCCGCCTTATCCCGAAGCGCAGATGAAAGCGGTGGAAGCCCTTTCGCTTGAAATTCTTTCCCGCCATCCGATACAGGCGCGGCGCGTGCTCGCCCATTCGGATATCGCGCCGGCGCGAAAGGCGGACCCGGGCGAATGGTTCGACTGGGCAAGGCTCGCGCGTGCTGGCGTGGGTGTCTGGGTCGAACCGGAGCCTGTCGGAGAAGGACCCGTTCTTCGCGAGGGAGACCGTGGAGACACGGTTGCGGAGTTGCAATATCTGCTCGCCGATTACGGCTACGGGCTTGAAGTGCTTGGCCGGTACGACGAAGCGACGAAGGCTGTCGTGACGGCATTTCAGCGTCACTTCCGTCCTCAAAAAGTCGACGGGGTGGCGGATGTTTCCACCGTCACCACGCTCCGCCGGCTTCTCGAGGCCGTGAAGTCCCTCGCTTAAGGGATCAATGTGACGCGTCCGATAGCCTGACGGCTCTCGATATATTCATGAGCGGCGGCGGCTTCCTTCAACGGAAAGGACTTGTCGAGGACGACTTTCAGTTCGCCCTTTGCAATGTCGTCGATCAGTTTCTGGATGTTGTCGTGCACGCGGTCGCTGAAAATTTCGGCGCCAAGGAAGACGCCGGACAGGGACTGATTGCCGCCCATCATGGTTGAGACGTCGACGCGCATTTCTTCGCGGCCGGCATTGCCGACCATCGAGATGCGGCCCCGATAGCCAAGGGCGAGGATCGACTTCTGGAGGGTCGAGCCGCCGACGGGATCGACGACGAGGTTCACGCCGCGATTGTCGGTGAGGCGTTTTGCTTCGGCGACCAGGTCCTGCGTCTTGTAGTTGATACCGTGGTCCATGCCGTATTTCTTCAGGCTTTCGAGCCGTTCGTCGCTCGATGCCGTTGCGATGACGGTGGCGCCGGCTCTTTTTGCGATCTGGATCGCGGCCAGGCCGACGGCTCCGGCGCCTGCCTGCACGAGAACGGTTTCGCCGGGCTGCAGGCGTCCGAATTCGAAGAGGCAATCATGTGCCGTGCCGAAGGGGACGGGAATCGCCGCCGCTTCACGAATGTCCATGTTGTCGGGGACGACCCATGCGGTGCGGGCGAAGACCGAGCGCAGTTCCGCGTGAGAGCCGTGCATGTTGACGGTGGTGACGCGCTGGCCGGGCTTCAGATGCGTGACCTCGGCGCCGACTTCGACGATCGTGCCGGCCGCCTGGTAGCCGACGATGTGGGGCTTCGAGGCGAGTTCGCCGCGCGCGCGGTTCAGCGTATCGCCGCCTTCGATGCTGACGGCTTCGACCTTGATGACGATGCCCTGAGGCAGGCATTCGGGGTCGGGCACGTCCTCGTATTTCAATACGCTCGGCGGACCGTTCTCGTAATAGACCGCAGCTTTCATTTTGTTTCTCCCGGTACTGAGTTTCTGTCCTGCCCCATATCGGTACGGGCGGCGGCAATCGCAATAGCCTTGACCTACGCGCCTTTTAGGCCCATTTCCACTCCGTCAGATGGCCGGATGGCCGCTGCGTGCAAGCGCAGAGGAAAGTCCGGGCTCCACGGAAACACGGTGCCGGTTAATGGCCGGCGGGGGCGACCTCAGGGAAAGTGCCACAGAAAGCAAACCGCCGGTCCTTCGGGGCCGGTAAGGGTGAAAGGGTGCGGTAAGAGCGCACCGCGCGGACGGTAACGGACGCGGCACGGCAAACCCCACCGGGAGCAAAACCAAATAGGGGCGGCATTTCAGGCATTTAGCCTGACAACCCGTTTCCGGGCCGCCGCCCGGGTTGGTTGCTCGAGGCGTCCGGCAACGGGCGTCCCAGATGAATGGCCATCGCCCGCAAGGGCACAGAACCCGGCTTACAGGCCATCTGACACCTTCTCTGTCATTGAACTGTCATCAAACTGTCACAAACACGTTTTGAGGGGAAACGTGGAAGGAGCAACGCGTGACGCGCGCCGGATCGTGCCGGGTGGAGGAGGATGTAGTGGCGAGGGGGAGGCGGCGTCCCGGACTGGCACGAAGCGAGTATTGAAGCAGATGAATGTTCTATTTATGTTCTCAAAGTATTTGCAATTTTAACGACCTGTTAAGCATGTCGAATGGCGCGCAAAACCGCGAAAATACTAGGCTTTCCCGTTGACGCCCATAGTATCCCATGCTATCCCATGATGTCCCGTAAACGGCCATGCTGCCCCGAATGGCACCTGCCGGTCCCGCGGACAATGGACGCTCCATGGCAGGGGGCGGTCCGATAGAGGGAGTAGTCGGACGATGAACTCGTTCCGGGGGCGTTACACGAACAAGATCGACTCGAAGGGACGCGTTTCCGTTCCTGCGAAGTTTCGTGCCGTCTCGATCGCCCAGGGACTCAACGGGATCATCTGCTTTCCGCCGTTGAGCGAGGGCAAGTTCATCGAGGGCTGCGGCCCCGCCTTTTCCGAAGAAATCGACCGAATGCTCGACCGGCTGGACCCGTTCTCCGAGGAGCGCGACATGCTTGCCTCCGTGCTGCTCGGCGAGAGCGCGGAGCTGATGTTCGACGCGGATGGACGCGTGAACCTGCCGGACAATCTGCGCGAACTGGCCGGGCTCACCGATGAGGTGGTTTTCGTCGGTGCCGGCCCGCGCTTCCAGATCTGGGAACCCGGCGCTTATGCGGCCTTTGCGGTCGAGGCGCAGAAACGGGTTCCGGGCTTCCGCGAATTGCTGAAATCAACACAAGCTTCCCTGCGACCTGAGGGCGGGGGCGGCCGATGAGCGATAACGGCCAGAACAGCGCCTCCCCCCATATCCCGGTGATGCTGGCCGATGTGCTCGATGTGCTGAAGCCCCGCGATGGCGGCGTATATGTAGACGGCACTTTCGGCGCGGGCGGCTATACGCGCGCGATCCTCGGCTCGGCCGATTGCGCGGTGCTGGCGATCGACCGCGACCCGACGGCGATCCTTCGCGGCCGCGCGCTCGCAACCGAATTCGCCGGCCGGCTGACGCTGATCGAAGGCCGCTTCGGCGACATGAAGCGCCTCGTTCGCGAACTCGGTCATGGCACGGTCGACGGTGTGGTGCTCGATATCGGCGTTTCGTCGATGCAGCTCGACCAGGCGGAGCGGGGCTTCTCGTTCCAGCAGGACGGGCCGCTCGACATGCGCATGGGCGGCGAGGGGCCTTCCGCCGCCGATGTGGTCAATCATTTCGACGAAGCCGATCTCGCGCGCATCATCGCCGTCTATGGCGAGGAGAAGCGGGCGCGGGCGGTGGCGCGCGCCATCGTGGCGGCACGGCAGACGGCGGAACTCCACCGCACGCTCGAGCTTGCAGATCTTGTCGCCAGTGTCATCCACCGCAAGCCGCAGGACCGTATTCACCCCGCGACACGGACCTTCCAGGCGCTGCGCATCTTCGTGAATGACGAACTGGGCGAGCTCGCACGCGGGCTCTCCGGCGCGGAAGACCTGCTGCATGAGGGCGGCCGGCTTGCCGTCGTTGCCTTTCATTCGCTCGAAGACCGGATCGTGAAGCGCTTCCTCACGGCGCGGACGGGGCGGGCAGGCCGGGCCAACCGCTACATGCCGGAACGCGACGAAGTGGCACCGTCTTTCCGCGAAATCGCGCACAAGGCGATGAAGGCATCGGAAGAGGAAGTCGAGATCAATGTCCGCGCGCGTTCCGCAAAGCTGAGGGCGGCGGAACGCACGGCCGCACCCGCGCTGCCGCTCGACCTGGCCGCGCTCGGCTTTCGCGCCGTTCCCACGCTCGATGGGAGCCTCGCATGATCCGCATCATCAACCTTCTTCTCGTCATGGCGGTGATCGGCCTATCGGTGGGTCTCTACGACATCAAGTATCGCGCCGAGAGCGCCGACCGGCAGGCGCGCCAGCTCGAGCAGCGGATTGCGAAGGAACAGGAAGCGATTCGTGTGCTCCGCGCCGAGTGGAGCTATCTGAACCAGCCCGAAAGGCTGCAGGAGCTTGCCGCGCGCTATTCGGCGCTGAAGCCGCTGACGGCGGCGCAGATCGGCTCCTTCGAGGACGTACCGATGCCGCATATGGCGGATGAATTTTATGCGCCGTCGAACCGCCAGCCGCTCGGCGGCTATGCGGGCGTTGCCGTGTCCGGCATGACAGGGAGTACCGTCAGATGATCGGCCGCCGCACAGACACGAGGTCTTCCGCACGCTACCTGCCGCTCGGTTATGACGCCATCGCCAAGCCGCGCCAGCAGCGAGCGGGCGAGGGCGCGAGCGGCCGTACGCCGTCGCAGCGCCGGATTTTTCTCGCGCTCACGATTTTCGTCGCCTGTTTCACGCTGGTCGGCGCGCGGCTGGTCGGCCTTGCGATCGTCGGCAACAGCATGGAAAGCACCATCATCGCCGCCGGCCCGACGCAGATCCACCGGCCCGATGTCGTCGACCGCAATGGCGAGGTAATGGCGACGGATATCGCGACGGCATCGCTGTTTGCGGATGGGCGCTATGTGATCGATCCGGTGGAAACGGCGCAACAGCTTGTGAGTGTGCTTCCCGACCTCGACGCGGCGGATGTGGCGCGGAAGCTCGCTTCCGGCAAAGCCTTTATCTGGCTGAAGCGCGACCTTACGCCGAAGCAGCAATACGCGGTTCACTATCTCGGCCTGCCTGGCCTCGACTTCCGCAATGAGAAGCGGCGCGTCTATCCGAACGGCAAGACGGGCTCCAACGTGCTCGGCATGGTCGATCTCGACAATCGCGGCACGGCGGGCATCGAACGCTACATGGACCGTGAACTGGCGCGCAGGGACGAATTCGACTTGCCGCGTTTCGATCGCGGCACAACCGTCATGCTGTCTCTCGACCTGCATGTTCAACATGCGCTGCGCGACGAGCTCGAAAAGGCAATGAGGGAATTCAGCGCGCTCGGCGCGGCGGGCGTCATCATGGATGTGCATACGGGCGAAGTGGTGGCCATGACTTCGCTGCCGGATTTCGATCCGAACGATCCGATGTCGTCTCCCGATGAAACGCGTTTCAACCGGGCGACGCTCGGCGTTTATGAAATGGGTTCGGTCTTCAAGGCGGTGACGCTTGCTGCCGCGCTGGACAGCGGCAAGGTGGATCTCAATGGCAGCTTCGACGCGACGAAGCCCTTGAAGGTCGCGCGCTTCACCATTCACGATTTCCATGCCGAGAACCGCTGGCTCAGCGTGCCGGAAGTCTTCATCCATTCGTCGAATATCGGCACGGCGAAAATCGCCCTGCAGCTCGGCGGCGAGGAGCACCGGGCCTATCTCGGCCGCTTCGGCCTTCTCACGCGGCCGGATATCGAGCTGCCGGAGGCGGGGGCGCCGCTGCTGCCCGCGCGCTGGGGCGAGCTTGCCACGATCACGACATCATACGGCCACGGCATTGCCGTGACGCCGCTGCAAGTAGTGAGCGCGGTGTCGACCATCGTGAATGGCGGCTTCAAGGTGAAGCCGACTTTCCTGCGCCACAACGAACCGCGGCTCGGAGAGCGCGTGGTCTCGACGGAAACGAGCAACGTAATGCGCGGTCTGCTGCGGATGGTTGTTGCCGAGGGCACGGGCAAGAAGGCGGATGTGCCGGGCTTTCCGGTGATGGGAAAGACGGGCACGGCGGAAAAGCCGGAAAACGGACGCTATGCACGCAACAAGCTCATCACTTCCTTCATCAGCGCCTTTCCGGCGAACGATCCCCGCTACGCCATGATCGTGATGTTCGATGAGCCCAAGGCAACCAAGGACACATATGGGTACGCGACCGCCGGCTGGAACGCGGCGCCGGTAACGGCGCGCGTGGTGTCGCGCGTTGCGCCGCTGCTCGGCATTCGGCCGGCCCCGAAGGCGCTGCCGGAGGGATTGAGGGAGGCGAAGCTTGTGTCCTTCGAGACGATGACGGGCGGACAGTGAGAAGAAAAGTGCCGGCAATGACCGGCGCAAGTTGACGAGACGATAGACGGAATGTTGGGTGACATGCAGTTGGCGGCGTTGATGGGGTCAGGTCCCGCGCTTCCCGAAGGGGGGGCGACGGAGATACTCGGCCTGACGGCGGACAGCCGCGCGGTGCGCCCCGGTTATCTCTTCGCGGCGCTGCCCGGCACGAAGCTCGACGGAACGAAATTCATCGCCCAGGCCATCGAAAAAGGTGCCGCCGCGCTGCTGGTGCCGCTCGATGCGGCGGTGGCGGCGAATGTGCCGGTGATCGCGGATCGCAATCCACGCCGCCGGTTGGCGCTGATGGCGGCCGCATTCTTCGGCGACCAGCCGCGCACCGTGGCGGCGGTGACGGGAACCAACGGCAAGACATCCATCGCGACCTTCCTGCGCGAAATCTGGGCCGCGCTCGGCGAAGAGGCGGCAAGCCTCGGCACGCTTGGCGTCACCAGCGCGAAGGGCGAGCGGTCGCTCGGCTATACAACGCCCGATCCCGTGGCGCTGCAGGCGGAGCTGGCGGCGCTGGCGAAAGAAGGCGTGACGCATCTGGCGATGGAAGCATCGAGCCACGGGCTTGCACAATACAGGCTCGACGGCGTGAAGCTGCGCGCGGCGGGCTTCACCAATATCACGCGCGATCACATGGACTATCACACCAGCTTCGACGACTACCTCTATGCGAAGCTGCGCCTTTTCGGCGAGGTGATGGGACCGGGCGGCATCGCCGTGCTCAATGCCGACAGCGCGCAATATGCTGAATTCGAAGCCGTGTGCTGGGCGCGCGGGCATCGCATCATCTCCGTCGGGCGGAAGGGCAAGGGCATTTTCCTCGCCGCCGCGCGGCCGACGCCACGCGGGCAGACGCTGGAGCTGGTGCATGAGGGAAAGAATTATGCCGTGAACCTGCCGCTGGTCGGCGGCTTCCAGGCATCGAACGCGCTGGTGGCGGCGGGGCTGGCCATAGGCTGCGGCGGCGCGGCGGAGAAGGTTTTCGCGGCGCTCGAGAAGCTGACGGGCGCAAAGGGGCGGATGGAAGAGGCGGCGCATCTGCCGAACGGCGCTTCCGTCTATATCGATTACGCCCATACGCCGGACGCGCTCGAAAACGCGCTGGAGGCGATCCGCCCGCATACGGCGGGAAGGCTTTCCATCGTGTTCGGCTGCGGCGGCGACCGGGACGCAGGCAAGCGGCCGCTGATGGGCGCCGCGGCAGCGAAACTTGCCGACATTATATATGTGACCGACGACAATCCGCGCAGCGAGGCGGCGGATGCAATCCGCGCGGCCGTGCTCAAAGGCTGTCCGGGGGCGATCGAGATCGGCGACAGGGCAGCGGCCATCGAAACGGCGATGCGGGCGCTGCAGCCGGGCGACGTTCTCGTGGTGGCGGGGAAAGGCCATGAGACCGGGCAGATCGTCGGCGACAAGGTGCTGCCGTTCTCCGACCATGAGGCGATCCGCGAGGCAGCGAAGAAAATAGGAGGTGCCGCATGAGCGCGCCTCTGTGGACGAAAGAAGACGTGCTGGCCGCGACGGGCGGAAAGGCAGAAGGCGCGGCGTGGAGCGCGAGCGGTGTTTCCATCGACAGCCGGACGCTTGAAGCGGGCGACCTCTTCGTCGCCATCATCGGCGAGAATTCCGATGGCCATGCCTATGTGGAAGGCGCGCTGAAGAAGGGCGCGGCAGCAGCCATTGTGAGCGCGCCGACGGAAGCGATGCGCGCGGCGGGGCCGCTTGTCATCGTGACCGACACGCTGGCGGCCTTGAACGCGCTTGGCCGGGCGGCGCGGGCCCGGACAAAGGCGAAGGTCGTTGCCGTGACCGGCAGCGTCGGCAAGACGGGGACGAAAGAGGCGCTGAAGCTCATTCTTTCCGAGCAGGGGGCGACGCATGCCTCCGCCGCTTCCTACAACAATCTCTGGGGTGTGCCGCTTTCCCTCGCGCGGATGCCGGCAGCAACGCGCTTCGGCATATTCGAAGTGGGGATGAACCATCCCGGCGAGATCACGCCGCTATCGAAGCTTGTCGAACCTTTCGTGTCGCTGATCACGACGGTCGAAGCGGTGCATATGGAATTTTTCGACTCTGTCGAGCAGATCGCCGATGCGAAGGGCGAGATTTTCGACGGTTTGCAGAAGGGCGGCGTCGCTATTCTCAATCGCGATAATCCGCATTACGAGCGGCTGCGCGCGAAAGCGGAAAAGAGCGGGGCCGGACGGATCATTTCATTCGGCGAACATGAAGAAGCGGATGCACGGCTGGAGAAAGCGGCGCTGAAGGAAGACTGCTCCTGCGTGTCGGCGACGATCTGCGGGCAGAAGGTGACCTACAAGCTGGCCGTGCCGGGCCGCCACATCGTGATGAACAGTCTAGCGATGCTTGCCTGCGTACATGCGCTGGAGGCCGACCTGGCGATGGCGGCGCTGGCCATGGCAAGCCTCAAGGCACCGAAGGGGCGCGGCGAGCGGCACATCGTTTCAGCGCCGCTCGGACAGTTCACGCTGGTGGATGAAAGCTACAACGCCAATCCGGTGTCGATGCGTGCGGCGCTCGACGCGCTCGGACGGGCGAAGCCGGAGGGCAATGGCCGCCGCATCGCCGTTATGGGCGACATGCTGGAGATCGGCGAGACGTCGATCGAGATGCATCGCGGGCTTGCCGATGCGGTGCGCGAGGCCGGCATCGATCTCGTTTTCGCCTGCGGGCCGCATATGCGCGAACTCTACAAGGCGCTGCCGGCGGCGGCGCAAGGCGCATACGCGGAAACATCCGCCGAGCTCGGGCCGTTGCTCCGCGACGCGGTGGAGCCGGGCGATGTGGTGATGGTGAAGGGGTCTCTCGGTTCCCGCATGGGGCCGCTTGTCGATCTGCTCAGGGGGCTGGGCGATGACGAGGGCGAGAGCATTCGGCGCAACAGGGGGACGAACTGATGCTCTACGATCTTCTCGGCGGCATGGCGGGCGACATTCAGGCACTCAATGTCTTTCGCTACATCACCTTCCGCACCGGCGGCGCGACGGTGACGGCGCTGCTCATCAGCTTCCTGTTCGGGCCGCGCATCATCGCTCTGCTGAAGGCCAAGCAGCGGCGCGGCCAGCCGATCCGCGAGGACGGGCCGCAGACCCATATCATCCAGAAGCAGGGCACGCCGACGATGGGCGGCTTTCTCATTCTCGTCGGGCTCGTTCCCTCGGTGCTGCTGTGGGCGGACTGGAGCAACCGCTATGTCTGGATCGTTCTCTTCGTGACGCTCGGCTTCGGCGCGGTGGGTTTTGCAGACGACTATCTGAAGGTTTCGAAGATTTCGCCGAAAGGCGTGCCTGGCCGCGTGAAGCTCTTTTTCGAATTCGTGATTGCGCTGATCGCGATGTGGGCGCTGGTGCTTGTGTCGAGCGAGCCGCTGCAGACGGCGCTGACGGTGCCGTTCTTCAAAACGCTGTTGATCGAGCTTGGCGGATTTTTCTTTCTCTTCGGCGCGCTGGTGATCGTCGGATCGTCCAATGCGGTGAACCTAACCGACGGGCTCGACGGGCTTGCCATCGTGCCGGTGATGATCGCGGCGGCGTCTCTCGGGCTTATCGTCTATCTCGTCGGCAATGCGGTGTTCGCGGATTACCTGCAGATCCATTTCGTGCCGGGGACGGGCGAGCTTGCGGTCTTCTGCGGGGCGCTGATCGGGGCGGGGCTCGGTTTCCTCTGGTACAACGCGCCGCCCGCCATGGTGTTCATGGGCGACACGGGCTCGCTTGCGCTTGGCGGCGCGCTCGGCGCGATTGCGGTGGCGGCGAAGCACGAGCTGGTACTGGCAATCATCGGCGGGCTTTTCGTGCTCGAAGCGGTGTCGGTCATCGTGCAGGTGGCATCGTTCAAGCTAACCGGCAAGCGCGTCTTCCGGATGGCGCCGCTGCATCATCATTTCGAACAGAAGGGCTGGGCGGAACCGACCGTCGTCGTGCGCTTCTGGATCATCTCCGTCGTGCTCGCCATGGCGGGCCTCGCCACATTGAAGTTGAGGTGAGGACATGATCGCGGCGACCGGATTCGAAAAGCGTAACGTGGCGGTGCTGGGACTCGGCAAGTCCGGGATGGCGACCGTGCGCGCGCTCGAGGCCGGCGGCGCGAACGTCTTTGCGTGGGACGATGCGGGCGAGAAGCGCGCGGAAGCGGCGAAGGCGGGGTTCACGCTTTCGGATGCGAGCGGCTGGGACTGGAAGACCTTCGCGGCGCTGGTGCTGAGCCCCGGCATTCCACTGACGCATCCGGAGCCGCATCCGGCGGTGCTGACCGCGAAGGCGGCGGGCGTCGAGGTGATCGGCGACATCGAACTTTTCCAGCGTGCGGTGACGGGTACGGGCGCGAAGGTCGTCGCGATCACGGGTACCAATGGAAAGTCGACGACAACGGCGCTGATCGGTCACATGGTGCGGCGCTGCGGCGGCGACGCGCAGGTGGGCGGCAATATCGGCAAGGCGGTGCTGGAGCTCGAAGCGCCCTCCGCGAGCAGCGTTTATGTGGTGGAAGTATCGTCCTACCAGATCGACCTCGCGCCGAGCCTTGCGCCGCATATCGCGGTGCTGCTCAATATCACGCCGGACCATATCGACCGGCATGGCACGGTGGAGCATTATGCGGATGTGAAGGCGCGCATCTTCGCGCGGCAGACGGCGGCGGATACGGCCGTCATCGGCATCGACGAGCGGCGGTCGAGCGACATCTGCACGCGGGAAAGCGCCCGTCGGGTGGAGAAGGTTGTGCCGGTGTCGGTCGGCAAGGCGCTGTCGCGCGGCGTTTATGCGCTGGACGGCGTGCTTTACGACAGCACGGGCACGCAGACGGCGAAGGCGGGCGACCTGCGGACGATCAAGACGCTGGCGGGTGCGCATAACTGGCAGAACGCGGCGGCGGCTTATGCGGCGGGCCGCGCGCTCGGCTATCAGCGCGAGCGGATTTTCGCGGCATTCGAGAGTTTCCCGGGCCTCGCGCACCGGATGGAGATCGTCGCCGAGGCGGAGGGCGTGCGCTTCGTCAATGACAGCAAGGCGACCAATGCGGATGCGGCATCGAAGGCGCTCGGCACATATGACAACATCTACTGGATCGCGGGTGGCAAGGCGAAGGAGGGCGGCATCGAAAGTCTCGAGCCCTGGTTCCCTCGCATCCGCAGGGCCTATCTGATCGGCGATGCGGCGAAGAGCTTCGGCGAGACGCTGAAGGGAAAAGTGGAAGCCGTGCAGTGCGGCACGCTCGACCGCGCCGTCGAGGCCGCGACGCGCGATGCGCGCGCCGATGCGAGCGACCTCAAGGTGGTGCTGCTTTCTCCGGCCTGTGCCTCGTTCGATCAGTTCGCAAATTTCGAGCAGCGCGGAGATGCTTTCCGCGCCGCCGTGCAGGAGCGGGTCGCGACCATGGGGGGTGCCGCCGCATGATCCGTCTCGCGCGCACAAACCGCAGCGTCATCGCCGAATGGTGGTGGACCGTCGACAAGTGGACGTTGCTCGTCCTGATGTGCCTGATGCTGCTTGGCGGCGTGCTGGCGCTTGCGGCGAGCCCGGCCGTTGCGACGCGGATCAACCTGCCGCCATTCCATTTCGTATACCGGCAGATGGTTTTCTTCATTCCCGCCATCGCGGTGATGATCGGCGTATCGCTGCTCAATGTGCGGCAGGTGCGGCGGCTTGCGGCCATTGTTTTCGCCACTGGCTTCGTGCTGATGGCGTTGACGCTCATCATCGGGCCGGAAGTGAAGGGCGCGCATCGCTGGCTGCAGATCGGTCCGCTCGCCATCCAGCCATCCGAATTCGTGAAGCCCGCCTTCATCGTGCTGGTTGCCTGGCTTTTTGCGGAGGCGCAGCGCACGCCCGGCGTTCCAGGCACGGCGCTTGGCCTCGGACTTTACGCCATGGTGGTTTCGGTGTTGGCGCTGCAGCCGGATTTCGGCCAGCTCATGCTCGTCACCGCCGTTTTCGGTGCGATGTTCTTCATGGCCGGGCTTTCCTGGGGATGGATCGGATCCCTGGGCGCGCTTGCCGCTTCCGGCGCCGTTGCGGCCTACACGCTGATGCCGCATGTGGCGAGCCGCGTGAACCGCTTTCTCGATCCGGAATCGGGCGACACCTACCAGATCGACAGGGCGCTCGACGCGTTCCACACCGGCGGCTTTTTCGGGCGCGGGCCGGGCGAGGGCGAGGTAAAGCGCATTCTCCCCGACGCGCATACGGATTTCATTTTCGCCGTCGCGGCGGAAGAATATGGCGTTCTCGCCGGTCTCATCATCATCGGTCTCTTCGCTTTCATCGTGGTGCGGGCGCTCCGCCATGCGATGGAGGAGCAGGACCTCTTCCTGCAATTCGCGACCTGCGGCCTGGTGGCGCTGTTCGGATTGCAGGCGCTCATCAACATGGCGGTGAACGTGAACCTCATGCCGGCCAAGGGCATGACGCTGCCGTTCATCTCCTATGGCGGCTCGTCGCTGCTGGCGCTTGCCTTTGCGATGGGAATGCTGCTCGCGCTGACGCGCCGCCGCGCCGGCAGCAATGTGGCTCCTCCAAGCGGACGGAGGACCTACGCATGACGCATTATCCGAACGGTCCCATCGTCATTGCCGCCGGCGGCACGGGCGGGCATCTCTTCCCCGGTCAGGCGTTGGCGCAGGAATTGCGCCGCCGCGGCCGCCGCATCGTGCTGATGACGGATGAGCGCGTGCAACGCTTCGACAAGCTTTTCCCGGACGCGGATATCTATGCGGTACCTTCGGCGACACCTTCAGGCAAAGGCATCGCCGGTCTGCTGCGCGCCGCACCGTCCATTCTGGCGGGCGTGGCGCGCTCCTTCTCCATCCTGCAGCGGGTGAAGCCCGCCGCGTTGATCGGCTTTGGCGGCTATCCGACCTTGCCGCCCGTTCTTGCCGCGATCCTGCGCGGTGTGCCGGCCTGTGTGCATGAGCAGAACGCGGTGCTCGGCCGCGTGAACCGGCTTGCCGGTCCGCATGTCCAGGCCATCGCCTCTACATTCGACGCACCGAAATTTCTGAAGGCGCGCGATGCGGGCAAGCTCGTGCTCACCGGCAATCCCGTTCGCGATGCCGTGATCGCGCAGGCGGGCGCTGCCTATGAGACCCCGGGCAACGAAGGCAAGATCAAGCTTCTCGTTTTCGGCGGCAGCCAGGGCGCGCGCGTGATGAGCGATATCGTGCCGCTCGCGCTGGCGCGTTTGCCGGAACGGCTAAGGCGGCGGCTCTCCGTCGTGCAGCAATGCCGCGCCGAAGACATTGCGCGGGTCGGCGAAATATATAGTGCGGCGGACATTGACGCCGAACTCAATGCCTTCTTCGACGACATGCCGGCCCGTATTGCCGCCTGCCATCTCGTGATCGGCCGCTCCGGCGCATCGACGGTAAGCGAGCTCGCCGTGATCGGCCGGCCCGCCATTCTGGTGCCGCTGCCGCATTCGCTCGACAACGACCAGAAGGCAAATGCCGAGAAGCTCGCACAGGCGGGCGCAGCCTGGATGATCGAGCAGAAATATTTCACCGAGGATGCGCTTTGCGAGCGGCTGGAAAAGCTGTTCGAGGATCCCGCCGATCTTGAAGCCGCCGCCCGCGCCGCCAAGGCGCAAGGGCAGCCCAATGCCGTGCGCGATCTTGCCGATCTCGTGGAGGCGCTGGGGCGCGGCGAATTCCGTGCGCTTCGCCGCCGCGGCCGCAATGGCGGCAAGAGCGACGGCGACGCCAAGCTCCTCAAGTTCGCGATAGGAGGTGCATGATGCGCCCGGCACCTCTCGACATCGGCAATATCCATTTCGTCGGCATCGGCGGCATCGGCATGAGCGGCATTGCCGAAGTCATGCACAATCTCGGCTACACGGTCCAGGGCAGCGATCTTGCCGACAGCGCCAATGTGAAGCGGTTGAAAGGCCTTGGCATCAAGGTCTTCATCGGACAGAAGGCGGAAAACCTCGCGGAAGCGCAAGTCATTGTGGTGTCGTCCGCCATTCGCGCCGACAATCCCGAACTGATGGAAGCCCGCGCGCGCTTTCTTCCTGTCGTGCGCCGCGCCGAAATGCTGGCGGAGCTCATGCGTCTCAAGAGCTGCGTCGCCATCGGCGGCACGCATGGCAAGACGACGACGACATCGCTCGTCGCGGCCATTCTCGACAAGGCGGGGCTCGACCCGACCGTCATCAATGGCGGCATCATCAATGCCTATGGCACGAATGCGCGGCTCGGCGGCGGCGAGTGGATGGTGGTCGAGGCCGATGAATCCGACGGCACCTTCGTGAAGCTGCCCGCGACCATCGCCATCGTCACCAATATTGACCCGGAACATCTCGACTATTACGGCAGCTTCGACGCCGCGAAGGACGCCTTCCTCGCTTTCGTCGAAAACGTGCCGTTCTACGGCGCCGCCGTGATGTGCATCGATCATCCGGAAGTGCAGGCGCTGATCGGCCGCGTGCGCGACCGGCGCATCGTGACCTACGGCACCAATCCGCAGGCCGATATCCGCGCCACCAATGCGCGCGTCGAAGACGGTTTCAATGTGTTCGACGTCGCCATCACCGACCGCAAGACGGGTACCGCGCGCGAGATGACGGGCGTGCGCCTCGCCATGCACGGCACGCATAATATGCTGAACAGCCTCGCGGCTATCGGCGTTGCGACGCAGATGGGCATTGCGGACGACAAGATCCGCGCGGCGCTGGAAGGTTTCGGCGGCGTGAAGCGGCGCTTCACGTTTGTGGGAAGCTGGAACGACGTCAACATCTATGACGACTACGGCCACCATCCCGTCGAGATCGCGGCGGTGCTGCAGGCGGCGCGCTCCGCCACCAAGGGCCGCACCATCGCCGTGGTGCAGCCGCATCGCTATACGCGGCTTCACAATCTCTTCGACGAATTCTGCGCCTGCTTCAACGATGCCGATGCAGTGATCGTGGCCGATGTCTATGAAGCGGGCGAGAAGCCCATCGAGGGCGCGAGCCGCGATGCGCTGGTCGAAGGCCTGCGCGACCGTGGACATCGCAACGTGATGGCGCTTGACGGGCCTGAAGCCCTGCCGCGTCTGATCGCCGAAACCGCCAGGCCGGGCGACCTTGTCGTTTGCCTCGGCGCGGGCAGCATCACCTATTGGGCAAACGCGCTGCCGGACGATCTGGCGAAGCTCGGCGGAAAGAAGAAAGCCGCCGCGAAGAGCGCAGCGAAGACCAAGGCGAAGCCGAAAAAAGGGAGGGGGAAATGATGGCTGCCGAAGCCACCGCCGCTCTCATCGACCGGCTGCCCAAGGTTCGCGGCGAGCTTGTCGCCGATGCGCCGCTTGCGCCGCTCACCTGGTTTCGCGCGGGCGGCAATGCGGAAGTGCTCTTCCGTCCGGCGGATGCGGATGATCTGGCGGCGTTCCTCGCCGGGACGCCGGCGGATGTGCCTGTCACGATCATCGGCGTCGGTTCCAACCTGCTGGTGCGCGAGGGCGGTGTACCCGGCGTCGTCATCCGGCTCGGGCGGGGGTTCATGAATATCGAGATCGAGGGGACCTGTGTTCGCGCGGGAACCGCGGCGCTCGACGTTGCGGTTTCCCGCGCGGCGCAGGAAGCAGGACTTGCCGGCCTCGAATTCTATCGCGGCATTCCGGGCTCCATCGGCGGCGCGCTGCGCATGAATGGCGGTGCCTATGGCCGCGAAACGAAGGATGTGCTGGTGGAGGCCGTCGCCATCGACCGGGCAGGCAAGCGGCATGTGCTGACGAATGCCGACATGCACTACACCTATCGCCATTGCGGCGCGCCGGACGATCTCATTTTCGTCGAGGCGCTGTTTCAGGGCACGCCGGGCAATGCCGAGGACATCCTGCGGCGCATGAACGAAATCACCTCGTCGCGCGAGGCGACACAGCCGATCCGCACGCGCACGGGCGGCTCGACCTTCAAGAATCCCGAAGGTCACAAGTCCTGGCAGCTGATCGACGCGGCGGGCTGCCGCGGGCTGCGCAAGGGCGGGGCGCAGGTGTCGGAGCTGCATTGCAACTTCCTCATCAATACGGGCGACGCAACCGCCAGCGACATCGAAGACCTTGGCGAGGAAGTGCGCGCGCGCGTGAAGGAGACGAGCGGCGTGACGCTGGAATGGGAAATCCGCCGCATCGGCATTCGTAAAGAGAGGGGCGGGGCATGAGCCAGGCAAAGCATGTCGCCGTTCTGAAAGGCGGATGGAGCGCCGAGCGCGAGGTGAGCCTCGTCTCCGGCAAGGGCTGTGCCGAGGCGCTGCGCAAGCATGGCTACCGCGTGACCGAGATCGATGCGGGGCGCGATCTTGCCGACCAGATATTGAAAGTGAAGCCGGACGTCGCTTTCAACGCGCTGCATGGCCGCTGGGGCGAAGATGGCTGCGTCCAGGGGCTGCTTGAAATTCTCCGCGTGCCTTACACGCATTCGGGCGTGCTCGCCTCCGCGCTGGCGATGCACAAGGAACGGGCGAAGTTCGTTTTCCGCGCCGCCGGTCTTCCGGTCGCCGAAAGCGTCGTGGTGCCGCGCGAGCAGGCGGCGCATGGCCATGTGATGGACCCCCCCTACGTCATCAAGCCGGTGAGCGAAGGCTCCTCCGTCGGTGTCTTCATCGTGCGCGCGGGCGACAACAGGCCGCCCGCCGAACTTACCTCGGCGGAATGGAACCTCGGCGACGAGGTGATGGCGGAACGCTATATCGCGGGCCGCGAACTTACCTGCGCCGTGATGGGTGAGGAAATATTCGGCGTCACCGAAATCATCGCCAATACGACTTTCTACGATTACGAGGCGAAGTATCAGACCGGCGGTTCGCGCCACATCATCCCGGCGCCCATCGATGCAGACATCTATGCCGAGGTGCAGCGCGTGACGCTGGCCGCGCACAAGGCGCTTGGCTGCCGGGGCGTTTCCCGCGCCGATTTCCGCTTCGACGATACGCGGCCGGGCAAGCCCGAACTCATTCTCCTCGAAGTGAACACGCAGCCGGGCATGACGCCGACATCGCTCGTGCCGGAGCTTGCCAATCTCGCCGGCTATTCCTACGGCGAGCTGGTGAGCTGGATGGTGGAGGAAGCATCATGCGACAGGTGAAGAAAGTGTCGCGCACGGGCGTGCGCGCCGCGCCGCGCAAGAAGGGCTCGAAGATCGCGCCGGGCAAGCGCCGCAACGGCGCCGCGAACCGGACGTTCGGCCGCCGCGCGGAGCGGCCGTCGGGCCCTATCGGTCTCTGGATCGAGAATATGCGCGAAGGCAATTTCGGCATGCGGCCCTTCGCCTATGTGGCGCTGGCGATGATCGCAGGCGTGATCCTTTACGGCACGGTGATCGGCGGCCATGCGGAGAACGGCGCCAATGCGGTGACGCATCACGTGAATCGCCTTCTGGCGCTGTCCGGTTTCAGCATCCAGGACGTGACCGTGACCGGCCGTGCGCAGACCCGGAAAGACGATCTTCTCACCGCTGTCGGCATCGAGCGGGGCGACCCGATTTTCGGCTTCGACACGGAAGCGGCGCGGCAGCGGATCGAGCGGCTCGACTGGGTGCGCTCGGCAACCGTCACGCGGCTTCTGCCGGACACGATCCGCATCGAGGTGAGCGAGCGGCGGCCTTTCGCGCTCTGGCAGCGCGGGGGCGAGCTTTCCATCGTCGATGCCGAAGGCCGTCCGATCACGGATGAGGGCGTGCAGGATTTCGCGCATTTGCCTTTCATCGTCGGCTTCGGCGCGCCGCGGGCGGCGCCGGAACTGCTGACGCTGATGCAGAAAGAGCGGCCGGAGCTGCTGCAGCGCGTGCGCGCCTTCGTGCGCGTCAGCGACCGGCGCTGGAATTTGCGGCTTGAGAACGGCGTCGACGTGAAGCTGCCCGAGGTGGGCGTTGCGAAGGCACTGGCGGATCTTACCGCCTACGACACGAAATACAGGGTTCTGTCGCGCGACATCGTCGCCGTCGATCTCCGGCTTCCCGATCGCGTCTCGGTGGAGCTGACGGAAGACGCCGCGAGCGGCAAGGGTATCGCGACCGACGCGACGTTGAAGAAAAGCGTGGTCCGGCCGGGGCAGGCCGGCCGTGGAGGCAATACATGAATATGGTCAGTCTGGGGTCGAGGAGTTTTCAGGGCAGGCCCGTCGCGGCGGGACGGTCCGGCACGATCGCGGCGCTCGATGTGGGGTCGAGCAAGATCTCGTGCTTCATTGCGAAGATCGAGCCGGGGCGGCTTGCGAACGGCCATGCGCCGGTGCGCGTCATCGGCATCGGGCATCAGGTATCGCGCGGCATTCGCGCGGGCGCGGTGGTCGACATGGATGCGGCGGAAGAGGCGATCCGTGTGGCGGTCGATGCGGCGGAGCGGATGGCGGGTGTCACGATCCGCGACGTGGTTGTCGGCTTTTCCGGCGCGGAGCCGAAGAGCCAGACGGTCGGCGTGCGCGCCTCGATCACGGGCGGCGAGGTCGGCGATGCCGATGTGTCGCGGCTCATTCATCACGCGCAGGCGAATTTCCAGCCGGAAGGGCGCGACGTTCTCCATGCGATCCCGACCAATTACAGCGTCGACGGCAGCCGGGGCGTGCGCGATCCGCGCGGCATGTTCGGCGAGAAGCTCGGTGTCGAGGTGCATATGGTCAGCGCGCTGCGCGGGCCGCTCAGGAACCTCGAACTCTGCATCGAACGCTGCCACCTCAGCGTGGCGGGCATCGCCGTGTCGCCCTATGCGAGCGGGCTTGCCTGCCTGGTCGAGGACGAGATGGATCTCGGCGTCGCGATGATCGACATGGGCGGCGGCACGACGTCGCTCGCCATCTTCTTCGAAGGCGCGATGGTTTACTGCGATTCCGTGTCAATTGGCGGGAATCACATTACTAATGATATTGCGCGGGGGCTCTCCACACCGCTCTCACATGCAGAGCGGATGAAGACGTTATACGGGAGCGCGCTTGCGAGCCCCTCGGACGAAAGAGAGATGATCGACGTGCCGCAGGTAGGCGAGAGCGATGCCGATTCGGCCAACCATATTCCGAGGTCGATGCTGACCGGCATCATCCAGCCGCGGCTGGAGGAGACGTTCGAGCTTGTGCGGGACCGGATGGAAGCGAGCGGCTATGGCCGGCTCGCGGGCAGGCGCGTGGTGCTGACGGGCGGCGCGGCGCAGCTCAACGGTGCGCGCGAACTCGCGGCCCGTATGCTCGACAAGCAGGTGCGGGTGGGCCAGCCGGTCCGCCTGACGGGGCTTGCCGAGGCGACGGGCGGGCCCGCCTTCTCCACATGCGCGGGCCTTCTCGCCTATTCGCAAATCTCTCCTCTCGATGCCGCCGGCGGCGATGACGGCGACGAGGCGGCCATGCCGCGCGGACAGATCCGCCGGTTCGGCCGCTGGCTGAAGGAGAACTTCTGATGGAACGCGCAATCCAAGGCAGGCGCAGGGGCGGCTGGCCGGAAAGGGCAAGAAGCCGGTGGCGAACGGGCCGGCTCGCAGCGCCCCCCGGCAAAAGGGGCACCGAACCCCCGCCGCGAAAAGCGGCAACACCGACCCCGATTTTCAATTTCGCTCCCAGGAGGCTTTCATGAGCATCAAACTTTCGGTTCCCCAGACGCAGGAACTCAAGCCCCGCATCACAGTGTTCGGCGTTGGCGGCGCCGGCGGCAATGCGGTCAACAACATGATCGAGGCGGGCCTCGAAGGCGTGGAATTCGTGGTGGCGAATACCGACGCACAGGCGCTCGCACTGTCCTCGGCCGACCGGCGCATCCAGCTCGGCGCGTCGATCACGGAAGGCCTCGGTGCCGGTTCGCGGCCCGAAGTCGGCTGCGCGGCGGCGGAAGAGGCACTGCATGAGATCTCGGAGCACCTGCAGGGCGCTCATATGGTCTTCATCACCGCCGGCATGGGCGGCGGCACGGGCACGGGCGCGGCGCCCGTCATCGCCCGCGCGGCGCGCGAAAACGGCATTCTCACGGTCGGCGTTGTCACGAAGCCGTTCCAGTTCGAAGGCTCGCGCCGGATGCGGCTCGCGGAAGAGGGTATCCGCGACCTGCAGCAATATGTCGATACGCTCATCATCATCCCGAATCAGAATCTCTTCCGGGTCGCGAACGAGAACACGACCTTCGCCGATGCTTTCGGCATGGCGGACCAGGTGCTGCATTCGGGCGTGGCCGGCATCACCGACCTCATGATGAAGCCGGGCCTCATCAATCTCGACTTCGCGGACGTTCGTACCGTGATGAACGAGATGGGCAAGGCCATGATGGGCACGGGCGATGCGAGCGGCGAAAACCGCGCCATCGAAGCCGCCGAGGCCGCGATCTCCAATCCGCTGCTCGACGAAGTGTCGATGAAGGGCGCCAAGGGCGTGCTCATCAACATCACCGGCGGCATGGACCTGACACTTTATGAAGTGGACGAGGCGGCAAACCGCATCCGCTCGGAAGTCGATCCGGACGCCAACATCATCGTCGGCTCGACCTTCGACAATTCGCTCGAGGGCCGCATGCGCGTCTCTGTCGTGGCGACGGGCATCGAAGCGGAAGCAGGCCAGGTGCAGCGGCCCGAAAGCCAACCGGCGCAGGTCCGCGCCGTGCAGGCTCCTGCCGGCCGCAGCGCTGCCGCCCCCTTCCCGGCGCAGACCGTCCGCACCCTCAATCCGGTGCAGGCGCAGGTGGAGCGGATCGAGGAGCGTCTTGCTCCTGCCGCCGCGCAGAGCGAACTCGGCATCGAAACGGCGGAGACCGCGCCTGCCGCGCGGTCGAACGGCCAGTTCGATCCGAAGGACTATGAAGCCGAGGTCATCATCCACAAGCCTGAGCCCCGGCAGCAGCCGGTGCGGGCGGAAGTGGAGGCACCGGTGGTGCGGGCCGAGGCGGTTCGCGCCGAACCGAGGGCACCGCGCATCCCGGGCGATCTCGACCGGGTGCAGAAGGCGGACATTCCGGGCTTCCTGGGCCAGCGCGCCGCGCCTGTCCAGCAGTCCCGGGCGCCGAAAAAGGGCCCGACCTTCTTCGAACGCCTGACCGGCAACCGCCGCAAGGAGAACGAGGAGCCGGCGCCGGCGCCGCAGCAGCGCCGCGAGCCGACGGTGGCCCAGCGGGCCGCCAAGCCGGAGCCGCGCATGCAGCCGGAGAACCGGCCTGAAAGTCTGTCGGCCTCGACGGAAAGCCGCCTCGTGCAGCCTTCCTACGAAGAAGAGCAACTCGAGATCCCGACTTTCCTGCGCCGCCAGGCGAACTAGACGCCAGCACTTGAAACGTTCGGCGGGGCCTCCGGAAACGGGGGCCCCGCTTTCGTTTTGAAAGACGGTTCAGGGTGCGGGAACGGCCTTGGCCCCGCCCGCGGGGGCTGCCTCGCCGAACAGGAAGAGGCTCATGGCTGCACCGATTGCGCGTGCTCCGGCTGAGGAAACATGGTCCTGATCGACCAGCAGCAGGTCCTGTTTGGCGTAGGGGCTGCACGGCTCGATCTCACCCGCTTCGCAAAATGCTTTCTGCGTATCAAATACGGCGCCGTCGGTGGCTACCTCGACCATCAGGGCCTTTGCGCTCACGGCGGCGTCATTCTTAAACGGATATGTGCCGGAGAATGGATTGTTGCCACTTAAAGCACGATTTGCCATCTCGTCGCGAATGTTCGGGAATGAAGGCATGGGCGACAGCCAGACGACGGTCCTGCCGAACGATTTGAACAGCTCCGCCGCTGTGGCGATATCGTCTTTAGTCAGCGGGTGATGAGTGACGGATTGGGTGAACAGGATTCGAAGGTCGGGGCGGTCCTTCAGGCGTTCTATCGCGGTACGGTACAAGGCGAGACAGTGTTCTGAAAACGCGTGTTGAACGATACCGCAGCCGGGCGCCGTCATTTGAGCGGGTTCGATACCGACGGCGCGCAACGCGAAGGCCTTGTCGGCTGCATGGCTGTCGCCGAGGATTAACACCGAAGCGCCTTTTCCGCTGCCGAGGCAGTTCCACTGCTTCAGGAAGAGGTCGGGCGAGCCGGTGTCGCTGCGGAAATGGCATGTGCTCAAATGAATGCCTTCGGCCCGCTCTTTTCCGCCGCGGTCGAAATGAGCCTGCATATCGACATATTCAGGGCGCGCCATGAACTCAAGTCCGCGCGTCTGTATCATTACCGCGCTCGTTGCGAGTATGGCGGCGCCGACACCGCTTGCCGTGAGTACGAACGGCTTGATATTTATTTTTCTGCCGTCGCGGAACGGCTGTTCGACATAGCGCCATGAGAGCCACGAAAGCGGGACGCACAGCGCAAGAATGACAATGCTGCCACCGAGATTGAGATGATCGGTGGTGGCAATTCTTGCGAGGGCTAATATCGGCTGGTGCCAAAGATATAATGAGTATGAGCACAATCCGACGAAGACCAATGGCCGCCAGGAGAGCGCCTGTGCAAGCGGCTCATCGCGGTCATCGGCAAGGAGCATGAGCGCCACTCCCAGCACGGGCAGGAGCATGGCAAAGCCTGGCAGAACCATGCCCTCGTGATAGGTTCCCACCGAAGCTGCAATCATTATTGCACCGCTTGCCCGAAGCACGGCGCTTATTCGGGGCCCCAATGTGTCGCCGGTCGGCCGGTACAATGCGATCAGGGATCCAGCAAGCAGTTCGTATGCGCGCGAGTGCGGCAGGTAAAAGGCGGCGTTCGGATGATGCCGGGCCATGATCTCGCTGACGATCAGCGATGCGATTGCGAGGCTCGAGATAGCAATGCCGAGCGAGGCCCGCTTCGCCCGCGCGAAGACGAGCATTAGGAGCGGAAAGACGATGTAGAACTGCTCCTCGACGCCGAGCGACCAGGTGTGAATGAGAGGCTGGATACGGGCCGCCGTCGCGAAATAGTCGCTGCTTGCCCAGAAATAGATGTTTGCCGTGAAGGACAGCGCGGCCGCCGCCGATTCCGCAATTTCGGCAAAGCGGAACGGCGCCGTGAGCAAAGCAGCGGCAACGAGAGTTACGGACATGATCAGGAAGAGGGCAGGCAGGATGCGCCGCGCCCGCCGTTCGTAGAAGTGGAGCAGGGAAAACGATTTCGTCGCCTGCTGCTGTAGAATGATGCCCGTGATCAAATAGCCGCTGATCACAAAAAATACATCTACACCGACAAAGCCGCCTGAGAAGCCCGGCACTTCGGCGTGAAACAGCATAACGGAGATAACGGCGACAGCGCGCAGGCCGTCGACTGAGGGTCGGTAAGGCACAGTCATGGAAGCGGCCCCGGGATACGCTCAACCGCCCCCCTGAGGCCGCCGATCATATTTCATTTGCGAGCTGTAATAGATGTGCGCCCAGGGGGTGTCAAACTCCTCCTTTCCCCTCCACCGGCCATCAAGGGTAATGTTAATCGGCCGCCGCGCGGAGGCGGCGAAAATCTGCAAATTCCCCTTTTATATCAAATACTTAGACGTCGCCTCCGAAAGGTAACATTCAGTAAAAATCTGTTATTTGTGACCGATTCACGGCACTGCTACATAAAGAAGCAGATCAGCGGGGGCGGGTCTGACTTCAGGGGTGCCAGGTGTTCAGAGTGCAGAAATCGGAATTTGAAACCATCATGCTGGAGAATGTCCGGCGGGAACGGCGTATCCGCGCGATCGCCTTTCCGCAGAAGACGCTCGTGCGCCCCGTCGTGATCGACGGCATCGGCCTGCACAGCGGCGCGGCGATCCACATGGTTCTGCATCCCGCCGAAGCCGACCGTGGCGTCGTTTTCCGGCGCACCGATCTCGTGGCCCAGGGCCGCGAGGTTTCCGACATTCCCGCGACATTCGATCATGTCGTCGATACGACACTTTCCACCGCCATCGGCAATGCCGCCGGCACCACCGTCAGCACGGTCGAACATCTGATGTCCGCCTTCTCGGCGCTCGGCATCGACAATGCGCTGGTGGAAATCGATGGACCGGAAGTGCCGGTACTCGACGGCAGCTCGGAAATCTTCATCGATGCGATCGAGGGCGTGGGTATCGAAAAGCTCGATGCGCCGCGCAAGGCGATCCGCATCCTGAAGCCCGTTATCGTCGAAGATGGCGCGAAGCGCGCGGCCTTGCTGCCGGGCGATGGTTTCCGTGTGTCCTTCGAGATCGATTTCGACAATCCGCTGATCGGCCGTCAGGCGCTTGAAGTGGACCTGCATGATGATTTCTTCGTCGAAGATATCATGCGCGCCCGCACCTTCTGCCTGCGCCGCGACATCGAGGCGATGTGGGCGGCGGGTCTCGCCAAGGGCGGCTCGCTCGATAATGCGGTGGTCGTGGATCAGGACCGTATCCTCAATGAGGAAGGCCTGCGCTACGAAGATGAATTCGTGCGCCACAAGGTGCTGGACGCCGTGGGCGATCTGGCGCTGTCCGGCCGGCCGCTGATCGGCCGCTATGAAGGCTCGCGCGCCGGGCATGCCATGAACAACCGCGTGCTGCGGGCGCTGATGGCCGACCGTTCGGCCTGGGAAGTGGTGGATTTCACGGACGCTTCCTCTGCGGCCCATTCCGGCCCGGAACTGGTGGCCATCCCGGCCGATTGACCGTTCCTCGCTCTCTTGTCTGGAAGGCGCGGGCCCAAAGCTCGCGCCTTTTCCTTTTCTCACCCTTTTAGGCCCTTTATCCGCCCCGGTGCGGCTTGCCGCGCGGGGGGCGGGGCCGCTATGGTTTCGCGCCGCTTATTGAGATAGAAAAAGGCTCCTGCCGGTCCCGTGCCGGCGAGTCGGGCGAGGTTTCAGGCCGAAGCCCGCCGGATCATCGAATGAAATGGACTTTGCCCGAATGAGTGAGGCCAACCTGCCCATCCGACGTCACACAGGTTCATCGCTGCCGTATTTCCGCGCCGCCCTTGCGGGCGCGCTGGCGCTTGCGGTGGCCGGGCTGGCGGGGTGTTCCTCCGACGACGAGCTTCCCTATGAAGAGCGGCCGGTCGAGCAGATCTACAACAAGGCGATGGACCACATGGCGGCGGGCGACTACATCCCCGCGGCGAAGGAGTTCGACGAGGTCGAGCGCCAGCATCCCTATTCGGAATGGGCGCGCCGCTCGATGCTGATGAGCGCCTATGCGCACTACAAGATCAACGAATATGACGAGGCGATCCTCAGCGCGCAGCGTTTCATCTCGCTGCATCCGAGCAACAAGGATGTGCCTTACGCCTATTATCTGATCGGGCTGAGCTATTACGAGCGGATTTCGGATGTGGGCCGCGACCAGAAGATGACCGAAAACGCGCTCAACTCGTTCTACGAACTGACGCAGCGTTTCCCCTCCAGCGAATATTCGCGCGATGCGCGCCTGAAGATCGACCTCACGCTCGATCATCTCGCCGGCAAGGAAATGGAAATCGGCCGCTACTATCTCATTCGCCGCGACTATGTTGCCGCCATCAACCGCTTCCGTGTCGTTATCGAAAAATACCAGACGACGACGCACACGCCCGAAGCACTGGAACGGCTGACGGAAGCCTATCTCGCGCTTGGTGTCAAAACCGAAGCGCAGACGGCGGCGGCGATCCTCGGCTACAATTATCCCGGCAGCGACTGGTATGAAGACAGCTATGCGATGCTGTCCAACGAGGGACTGGAGCCGGTGGAGAACAAGGATTCCTGGATCAGCAGGACATGGAACTCCGTTTTCTGATTTTCCGGTCTTCTTTTTAGAAGGCGTGTTTCATGCTCGCCGCGCTGTCGATCCGCGATATCGTCCTTATTGACCGGCTGGAACTGGCGCTCGACAAGGGCCTGTGCACACTCACGGGCGAAACGGGTGCCGGCAAGTCCATCCTTCTCGACGCGCTCGGCCTTGCGCTCGGCGCGCGGGCCGATGCAGGCCTTGTGCGGCAAGGGGCGGAGCAGGGCAGCGTCACGGCCGTCTTCGACATTGCGCCCGCGCATCCGGCGCGAACTCTCCTCGCCGAAAACGATCTTGAAGCCGAAGGCGATCTCATTCTTCGCCGCGTGCAGACGCGCGACGGCCGCTCGCGGGCCTTCGTCAACGACCAGCCGGTAAGCATCGGGTTATTGCGGCAGCTCGGCGATGCGCTGGTCGAAGTGCATGGCCAGCATGATGAGCGCGGGCTGCTCGATGCATCCGGCCACCGCGCGATCCTCGATGCCTTTGGCGGGCTGGAAGCCGATGTCTCGAAGGCGCGGCGGCTCTGGGCGGCTGCGACGGAGGCGCGGGATGCGCTCGCCGCCCATGAAGCGATGCTGGCGCGGGCGAAAGCCGAGCAGGATTATCTCACCCATGTCGTCGCCGAGCTGGACGAGCTGCAGCCGGTGGCGGGCGAGGAAACGGCGCTTGCCGAAGAGCGCACGCTGATGATGCATTCGGAAAAGATCGCGGGCGATCTCGCTGAGGCGGAAGAGGCGCTGTCGGGCGATGGCGGGCTCGATGCGCGCCTCACCGTGGCGCTGCGCCGTCTTGCCCGTGTGGCGGAGCAGGCGGGCGGCCGGCTCGACGGCGCCATTGCCGCCCTCGACCGGACGCTGAACGAAGCGGCGGAAGCGCGCGACCAGGTGGCGCTTGCGATGCGGGCGCTGGAGTTCGATCCGCGCCGCCTCGAACAGGCGGAGACGCGGCTCTTCGCGCTTCGCGCCGCCGCGCGCAAACATAATGTCGCGGTGGACAATCTCGCCGAGCTTGCGGACAAGCTGCGCGGGCAGCTTGCCGAAATCGAGGGCGGCGAGGCGACGCTTGCGCGGCTGCGCAAATCCGCCGATGAGGCAGCCGCGGCCTACAGGGCTCATGCGCAAGTGCTGTCCGCCGCGCGCGCAAAGGCGGCGGCGAAGCTCGACAAGGAAGTGATGAAGGAGCTGAAGCCGCTCAAGCTCGACAAGGCGACTTTCAAGACGCAGATGGACGTTCTCCCCGAGGGGCAGGGCGGACCGGACGGCATCGACCGCGTCTCCTTCCTCATTTCGACAAATCCCGGCGCGCCGCTCGGGCCGCTCATCAAGATCGCGTCGGGCGGCGAGCTTTCGCGCTTCGTGCTGGCGCTGAAGGTTGCGCTTGCCTCGCGCGGCAGCGCGCCGACACTGATTTTCGACGAAGTGGATTCAGGTGTCGGCGGCGCGGTGGCGGAAGCCGTCGGCCTGCGGCTCGCGGAACTCGCCAGGATGGCACAGGTTGTCGTCGTCACCCATTCGCCGCAGGTCGCCGCCCGCGCGCAGCATCATTTCCGCATCTCAAAGGGCGGCGAGGCGAAAGCGGCAAAGGTGGCGACGCGGGTCGAGACGCTGGACGCACCGGCGCGGCGCGAGGAAATCGCGCGTATGCTCGCCGGCGCAACGGTAACGGATGAAGCGCGCGCCGCCGCAGACAGGCTGATCGGCAGCCATCCGTGAGTGAGGCGATATGAGTGCGAAACGGAAAAGCTTCGATGAGGCGCTGGCGCAGAAGGATGTCGATCATCTGACGCTGGAAGAGGCGCCGGAAGAGCTTGAGCGGCTTGCCGCCGAGATCGAGAAGCACGACAAGCTTTACTACCAGAAGGATGCGCCGCGTATTTCCGATGCGGAATATGACACGCTGCGCCGCCGCAACGAGGCCATCGAGGCGCGCTATCCCGAGCTTGTGCGCGAGGACAGCCCGAGCCACCGCGTCGGCGCGCAGCCGGCGGACGGCTTCGGCAAGGTCGTGCACAAGGTGCCGATGCTGTCGCTGTCGAATGCCTTCGACGATGAAGATGTGCGCGACTTTGCCTTGCGCATCAGGCGCTTTCTCAACCTGAAGGAAGAAGACATCCTGCCCATCACGGCGGAGCCGAAGATCGACGGCTTGTCGGCGGCGCTGCGCTACGAGAAGGGCAAGTTCGTGATGGGCGCAACGCGCGGCGATGGGCGCGAGGGCGAGAACGTTACGGAGAACCTGAAGACCATCGGCGACATTCCGGCGGAGCTGAAGGGAAAGAACATTCCCGATGTCGTGGAAGTGCGCGGCGAAGTCTATATGAGCCATGAGGATTTCGCAGCGTTGAACGAGCGGCAGCGCGAGGCGGGCAAGCCCGTCTTCGCCAATCCGCGCAACGCGGCGGCAGGCTCGCTCCGCCAGCTCGATGCAAAGATCACCGCCAGCAGGCCGCTCCGTTTCTTCGCCTATACATGGGGCGAAATGTCGGACCTTCCGGCGGATACGCAATCCGGCGTCATGGATGCGTTCCGCAAATGGGGCTTCACGGTCAATCCGCTGTTCGGCCGCTGCGATACCGTGGAAGCATTGATCGACTTCTATCACGACATAGAAGAGCGCCGCGCGACGCTCGGATACGACATTGACGGCGTGGTCTACAAGGTCGACAGGCTCGACTGGCAGAACCGCCTCGGCTTCGTCTCGCGTTCTCCGCGCTGGGCGCTGGCGCACAAGTTTCCGGCCGAGCAGGCAATGACAGTGCTGGAGAAGATCGAGATCCAGGTCGGCCGCACCGGCGCGCTGACGCCGGTCGCGCGCCTCACGCCGGTCACGGTCGGCGGCGTCGTGGTGTCGAACGCGACGCTCCACAATGCCGACGAGATCGAGCGCCTCGGCGTGCGGCCGGGCGATACGGTGGTGGTGCAGCGCGCGGGCGATGTCATCCCGCAGATCGTGCGCGTGGTGGAGGATCGTCCGCGCGGGAAAAAGAAGTTCGTGTTTCCCGACACATGCCCCGAATGCGGCAGCCACGCCGTGCGCGAGGTGAACCCGAAGACGGGCAAGCTCGATGCCGTGGCCCGCTGCACGGGCGGCCTCGTCTGCCCGGCGCAGGCGGTGGAGCGGCTTCGTCACTTTGTATCTCGCAATGCCTTCGACATAGAAGGGCTCGGCGAGAAGCAGATTGCCGCTTTCTTTGAGGACGGCCTCATCAAGAAGCCGGACGACATCTTCACGCTGGCGGCGCGCGACGCGAAAAGCCTCAAGAAGCTGAAGGACCGCGAAGGCTGGGGCGCGACATCCGCGCGAAAGCTTTTCGACGCCATCGATGCGCGGCGCGAGGTGGAGCTTGACCGTTTCATCTTCGGGCTCGGCATTCGCCATGTCGGCGAGACCAATGCGCGGCTGCTGGCGCGGAGCTACGGCACGCTCGATCATTTCGAGGAGCAGATGCGCGCGGCGGCAGACCGCGAGGACGAGGCCTATGCCGAGCTTCTCTCCATCGACGGGGTGGGCGAGGTGCTGGCGGAGTCGATCGTGGATTTCTTCGCCGAAAAACATAATCGCGAGGTGCTCGACGGGCTGCGGGAGGCAGGGGTAAAGGGCGTGCCGCTGCCGAAGCAGGAAACCTCCTCCCCCGTCGCCGGCAAGACCGTGGTCTTCACCGGCTCGCTCGAAAAGATGACGCGGTCCGAGGCCAAGGCGCGGGCGGAGCAACTGGGCGCCAAGGTGGCGGGCAGCGTTTCGGCGAAGACAGACATTCTTGTGGCCGGGGCGGATGCAGGGTCGAAGCTCGCCAAGGCGCGGGAACTCGGCATCGAGATCCTCGATGAAGACCAATGGATCGAGCTGGCGGGCTGAGAAGCGGGTTTCCGCCCCGAAGGGGGCGATTTCGGGTTCCCGGTTAGACGATCTTAACCTTGCCTCTGCGAAATTGAGCTTTTCGGCCCTCCGGTTCCCCGGAAGGACCGCCCGATTGCGCTTGAGGGCTTCATGGAAGCTGTGTTGATCCTGCAGGAGACGCTGTTTCTGGACCAACTGGTCTATGCGGTGGGCGCGTTGCTGACGCGCAAGCCGCCGGTGGAAGCTGCGTCCGTGCTCGGGGTCGACACCCATCGCCGTTTCGAAGCGGCGAAGGCGCTCGCGCCTGAATGGCGCGCGCTTGAGGCGCGGGCCTGCGGGGCGGCCACGGCCTTTCAGTCCTGCGATTTCCATCTCGTCTGGGCGCGGCATTTCTGCGATGAGCAGACCGAGCTGCGGCTCGTCGCCGTGCGGGAGCGGGGCCGGCTGGTGCTGGTCTGGCCGGTTGCGGTGCGCCGCACGCCGTTCGGCCGCGTTGCGTCATGGGCGGGCGATCCCGTCGGCCAGTATGGCGATGTCGTCGCCGAGGATGCGCCGGGCCGCGCGGCGTGGATCGAAGCCGCCTTTCTCGAAATCGCGCAATGGGGCGATGTTGATTTTCTCAATCTCGCCGGGGTGCGCGCCGACAGCGCCATTGCCGGCTGGGCGGCGGGGCGCGGCAGCGTGCTGGGACCGCCCACGGAAGCGCCCGCGCTCGACAGTTCGCCTTTCGACTCGGCGGCGGATTTCAACGGGGCGGGCTGGCCGCAGGCAAAGCGCAACGCGAAGCGCATGAAGAAGCTCGCATCGCTCGGCGATGTCGGCTTTGAAATCGTTGGTCCCGGCCCCCGCGCCGTGGAGCTGATGGGCCGCGCCTTCGCCTTCAAGCGGCACTGGCTGGAAGCCCGCGGCCATTACGGCCGCGCCTTCGCCGATGCGCGCGTCGAAGCCTGCCTGATGGAACTGGCGGGCGACGAGACGGCGCGTTCCGGCCTTGCGCTCTCCCATCTCTCGGTCGGCGGGGAAACGGCGGCGGTCGAGATCGGCTTCCGCCATGGCGGCAGCCACTACGCCTATATGGGAACCTTCTCGCCCCGCTTCGCGAAACACAGCCCCGGTTTCGTCGTGACGGAACTCACCATCCGCGCCTGCATCGAAGACGGCCTCGGCGAATACGATCCGCTGCCGCCCGCCGACGATTACAAGCTCGCCTGGTCGAACCGCCGTGTCGCCGTGCGCGGCTATGGCGTGGTGCTGTCATGGAAGGGCTATGCGGCTTACGTCTACGCCGCCTGCCTGCGTCCCGCCGCCAAGACGCTTTATGCGCGCCTGCCGCTGAAGGCGAGACAGGCCTTGCGGTTTCTCAGAATCCAGTAGCCGGCCCTTAAATCGCCCGCGTCGCCGTCTCCAGCCACGCCTTCGTCTCCGCGTCGAGCCCCGGCGACAGCACCTCGCGGACGCGGGCGTGATAGGCGTTGAGCCAGTCCACTTCCTCTGCCGTCAGCAGGCTTTTCTCCACCAGCGCAAGATCGATCGGCGCGAGCGTCAGCGTTTCGAAGCCCATCATCATGCGCTCGCCGCCTTCAATCGGGGCGGGGGGTGTCACGACGCAGAGGTTCTCGATGCGGATGCCATAGCCGCCAGGTTTGTAATAGCCGGGTTCGTTGGAAACGATCATGCCCGCCTTCAGCGGCTGGTGGCCCATCTTGGAAATACGCTGCGGCCCCTCATGCACCGAGAGATAGGAGCCGACGCCATGGCCCGTGCCGTGGTCGTAGTCGAGGCCGGACTTCCAGAGCGCCATGCGCGCGAAGGCGTCGAGCTGCGCGCCCGAGGTGCCTTCGGGGAAGCGCGCGGTGGCGATGCCGATATGGCCTTTCAGCACGCGGGTGAAGCGGTCGCGCTCCTCCGCGCCCGCCGTGCCGATGGCGACCGTGCGCGTCACGTCGGTGGTGCCGTCCCGGTATTGCGCGCCGGAATCGACAAGGAACAATTCGCCCGGTTTCAGCGGCCGGTTGGTCGCCTCCGTCACGCGGTAATGGACGATGGCGCCGTTCGCGCCCGCGCCCGAAATCGTGTCGAAGCTCAGGTCGCGGAGTTCGTTCGTTTCCGCGCGGAAGGCTTCGAGCTTCTTCGCCGCCGCGATCTCGTCGACGCCACCCTTCGGCGCCTCGCGCCCGAGCCATGCGAGAAACTTCGTCAGCGCGCGTCCGTCGCGCAGATGCGCGGCGCGGGTGCCGTTCACTTCCGCTTCGTTCTTGCAGGCTTTCGGCAGTTCGCACGGATCGTTCCCGCGCTTCACCTCGGCGCCCGCCGCCTTCAGCCGCGCGTCGATCCATGCGGCGCAGGTTGCTGGGTCCACCAGCACGGTCTTCTTCGCGCGGCCTAGCGCATCGAGCGCCGCGCCGAGGTCGTCCCGTCCGTACAGCGTCGCGATGCCGGAGAGATGCGCGCGCGCCTCGCCATCGAGCTTGCGCTCGTCGATGAAGAGGTCGGCATGGCCGTCCTCATGCAGCAGCGCGAAGGAGAGCGGCAGTGGCGTATGCGGCACGTCCGCACCGCGGATATTGAAGAGCCATGCAATCGAATCCGGCATGGTCAGCACCACGGCGTCCGCGTCCTCGCTCATCAGCGCCGTCGCGATGCGTTTGATCTTGTCGCTCGCCGCCTCGCCCGCGACGTCGAGCGGGTGGGGCACGACTTTCGCCACAGGCGGTTCCGGCTGGTCGGCCCAGACGGCGTCGAGCGGGTTCGTGTCCACCGCCACCAGTTCGCCGCCCGCCTTCTCCGCCGCCTTCTTGTAGCGCGCCGCCGCGTCGATCGTGTGCAGCCACGGGTCGTAGGCGAGCTTTGCGCCCTTCGGCAGGTTTTCCTCGATCCAGCGCGCCGGCGGTTCATCCATCAGGTGCTTCGGCTCGAAAGTGTCCATGTCCACCTGGCCGCGCACCTGCAGCGTGTAGCGCCCGTCGACAAAGATCGCGGCACGGTCCTTCAGCACGATCGCCATGCCCGCCGAGCCGTTGAAGCCGGTCAGCCAGAGAAGCCGCTCCGCATGGGGCGGCACATATTCGCCCTGATGCTCGTCGGCGCGGGGAATGAGGAAACCGTCGAGCCCGCGCCGCTTCAGCTCCTCGCGAAGCTTCGCCGCACGTTCGATCCCGAGGGCCGGATTGGCCTTGTCTTCAAAAGTCTGGAACATGGCTTGAATGTAAGGGCAGGCAGGGAAGGCGGCAATGGGGCTCAGCGCGCCATTCGCAGCGTCAGCCAATCCCCCTTGGGCTTCCGCGCCACCAGGCGGAGGCCCTGCATCCGCATCGCGCTCGTCACCATCGCCTCCTGCGTGGCGAGCAGGCCCGACAGGATCAGCGTGCCGCCCGGCTTCAGGTGGGCGGCGAAGGCGGGCGCCAGCGAGACGAGGGGCCGCGCCAGGATGTTCGCGACGATGAGGCCATAGGGCGCGCGGGCATGGAGGGCCGTATGGCCGAAGCCCTTCGCCGTCACGGCCGTGACGAAGGGGCCGACACCGTTCTTGCGCGCGTTCTCCCGCGCGACCTTCACCGAAACGGGGTCGATGTCGGAAGCGAGCACATTCACCCGGGCGAGTTTCGCGATGGCGATGGCGAGCACGCCGGTGCCGGTGCCGATGTCGAGCGCGTCGACCGGGCGGCCCGGCCGCACCAGTTCGGAAATGAATTCGAGGCAGCCCGCCGTCGTCTCGTGGTGGCCGGTGCCGAAGGCCTGCGCCGCATCGACCAGAATGGGGATAGTGCCCGCCGGAATTTTATCCGCGTCATGGCTGCCATGGATGAAGAAACGCCCGGCGCGCACCGGGTCGAGCCCTTCCAGCGAACGCGTCACCCAGTCCTCATCCGGCATCGGCTCTATCGCGATCGCCGTCACGGCGATGCCGGTTTCTTCCGCCGCATGGGCAATCGCCGCGCGCAGCGTCTCCTCCTCCGGTTCCTCCGCATAGAGAGCTTCGACGCGCCAGAGGCCATGCGCCTCGACCTCGTTCCAGTCCGATGCCGTCTTCACCAGCGGCGAGGAACCAGGCTCCGCCTCCGTCGTCGAAACGGCCAGCGCCTCCGGCCAGATCGCGGCTTCCAGCGCATCGGAGAATGTCTCCGCCGCTTCGTAAGGCACGGTGAAGGCGGCTTTCCAGAGGGAGGTCATTCCGTAGCGCCGCCTAAACCTAACATGTCACCCCCGGGCTTGACCCGGGGGTCCAGAAGCCGCCGAAGGCGGCGTCCCTCTTCGCATGACTTCATTGAGATGTGCCGCTGAAAGGCTTCTTGTGAAGCGGGGCGGCGCGTACCGCGCCTTCTGGATTGCCGGGTCAAGCCCGGCAATGACGGTATTGTTGAAAGAAAACCCAAGCCGCTCACGCCCGCTCCAGAAAACTGTCGATCACCTTCTTCCGCCCCGCCTTGTCGAAATCGACCGTCAGCTTGTTGCCGTCGATTTCCGTCACATGGCCATAGCCGAATTTCTGGTGGAAGACGCGTTCGCCCTTGCCGTAGCTTTCGGCGGCGGGGTCGCTTGTCGCGACGAGATCGGCATGGACCTCATAGGCGGGCGGCCTCGTCCGCGCGGTCATTTCGGTATTCGCCTGGGCGCGGCGCCAGCCGGGGCTCGAATAATTGCTGTTCTGCGCGAAGTCCTGCGCGAAGCGGCTCTGGCCGTAATTCTGGTAGCTCGCGCCCGCCATCGCGCTTTCCGTCACCTGCACATGATGTTTCGGCAGTTCGTCCACGAAGCGCGACGGGATGGAGCTTTGCCACAGCGCATGGATGCGCCGGTTGGCGGCAAAAGAAATATAGGCGCGCTGTTTCGCCCGCGTGATGCCGACATAGGCGAGGCGGCGTTCCTCTTCGAGCCCGGCAAGGCCGCTTTCGTCCAGCGCGCGCTGATGCGGAAACAATCCCTCTTCCCAGCCGGGCAGAAACACGGTCTCGAATTCGAGCCCCTTGGCGCTGTGCAGCGTCATCAGGTTGATCTTGTCGGCGGTGTCGCTCTGTTCCATCTCCATCACCAGCGAGATGTGTTCGAGATAGCCGGCCAGCGTCTCGTGAAACTCCATGGAGCGCACGAGTTCCTTCAGGTTTTCGAGCTTGCCGGGTGCGTCCGCCGATTTGTCGTTCTGCCACATCTCGGTATAGCCGGATTCATCGAGGATGATTTCCGCCAGTTCCGTGTGCGGCATGCCGGGCACCAGCGCGCGCCAGCGGTCCACCTGCTCGATGAAGGAGGCCAGCGCCCGCCGCGCCGCGGGCTTCAGTTCTTCGCTCGCGGCCAGCATTTTCGAGGCGCGGAAAAGCGTCGTGTTCTCCGCGCGCGCCAGCCGGTGGATCGTCTGCACGGCAACATCGCCGAGCCCGCGCCGTGGCTTGTTCACGATCCGCTCAAAGGCAAGGTCGTCATCCGGCTGCGCGACAAGGCGCAGATAGGCGTTGGCATCGCGGATTTCGGCGCGCTCATAGAAGCGCGGGCCGCCGACGACGCGGTAGGGGATGCCGAGATTGATGAAGCGGTCTTCGAATTCGCGCATCTGGAACGAGGCGCGGACGAGTATCGCCATGTCCCGCAGCAGATGGGCGTTGCGCTGCAGCTGCTCCACCTCCTCGGCAATGGCGCGCGCTTCCTCCTCGCCATCCCAATAGGAGGCGATCTTGATCGGGTCGCCTTCATTGTCGTTGGCTTCGGTCCACAGCGTCTTGCCGAGCCGCTGCTCGTTCGCGGCGATCAGGCCCGAGGCCGCGCCCAAAATATTCGCGGTGGAACGGTAGTTGCGTTCGAGGCGCACCACCTTGGCGCCGGAGAAGTCCTTTTCGAAGCGGAGAATGTTGTCCACCTCCGCGCCGCGCCAGCCATAGATCGACTGGTCGTCGTCGCCGACGCAGCAGATATTCTTGTGCTTCTGCGCCAGCAGCCGCAGCCACAGATATTGCGCGACGTTCGTGTCCTGATACTCGTCCACCAGCATGTATTTGAAGCGGTCCTGATAGTCGGCCAGCACTTCCGGGTGCTCCTGGAAGATGCGCAGCACTTCCAGCAGCAGGTCGCCGAAATCCGCCGCGTTCAAAACTTTCAGCCGCGCCTGATAGGCGGCATAGAGTTCGCCGCCCTTGCCGTTGGCGAAGGCATGCGCTTCGCCGGCGGGCACCTTGTCCGGCGTCAGCCCGCGGTTCTTCCAGCCGTCGATATGCGAGGCGAGCTGGCGCGCCGGCCAGCGCTTCTCGTCGATGCCTTCGGCCACGATGATCTGCTTCATCAGCCGCATCTGGTCGTCGGCATCCAATATCGTGAAGTCGGAGCGCAGCCCCGCCAGTTCCGCATGCCGCCGCAATATCTTCGCGCCCAGCGCATGGAAGGTGCCGAGCCATTGCATGCCTTCCACCACGCCGCCGATCAGCGCGCCGATCCGGTCGCGCATTTCGCGCGCCGCCTTGTTGGTGAAAGTCACCGCCAATATCTGCCCCGGCCAGGCCTTCCGCGTCGCCAGCAGATGCGCCAGCCGCGTCGTCAGCACGCGCGTCTTGCCGGTGCCCGCGCCCGCCAGCACCAGCACAGGGCCGTCCAGCGCCTCCACAGCCTCGCGCTGCTCCGCGTTCAAGCCTTCCAGATAGGGCGCGCGCATGCCCGCCATGGCCTGCTGGCTTGTGGAGCGGGCAGTCGTTTCCTCGGGGATGTTCCCGAGATCGAAGGGGTCACTCGTCATTACTCTTCCGGTGTGAGATCGGGGCGCCCGTGGCGAATCCGCGCCGACAGCATAACATGGGGAGCGGCAGGCGGCTTCGCCATGCGGCGGAAGCGCCGCAGATGCCGCGCGTCGGGCTGGTCATACTGCCTAACATATTGGAGTATCAAGGAAAAGAAGGGCAGGGCGGGGTGCGCGAGGCGGAAGATACCAGACAGGTCAATATGGTCGTCCTCTCCCTGCTGGCGCTCGCCGTTGGCCTCGCCACGGGTGTCGGCGCGGTGATTTTCCGTTCCATGCTGGTGGGGCTCCATAATCTCTTCTTTTTCGGTCAGCTTTCGCTCACGCCGACATCGGGCGCAACGGGGCCGCTCAGCCCGCTTGGCGCCCTCATCATTCTCGTGCCCGTCCTTGGCGGCATCGCGGTCGTCTGGATTACGCGGCGTTTCGCGCCGGAGGCGAAAGGCGGCGGCATCACCGATGTCATGGACGCGGTCTATCACCGCGAAGGGAAAATCCGCCCGCGCGTCGCGGTGGTGAAGACCATCGCCTCGGCGCTTTCCATCGGCTCAGGCGCAACGGTCGGGCGCGAAGGGCCCATCGTGCAGATCGGCTCGGCCATCGGCTCCGCCATCGCACAGTTCTCCCGTCTCCCGTCATGGCAGCGGATTACGCTGCTCGCGGCAGGCGCCTCGGCCGGCATTTCGGCCACCTTCAACACCCCGCTCGGCGCGGTTCTCTTCGCGCTCGAATTGATCCTTCCCGAGATCAGCGCGCGCACCTTTCTTCCCGTCGTCATCGCGACGGGCTCGGCCACCTATGTCGGCCGCGTCGTCTTCGGTTCGTACCCCGCCTTCGTGCTGCCCCAGATGTCGTTTGCGACGTCGGAGATGGACCACATTTTCAATCTCGGTGCCTTCGTCGTGCTCGGGCTCATGTCCGGCCTCGTCGCATGGGGCTTCCTGCGCACGCTTCTCTTCGCGGGCGATGTCATGCCGCGCCGCTTTCCGAATGAATATATGCGCGCGGCGGCAGGCTTCACCGGCATCGGCATCGCGCTCTTCCTGTTCGCGCATTTCACCGGCCATTACTACATTATCGGCGGCGGCTACGATGCCATCGCCGCCATTCTCGAAGGCCATGTAACGTCCTTCCTGCTGCTCGCCGCCCTCTGCGTGGCGCAGGTCTTCGCCACTTCTCTCAGTATCGGCTCCGGCGCGTCTGGCGGCGTTTTCGCGCCCATGCTTTTCATCGGCGCCTCGCTCGGCGGTGCCTTCGGCGCCTTGCTGCATATCTTCGACGCGGATCACGGCATCGGGGTCGCCGACTACGCCATCATCGGCATGGCGGCTGTCGTTGGCGGCGGCACGGGCGCGGCGATGACAGCGATCACCATGAATTTCGAGATGACGCGCGACTACAACATCATCGTGCCGCTCATCATCGCGGTTGCCGTCTCCATCGGCATGCGACGTGCGCTCACACGGGACAATATTTTCAGTGCGGAGCTGGTGCGGCGCGGGCGGCCGGTGCCGAAAGACCGCTATTCAAATCTCTATCTCGTCCTCAGCGCCCGCGAGGTGATGGATGCGAATATCTCGGTCATGTCGGCGGAGCTGGCGGTGGAAGAGGCCGCGCAATGGGCGGCGGAAGGAGGCATGCCGAATTTCATCGTGCTCCAGCAGCAGGGCCGCATTCAGGGTGTCGTCTCCTTCGACAGCCGCATTCGCGTGCCGGAACTCTTCGGCAGGGATGTCGAAACGCTCTCCGACATGGCGATCCAGGACTACATTCTCGTGCGTGAGAACAACATCCTTGAAGAGGTCATGCGGCGCCTTGGAGAAAAGGATGCGAAGCTCGCCCTGGTCGTGAAAGACAAACCCGGCATCCCCCGCGCCGCCGACGTCCTCGGCGTGATCGGCAAGCCGCAGATCGCGGACGCGATTATCGGAACGCAGATCGGGTAGGGAACACAAAACAAAATTGTCATCCCGGCGAAAGCCGGGACCCATTGGTTCCCTCAGCAGGGGCGACTATCTGCTGGGCATCTCCAACGAGAATCTCTTCTGCTGCGGCAAGAAGAATTGCGAGTGGGTCCCGGCTTTCGCCGGGATGACACTGTTGATTTGGCAAGCCAGAGAGCCTCTCTTCTACTTCCGCTTTATCCCGATCACCCGCCCTGCCTGTTCCGGCCGCGTCATCCCCTCATGCGCCTTCATCAGTTCCGCGATCCGCCCCATCTGCATGTCGGGAAAGGGCGAGGCACGGCGCGATTTCATGTCGACGTGAATGCACATCTGTTCGCTCGTCGCGGCGAGATAGCCCTTCTCCGCGTGATACATATGGCCGAAGACATGGATGCGTTTTTCGTCTGCGTCGAGTAACTGATAAGTGATGCGAACCGGGTCGCCTTCCTTCAGCTCGTCCAGGTAGCAGACATGCACCTCCGCCGTGAAGCATGAGCCTTCGCCCTGCTTGGTATAATCCCAGCCGATGCCCAGTCCGGTAAAAGCCACGTCCAGCGATTCATCGAACAGCACATGGTAATAGGCCATGTTGAGATGTCCGTTGAAATCCACCCATTGCTTCTCGACCTTGCGAAGCGGGCATTCGAGTGGCTGTCCGGCGGTGAAGAGGGCAGTCATCGGCGTTTCCTTTTTATTTTCGTCATTGCGAGCGAAGCGAAGCAATCCAGCAGCGGCATCGTAAGGCTGGATTGCTTCGTCGGCTACGCCTCCTCGCAATGACGTGAATGGAAAATTCCGTGTTAAGCTGGCCAAAACGGCGATCAGGGAGCGCGGCCATGAGCAGGGCAGCGGCGAGGGACGAGGGAAGGGTGGCGGCGCTTGGTGAATTGCAGGCGCTTCTCGGCGACCGGCTGACGACAGCGGCTGCGATGCGCGAGGCTCATGGCCGCGACGAGAGCTGGCATGCCGTCGCGATGCCCGATGCCGTCGCCTTCGCGCGGACGACGGAGGAGGTCGCCGCCATCATCCGCATCTGTTCCGCTTACGACATGCCCGTCATCCCCTTCGGCGCGGGCACCTCGCTTGAAGGCCATGTCTCCGCGGTGCATGGCGGCCTGTCGCTCGATCTCTCGCAGATGAATGCCATTCTCGAGGTGAACGCGGCCGATCTCGATGTGCGGGTCGAGGCGGGCGTCACGCGCAAGCAGCTCAACGACTATCTGCGCGACACCGGATTGTTCTTTCCCATCGACCCCGGCGCCAATGCCACCATCGGGGGCATGGTCGCGACGCGCGCGTCCGGTACCAATGCAGTCCGCTACGGCACCATGCGCGAAAACGTGCTGAACCTCACTGCCGTCATGGCGGACGGCTCGGTGGTGCGGACCGCGCGGCGGGCCCGCAAGTCTTCCGCCGGCTATGACCTCACGCGGTTGCTGATCGGCTCCGAAGGCACACTCGGCATCGTCACCGAGGTGACGCTCCGGCTCTATGGCATACCGGAAGCTATCCGTTCGGGCGTCGTCCCCTTCGCCAGCATCGAAGGCGCGGTCGATGCCGTCATCGAGACCATCCAGTCGGGTTTGCCCGTCGCCCGCATCGAAATTCTCGATCCCCTGTCGATCCGCGCCTGCAACGCCTATTCCAAACTGACGCTCGCCGAAGTGCCGACCTTGTTTGTCGAGTTTCACGGCACGGATGCCTCCGTCGCGGAACAGGCGGAACGCTTCGGCGCCATCGCTTCGGAGCATGGCGGCGGCGCGTCCGAATGGGCGACGAAAGCCGAAGACCGCACGAAGCTCTGGGAAGCGCGCCACAACGCCTATTACGCCGCGCTCGCCTATGCGCCCGGCAAGAAGGGCATGGTCACCGATGTCTGCGTGCCGATCTCGCGCCTCGCGGAAGCGATAAGGGGCACGCTGGCCGATCTCGAAACCTCGTTCCTGAAAGCACCCATCGTCGGCCATGTCGGCGACGGTAATTTCCACATGCTGCTGCTGATGGACCCCGCAAACCCGCAGGACCTCGCGGAAGCCACCCGCCTCCACGACCGCATGGTCGCCCGCGCCCTCTCCCTCGACGGCACCTGTACCGGCGAACACGGCATCGGCGAGGGCAAGATCAAGTTCCTCGAAGCGGAGCACGGAACCGGCGTCGCCGTCATGCGCGCCATCAAACAGGCGCTCGACCCGAAGGGGATTTTGAACCCGGGGAAGATATTTTCTGCCTGACGGCCTTTTTACTCTGTATACAAACCAAAAATACTGTCATCCCGGCGAAAGCCGGGATCCATGGACGGTGTGCCACCCGGTGAACTTATCCACTCTCGCCATATGACAAGAGGCTCATGGACCCCGGCTTTCGCCGGGGTGACACCTGTTTTTGATCGTCTCCTCGTCCAAACCGGGGATAACAAATTTTCTAAAAGCGAAAATACGGTCACGTAACCGAAACGAAGCGGGGACAACATCGTCCCAAAATCATTTGTGACAGTTCATTGACGGTTCGATGACAGTCGCGGGGATAAGCCCGTTTTATCCCCGTTTTTCGTCCATCGCGCTTACTCGCGCAGCATTACCGTTACAGGCTGTCCCGGATGCAGAGCTTCAGGCGTTTCGTCCGGCGTCGCCTCCGCCATGTAGAAGAGTTCTTCCTTCGAGCGGTCGCTATGGATGACGGGCGGGGCGAATCCCGCGTCCGTGGAAACGAAACGGATGGTGCCCGCGAAATTTTCCGGGCAACTGCTGCATGAGAACAGCACCGTGCCGCCTTCACGTATGCGGCCAAGCTCCGCTTCGGGCACGAAGAAGCGTACCTTGATGTTTTGCGGCGGCAGCAGCGAGACGACGGGTTGGCTTGCCGCCGCGAACTCGCCCGCGCGAAACAAGACGTCCTGTACCAGCGCATCCGTGGGTGCATGGCCTTCGCGCCGCTTCAAGCGCCATTCCGCCTGGTCGAGCGCCGAAGCCGTGGCAAGTGTCGCCGCGCCTGCGCGGTCGCGCCGCGCGCGTGCCGTGTCGAGTTCTGCTTGCGCGACGTTGCGCTGTTTGCGCAATTCCATTTTACGCTGAAGGTCCAGTTGCGCTTCCTGAAGCGTTGCCTTCGCCTCGGCGAGATTGGCAGCGGCGGCGTTGCGCGCGGCTTTTTCCGATTTCGCTTCGAGCCGGAAGAGGAGCGCGCCCGTTTTCACGCGGTCGCCGCGCTTCACCTCGATTGTTTCGATCGTGCCGCCGTCGATCGGGGCGACGCGCACATACTCGCCTTCAGCATAGCCTTGCCATGTGTCCTTCGGCTGCTCGTCGCAGGCGATGAGGAAGAGCGCGGCCGCGCTCGCGAACAGGAGGGAATGGAGGCGCATCGCCTACGCTTCCCTGTCCGCGGCGAGGCCGCGCAGAACGAACTCCGCATGGGCGGCGAAGAAGCTGTCGGGATCGAGCTGCGGGAGTTCGCCGAAGGTATTTCGTGCGAGTGCATTCATGAGGATCGGGAAGATGATGCTTTGAACGGCTGCCTCGACATTGCAAGGGCGGAATTCGCCGCGCTCGATACCGCGATGAAGGACGCGCGAAAGATTGCCGAAGCCGCGCGGGATGATGTGGTCGCGGTAGAAATTTCGTATCTCCGGGAAGTTTCCGGCTTCCGCGAGGATGACCTTGACGAGGGCGGGAAGCTGCGTCGGCGTCGTGATTTCCCGCAATTGTCCGATCAGCAGGGTAATGAGGTCGGCGCTCGGCCCTTCATACGTTTCGACCAGCTTTTCGATTTCGTCCAAGCGAGGCGCCGCTGTGTCCCGCACGATCGCGGCAAAGAGGTCGGACTTGCTGTCGAAATAAAGATAGATCGTCGCCTTGCTGACGCCCGCCGCTTCGGCGACGTCCTCCAGCCGCGTAGCTGCAAAGCCCCGTTCCGCGAAGAGCCGCAAGCCGGCCGTCATGATTTCCGCTGGCCGGTCCTCCTTCCGCCTTTGCCATTTCTGCTCGCTGGGAGAGGCGGTCATTTTTTCAGCTGTCCGCATGTAAATTAATAACTGACCAGTCAGTTATTAAGGCGGTTTGAATTTGTCGTCAATCGCTCTCGCCAAGCCTTTCTAATCACAAAGGAATTTCAGACGTGGCTATGGCGTCGCCGCGTGACCAATTGGATGGATGAGAGGAGGGACTTCAGGAAGAAGTGTCGCCGTCTTCGTTCGCATCCTCGCGGCGCTTACCGTCATGGTCTTTCCGCTGGCGCTCGCGTTCGAGTTTCCCGGTCTTCTTTTCCGCGCCGGTGCGCCCGAAGCGAACGCGGTTCGCCGCTGCCTGCTCGTCTTTCCGCTTTTTCTCGGCGCGCTTTTTTTCTTCGCGCGAGATTTTCCTGAAAGAAGAGAAATTAACTATATTTCCGCCATCCGAACCCATAATTTGCCTGCCATGGCTGTACGGCGAACAATCGCCATGCACGCCCGCAAGCTTAAGCCAAAGACCGATGCGGGGAAACGCTCGAGCGGTTCACTTCTGGCTTGAAAGCTGGAGATACTTTTGAATTCGATACTGACCTACATAGCGGGGCTGCTGGTCGTTTTGCTGTTTGCGGCGCTGGTCGGTCCGAGTCTTGTCGACTGGAATCAGTTCCGCACGGAGATAGAAACTCAAGCCTCGCAAGCTGCGGCCCGGCCGGTGAGCATTGACGGCGATATCCGCTTCCGGATTCTTCCCGCGCCTCACCTGACGCTAGGCAAGATCAAGATCGGCAACGATCCGGACGCGAGCTCCTTGCCTTCCGATCCTCACTTCGCGACTTTCGAGGAGATCGACGCCGAGATGGCGCTGGCGCCGCTTCTCAGCGGCGATATCCAGATCACGAGTGTGCGCATCGTAAGGCCTCAGATCAATCTTGAAGTCTTGCCCGACGGTTCCGTCAACTGGCGCGGGTTGAATGTCGCCAGCCGCATACCGAAGGAAGGCATGTTTTCTCTCGCATCCATCAGCCTGGAAAAAGCAAGCTTCGAAAACGGCACGGTCAATTATCGCAACCGGGTGAACGGCCGCCGCTGGAAGGCGCAGCAGGTGCAGGGAAGCGTGATCGCAACGTCGCTGCTTGGGCCCCTGCGTTCGGAATTCGAGGCGACGATCGGGGATGTACCGCTCGCGTTTCGTATCGGCATGGGAAACTTCGCTGGCGACAAGGCCTTTCGCGTGACAACCGAGATGCGGACGCTGGACCATCCGGTGAAGTTCCTCTTCTCGGGCGTCGCAACCGATTTCTCGCTCGCCGCGCGGCTGGATGGCAATGGGCGGCTTGAGGTCGGCGCGGAAACGGACCGTGAGGACGGTACAAAGACCTCGCCGATCCGCGTGGATGCGGGGATGGTGCTGAATGCGCGCCGCGCAAGTTTGCGCAACCTTTCGGTCGTGGCGGATGGCGCTGCGTTGCGCGGTTCCGCGGAGGCGCGTTGGGAGCAGCGGCCGAGTATGACGCTGCGGCTGACGGCGGAGAGTTTTTCGCTCGATGCGATACTCGCAAAAATCACAGCGGAGAGCGAAGGAAAGGAAGTCGTCCATTTGCTGCCGGCGCTGCTTTCGGTACCGGTGCCGGCCTGGCTGGACGGGAACGTGCATTTCGAGGCGGATGCATTGACTGTCGGAAAGGCGTTGGTGCGAGGTGCCCTGATTGAGGCTTCGCTGCGTGACGGTACGCTTGACCTCGACACGGTGCGTGGCGAATTTGGCGGCTCGACGCAACTTTCCATGTCCGGTGCGCTTGAGCAGCGTGAAGACGGTCCTCATTTTGACGGCACGGCGCAGATGGAAAGCGGCAATATCGCCGCCTTCGCATACTGGATTTCGTCAATCACCGACACCGCGAATGGCGCGCGCGCGACACCACGCGGCAGTCCGTTTGCAGCGAGAGCGAGATTGCGAGCCACGCCGGGCGAATTCGCGGTCGAAAATCTCGTAGCCGATTATGCGCGCGACCTGACGGCGCCCGATCTTCGAGGCGGCGTGGTTTATCGCGCGGCCGAAGAGCGGCCAAGCCTTGCTCTCACGCTCGACATACGGGATTTCGACTTCGACCCGCTGATGGCGCTTCTGCCGCAAGAGGCGGATCCGCTCGCTTTCCTCGCCAGCCACGACGTCGAACTCGCCTTGGACGCAGAGCGTCTCACGGCCTTCGAACGAACATTGCGCGGTGTGGACGCCGACATGTCTCTGACTGCGGGCAAGGTCACCGTCTCCGCACTTGATGTTGATGACATTGCCGGCGCGAGCCTCTCCTTCTCCGGTGCACTCGATGGTGTGACGACGGGCAAGCGAGACGATGTGAAAGGAAATTTTTCAGGGACGATCAGAGCGGAACATTTCGGCGGCCTGCTTGATCTTGGCGGTTTCGATGTTCCGGATGTCGAAGGCCCTGTCGAACTTCTGGTGACAGGAGCTTCCGGCGAGGCGGATGACAGTCAGGCGCGGGTGGATACGCTGACGCTGCAGGGTACTGTCCGTGGCAGCCGCGTGGACGGCGTGGTGAAGAGGCGGCACGAGGCGTCGGGCGGTCTCGAAGGGCTCGATATCATTGCCAACGCCACCAACAGCGAAGGACGCATTCTGCTTGAGCAGTTGGGGCTTTCGCCGCGGGCCGACCTGCCGGGCGCCGGTTCAGTCGCGGTGCAGCTTGTCGGCGGCCGGAACGGCACCTACGACACGAATTTCCGCGCCAATGTAAATGGTACGACGCTCACGGCGCGAGGCGAGGTTGCCCAGCCTTTTGAAGCACTCCGGTTTACCGGGCGCGCGGAAATCGCGGCTTCGGGCGTCCTGCATGCACTTGGTGCTTTCGGCGCTCCGGCTGCGCTGACCGCTTGGGTGGGTGAGCAGGCGTCGGGGCCCGGTTTCGTTTTCTCGTCAGATGTCGTCTGGGACAAGGAAAGCCTCGAACTGAAAGGTTTCGAGAGCGTGGCCGGCAATTTCCATCTCTCGGGAACGGCAGGATGGAAAGCCGGCACGGAGGGAGGGTTGCCTTCTGTTTCCGGTGTGCTCGAGGCCAATGCACTGGACCTCACGTCGCTCGCAGTGGCGGATAAAGAAGATGGCGACATCTGGCCCGTGGCGGCGCTCGACTGGTCGTTGCTGGGAGCTTTCGACGGTGGCGTGGAGTTGAAAGCGGGGCGTCTTTCACTCGGTACGGTCGCAATCAGCGATGTGGAGACCCAGGTTACCGTATCGCATGGTGTTCTCACCGCTTCGCCTTTCGCAGGGCGTTTTGCGGGAGGCCGCGTTTCTGCCGGTGCGCGTGTCGAGGGTGGTGCGGGGGAGCCGGGTGTTGGATTGACCCTGGCTGTGCAAGAGGCAGATGTCGCGCGCGCTTTTGGTGCCGCTCTTGGCGCAACGCCGGGAACCGGCAAGTTCGATCTCGATGTCCAGTTGCAGGGCCAAGGGCGGAGTTGGTTCTCCCTTGTGTCGTCGGTGACGGGGGCCGGAACAATCCGCTTCACGGATGCGGCGTTCAGGCCTGTTGATGTGGCCGGGTTTGGCGCTGCGCTGGTGGAGCTTCAGTCGGTGGATGCGTTTGCCCCGCTCGTGGAAAAGACATTGCGCGCAGGAGCGACGGCAGCGAGCGATATTGGCGGCGAGTTCATGCTCGAAGACGGCGTGCTGCGCTTTGCCGATGACGCGGTGTCGATCGAGGGGGGCTCAGCGCAGATCACCGCGCTCTACGATCTGCCGCGCCTGATTTCGCAGGCCGAACTGACGGTCACGCTGAACGAACCCGCGAGTGCTCCCACCTTCTCGATCGAGGCTGCGGGAAAGGGCACTCAAATGACTGTCGAGACGGAGACGCTCGCGCTGCAGAATTTCGTTGCGCGGCGGATACTCAGAGAGAATGTCCGGGATGCAGGCGCAGACTTGCCGCAGGACCTGCGTGACCTGATGGATCTGCCGCAAGACAATGCGGCTGTGCCGCTGCCACGGCCTTCTCTCTAGAGCTTCGGGATCATTCGCCCTTGTCGCAGACCTTGCCTGTCTTTTCGCGCAAGGCATTGAGCACATAGAGGCGTATGGCGGAGGAGAGACTGCCCTGACCGTCGCGCCTTGTATCTATGCGGCGCACAAGCTCGTTTACCGATGTTTTTTCGGTGCAGGCGAGTTCCTTCAGCACATCCCAGAACGGACGCTCGAGCGAAATGCTGGTGCGGTGGCCGGCAATGGTGACGGACCGCTTGATTTCGCCCGTGTCGATCTTGTCCGGTCGGGGGCCGCTCATGCTTCTGCCTCGCGTTACTCCGGTGCGATCATCTTTTCAGGGCGGACGTAAGCATCGAATTCCTCGTCGGTGACATAGCCGCCGCCGACCGCTTCTTCGCGCAGTGTCGTGCCGTTCTTGTGCGCGGTCTTGGCGATCTTCGCCGCGTTGTCGTAGCCGATCTTCGGCGCAAGGGCGGTGACGAGCATCAGCGAGCGTTCGAGCGCCGCCTTGATGTTGTCCTCGCGCGGTTCGATGCCGACCACGCAATTATCGGTGAAGCTTACCGCTGCATCCGACATGAGACGCACGGATTGTAGGAAGTTGTAGGCCATGACCGGATTGTAGACATTCAGTTCGAAATGGCCCTGGCTGCCGGCGAAGGTGAGCGCAGCGTGATTGCCGAAAATCTGCACGCAGACTTGCGTCATCGCCTCGCACTGTGTCGGGTTCACCTTGCCCGGCATGATCGACGAGCCGGGCTCGTTTTCCGGCAGTGACAGTTCGCCGAGGCCCGAGCGCGGGCCGGAACCAAGCAGGCGAATGTCGTTTGCGATCTTGAAGAGCGAGGCGGCGACCGTGTTGATCGCACCGTGGCTGAAGACCATCGCATCATGCGAGGCGAGTGCTTCGAACTTGTTCGGCGCGGTCTTGAAAGGCAGGTGTGTGATAGCGGCGATATTGTCGGCGACCTTTTCGGCAAAGCCCACCGGCGCGTTGAGGCCGGTGCCGACGGCGGTGCCGCCTTGCGCCAGTTCCATCAGCTTCGGCAGCGTTTGCTCGATGCGCGTAATGCCGTTTTCAACTTGCGCCGTGTATCCGGAGAATTCCTGGCCGAGCGTCAGCGGCGTCGCATCCTGAGTGTGCGTGCGGCCAATCTTGATGATGTGGTTCCAGGCCTGTGCCTTGTTGTTCAGCGCATTGCGCAGTTTCTGCAGGGCAGGGAGCAGGCGGTGGTGGATTTCCTCAGCGCAGGCGACATGCATGGCCGTCGGGTAGGTGTCGTTTGACGACTGGCTCATGTTCACGTGGTCGTTCGGATGCACGGGCTTCTTCGAGCCCATCTCGCCGCCCATGATTTCAATGGCGCGGTTGGAGATAACCTCGTTCGCGTTCATGTTCGATTGCGTACCGGAGCCGGTCTGCCAGACCACGAGGGGAAAATGGTCGTCGAGCTTTCCCTCGATCACCTCCTGGGCCGCCTTCACTACTGCTTCGCCGATTTTTGGATCGAGGCGGCCGAGCGCCATGTTCGCTTCCGCTGCGGCGCGCTTCACGATGCCGAGCGCGCGAACCACCGGAAGTGGCTGCTTTTCCCAGCCGATCCTGAAATTGCCGAGGCTGCGTTCGGCCTGTGCGCCCCAGTATTTGTCGGCGGCGACTTCGATCGGGCCGAATGTGTCGGTTTCGGTGCGGGTTTTGGGCGTATTGGCCATGAGGTCGCGCTCCAGCAGGCTGTCGCCGGCTGTCCGGCGGGAAAATCGGATGGGCGCCGGTTTAGCATGCGGGGTGGCCGAACGCCAAGAAGGACGCGTTCGGCGATCGGCGGCAATAGCGGGATGGGCTATTTCTTGCGGAAGGCGTCGAGGCTCACCACGTCGCCGGCCGCGGGCGCCGGTTCTTCCGGCTTCGAGGCCTCGGTGACGCCGCCGGTTGCGTTGTCCTTTGCGACATTGGTGCCGGCGCTTACGCCTTGTACCTGGAACTGCAGGCCGAACTGTACGCTCGGGTCGAAGAAGCCCTGAACGGCGGCGAAGGGCACCACGAGACGTTCGGGAATCTTGTTGAAGGTGAGGTCGACGGAGAAACGTTCCTCGTTCACTTCGAGATTCCAGAACTGGTGCTGGAGCACGATCGTGATTTCTTCGGGATATTGCTTGCGCAGCTTTTCCGAAACCTCGACGCCCGGTGCGTCGGTGCGGAACGAGATGTAGAAATGATGTTCGCCCGGCAGCCCTTCGTCGCGTGCGATCTTGAGCGCGCGGCGCACCACGCCCCGGAGGGCGTCCTGCGCCAGCATGTCGTATCGCATCTGGTCTTCAGCCAAGTCAGTGCTCCAAGCGTCGAGTCGTGAATGCCAATGCCGCGATTCAATCAGCGTTTAAGGTTTAAATCCAGATGCAGCCGTCATGCGCAGCGATTTCGCGGGAGAGATTTCCCTTTTTGTGGCGCTGGCGACACCGGAATGCGGACAAAAAAGTGGGGGCTTCTGTTGCCAGGTGCCCCCGAACCCCGCCTTACCCGGCTAAAGGTAAGGACTTAAATCGAGGTTGTCGCACTGCATTAAGCAGCGAGACGCGCCTCAGCATAGTTGTCGTTGGCAACTATAAAACGGCCCGATGACGGCGGAACCATGCCGGGCAAAAAGACTGTCTTTACACCCTCGTCGATCCTGGTTCGCCCCCAAGGTCCCTGCCGCGACAGGGAAAATTGGTGGAGGCGCCGGGTACTGCCCCCGGGTCCGAATGGTTTATTACACAATCCGTTTATCGCCATAGCCGGTCGGAAATCCGTCCGGCACCCATCAATATAGGGGCAAAATTCCTTATTTGAAGTCTAATCGGCAGGAAGTTGCTCACGAAGGAAGCGAATGGCGTTGCCGCCCATGATTTTGGCGATTTCCTCGTCCGTAAAACCGGCCTTCTGCATCTCATCGGTCAGGACGGCGAGTTGCGATGTGTCGAAGGCGACCGGTACCGCGCCGTCATAATCGGAGCCGAGGGCGACATGATCGACGCCCAGAAAATCGATGGCATAGCGGATCGACTTCACCACCTCTGCGGGGGCGGGGTCGCAGATGGCGCCCGCCCAGTAGCCGATGCCGACCAAGCCGCCTGCACCCGCTATGCGCTTCATCAGCGCGTCGTCGAGATTGCGGGGGCTGTCGCAGGCCCCCTTGATGCCGGTATGGGAGACGACGGTCGGTCTCGTTGCGATGTCGAGCGTGTCCGCCACGACGGCGGGCGAGGCATGGGCGAGGTCGACGATGATGTTGAGGCGTTCCATTTCGAGCACCGCCTCGCGGCCGAAATCGGTAAGGCCGCCGCCGGAAATCCCGTGCAGTGAGCCGCCGAGCTCATTGTCGAAAAAATGAGTGAGGCCCATCATCCGGTAGCCGGCATCATAGAGGCGCTGGATGTTTTCAAGCTTGCCTTCGAGGGCATGCGAGCCTTCGGTCGCTAGGAGGCCGCCGACGGGGCGGCTACCGCCGCCGCGCGCGGCCAGGAGCGCGTCGATATCGGCCGCCGTTCGCACGATCCTCAGTTCACCGGGGGCGGCTTCTTCCGCGCGGTGCAGCTTTTCCGCCTGATAGAGCGCGCGTTCCAGCAGGCTGTCCCAGGTGCGCGCGGGCCAGCGCTGCACCATGGCGAGAAGGGTGATGATGTCACTGTCGCCACTGGTGCCGACATAGCGTTGATCGCGCGGCACCTTCGTCACGACGGAGAAAACCTGCAGGGCTACATTGCCGTCGACGAGGCGGGGAAGATCGACATGGCCGCGGCTGGCGCGGTCGAGGGGGTCGCGCGCCCAGAGTAGCGTATCGGCATGAAGATCGACGACGGCGAGCTGCCCATGGCGGGCTGCGGCATCGGGAGCGATCTCGTAGGGCTCGTGCTCGACGATCCGGTTGATCCGGTCCTCAAGAATGCCGGGCAGGAGCGCGAGGCCCGTCACCAGCAGTATGGCAATGACAAGCCCGAGACCGATCAGAATGCGCTTCATGGAACTCGTCCCCCTGATGTTGTTGCCGGGCATTCTGGCCGGAGGGACGGCGCCGCACCAGATTTTCCAGCCATTCTCTGGATATTGTCACTTCATATGTTGTGGATATCGCCCATGCCGGTCAGGCGGGCGGTGGCGGGGTGGGGCGGGGCGGGCTAGACTGGGAGGCCGAATCTCAGGATCAGCCGATGCAGCAATATCTCGATCTCATGCGCCTCGCTCGCGACACGGGCGTAACCAAGACCGACCGCACGGGCACGGGCACGCGCAGCATATTCGGCCATCAGATGCGCTTCGATCTTTCGGAGGGCTTTCCCCTCGTCACGACGAAAAAGCTGCACCTGAAGTCGATCATCCATGAGCTGCTCTGGTTCATCGCGGGCGACACGAACACCCGCTATCTGAAGGCGAACGGCGTCAGCATCTGGGACGACTGGGCGGATGAGAATGGCGAGCTCGGCCCCGTTTATGGTCATCAGTGGCGGTCATGGCCGACGCCGGACGGTGGCAAGATCGACCAGATCAGGAATCTCGTCGAGCAGATCAAGACAAATCCGGATTCGCGGCGGCTCATCGTCTCGGCATGGAATGTCGCGGATGTGGACAGCATGGCGCTGCCGCCGTGCCACTGCCTGTTCCAGTTCTATGTGGCGGAGGGCAAGCTCTCCTGCCAGCTCTATCAGCGTTCGGCGGACATCTTCCTCGGCGTGCCGTTCAACATCGCGTCCTATGCGCTGCTCACCATGATGGTGGCGCAGGTGACGGGGCTGAAGCCGGGCGAATTCATCCACACCTTCGGCGATGCTCATCTTTATCTCAATCATCTGGAGCAGGCGGACAAGCAGCTCGCGCGCGAGCCGAAAAAGCTGCCGGTCATGCATATCAATCCGGACGTGAAGAGCCTCTTCGACTTCACCTATGACGACTTCACGCTCGAAGGCTACGAGGCGCATCCGCATATTTCCGCGCCCGTCGCCGTCTGATGCGCACGCGGCAACGGATGCTGCTTTTCGCCCTGACGATCGCGGTGCTGTTCCTTGCTGCCTTCGCGATGTTCGCAATTCTTGTCAGCATTCGCCCGCTTGATCCGGAAGCGATGCGCACACCGGGTTTCTCGTCCATGGACGGCATCGAGGTGGCGGCGTGACCATGCATGTTTCCTATGTCGTCGCCATCGCGGATAACGGCGTCATCGGCCGCGACAATTCACTGCCGTGGCGGCTGTCGGGCGACATGGCTTTCTTCAAGCGCATCACCATGGGCAAACCGGTCATCATGGGCCGCAAGACATGGGAATCGCTTCCGCGAAAGCCCTTGCCGGGCCGGCCCAACATCGTCGTCACGCGAGACGCGCAATACGAGGCGGAAGGCGCCGAAATCGCCGCCTCGGCGGTTGAGGCACTGAGGCGCGGCCGCGAACTCGCCTCGGCGAGCGGCGCGGACGAGGTCATGGTGATCGGTGGGGCGCAGCTTTACGCCGAAATGTTCGACGATGCGACGCGTCTCTATATCACGGAGGTCCACGCGGCCCCGGAAGGCGATGTCAGTTTCCCGGCCTTCGACGCGGCGCATTGGCGCGAAGTGTCGCGCGAGCGGCACAAGGCGGGCGAGAAGGACAGTGCGGATTATTCCTTCGTCGTTCTGGAACGGCACGGCTGATACCGCTCCTTTCTGACGATCAGTCAATTGAGCGCCCGTCCGATTGAGTTGCTCCGTGCTGCATCCCATACTCCGTGGCTCATTCGCCGCGGGGCAGTTCCATGAAAAAAATTTCAGTACTTCTCTTTTCGTTTCTGCTCGCCGGGTGTTGGGAAGGGAAAGCAGGGCAGGAAAGAACCGCCATGAGCGACGCCAGAACCGAAATCGCCGACCTCGTCAACAATTGGGCATTTTATCGCGACCAGGAAGCGTGGAGCAAACTCGGCGCAACTTTCCATGACGAGGGCACCATCTCTTTGAGCTGGTTCGATGGCCCACACAAGGGCTTCGTCGCGGCATCGCAAAACCTGGCGAAAAACAATCGCGCGCTGCTCAAGCATTATGTCGGCGTGCCGAGGATCAGGGTCGAGGGGGACCGGGCGTTGAGCGAAGTGAACGTGACCATCATGGTGCGCGTGAAGACACCTGCCGGCGAGATCGATACGACGTCCTATGCGCGTTTCATCGACCGTATCGAAAAGCGGGACGGCAAGTGGAAACTTCTGAAGCGGACGGCCGTATATGAAAAGGATCGCGCCGACCCCGTGGATCGCCCCGCGCTGCCGGAGGCATTCTTCGAGGGGCTCGACCGTTATCCGGCGGAACTGAGGTTTCTTGCATCCAGTCTCGACAAGGGCGGCGTCGAGCTTTCGAAGGCAACCGTTCTCGACAAGGGCCCGGAACTCGCCGCGCTCCATCTCGAAGGGGAGGCGTGGCTCGCGAAGAAATGAGGTTTCCGTCTTTTGAAAGCCGCTGCGATTGAGTTTCGCGCCCGGGCGTCCCACAATGCGCGTCTCGGCATTTTTGCGGCTTTCCCAGACGGAGACGACAGATGGACGTGCGTGCGGCGGTGGCATTCGAGGCGGGTAAACCGCTTGAAATAGAGACGGTACAGCTTGAAGGCCCAAAACCCGGCGAAGTGCTGGTGGAGATCAAGGCGACCGGTATCTGCCATACGGACTTGTTCACGCTGTCCGGCGAAGACCCCGAGGGCGCCTTCCCCGCGATCCTCGGCCATGAGGGAGCCGGCGTTGTCGTCGAAGTCGGCGCGGGGGTGAAGTCGCTCGCGGTCGGTGATCATGTGATCCCGCTCTACACGCCCGAATGCCGCGAGTGCAAAAGCTGCACCAGCCGCAAGACCAACCTCTGCACCTCCATACGCGCCACGCAAGGCAAGGGCGTGATGCCGGACGGCACCAGCCGCTTCTCGTACAAGGGCAAGCCCGTGCTGCATTACATGGGCTGCTCGACCTTCTCGAATTACACCGTGCTGCCGGAAATCGCGCTGGCAAAAGTCCGCAAGGACGCCCCCTTCGACAAGATCTGTTACATCGGCTGCGGTGTCACCACAGGCATCGGCGCCGTCATCTTCACGGCGGGTGTGGAGCCCGGCGCCAATGTCGTTGTGTTCGGTCTTGGCGGCATCGGCCTCAATGTCATTCAGGGCGCAAAGATGGTGGGCGCCAACATGATCGTCGGCGTCGACATCAATCCGTCGCGCGAAGGCCTCGCCCGCGAATTCGGCATGACCCATTTCGTCAATCCGAAAGAGATCAAGGGAGATGTTGTCGGTCATATCGTGGAGCTGACCGGTGGCGGCGCGGATTACAGCTTCGAGTGCATCGGCAATGTGAACACGATGCGGCAGGCTCTCGAATGCTGCCATCGCGGCTGGGGCGAGAGCGTCATCATCGGCGTCGCGGGCGCCGGCCAGGAAATTTCGACGCGGCCGTTCCAGCTCGTCACGGGCCGCGTCTGGAAAGGCTCGGCCTTCGGCGGCGCACGCGGCCGCACCGACGTGCCGAAGATCGTCGACTGGTACATGGACGGCAAGATCAACATCGACGACCTCATCACGCATACGCTGCCGCTCGAAGACATCAACAAGGGCTTCGATCTGATGCATGAGGGAAAGTCGATCCGCTCGGTGGTGGTTTACTGATGACGGTTGAGACGCTTGAAAGTCATCGTTGCTTCGGCGGCACGGTGAGCATCTGCCGCCACCAGTCGGCGGCAACAGGCACGCCGATGCGGTTTTCCATTTTCGTACCGGAAGGGAAGGGACCTTTCCCCACCGTGACCTTTCTTGCCGGTCTCACCTGTACGGAAGAAAACTTCACGGTGAAGGCCGGCGCTTATGGCAAGGCGGCTGAGCTTGGCCTTGCCATCATTGCGCCGGATACAAGTCCGCGTGGAAGCGGCGTGGCGGACGATCCGGCCTATGATCTTGGGCAGGGCGCAGGTTTTTATATCGATGCGACGGAAAAGCCGTGGGCGCCGCATTTCGCCATGGAAAGCTATATCGCGCGCGATCTGCCGGCGGCGGTTCGGGATAATTTTCCCGTGGACGGGAAGCGCCAGAGCATTACCGGTCATTCGATGGGCGGGCATGGCGCGCTCACCCTCGCGCTCAAATATCCCGATCACTATCATTCCGTATCCGCTTTCGCGCCGATTGTTTCGCCCACCCGCTGTCCCTGGGGCGAGAAGGCATTCACCGCCTATCTCGGCGCGGACCGTTCCTCCTGGGCTGCGCATGATGCGTCGGCGTTGATGATGAGCGGCAGCGCCGTCGGGCATTTCGACGATATTCTGATCGATCAGGGACTCGATGACAGTTTTCTGGAGAAGGAACTGAAACCTGAACTCTTCGAGGACGCCTGCGCGACGCACCGGCAGAAGCTCACGCTTCGCCGCCATGCGGGCTACGATCATTCCTACTATTTCATTCAGTCCTTCATCGGCGAGCATCTGGAGTTTCACGCCCGGCATCTCGCATGAGAACCGTGGATGTGGCGATTGTCGGCGCGGGTGCGGCGGGCCTCGCTGCTGCGCGGCGGGCCGATGAGCTCGGGCTTTCCGTTTTTGTGTTCGAAGCGAAGCCGCGCATAGGCGGCCGCGCCTTCACAGATACCGGTACATTCGGCATCCCATGGGATCGCGGTGCGCATTGGCTTCACTCGGCGGATGCCAATCCGCTGACGCGGATTGCCGATGAGTTGGGACATCCCTATCTCGTGCGTCCTCGCCCGTTCGACGGCAGGTTTCATCTCGGCCAGGGCTGGGGCGGCAAGGAAGACTGGCGCGCCTATCGCGACGAATTCGAAAATGCGATGACGCGCGCCGTAGAGGCGGGTGAGGAGGGGAGGGACATCGTCGTTTCCGACCTGCTCGACAATGCTTCCCGCTGGCGGCGCATGGTGCATCACATCTTCACGGCGATTTCGGGTCAGCCGCCGAGCGACATCTCGACAGCCGACCTTGCCGCCTATCGCGATACGGAGGCGAACTGGCCGCTGGAGCGCGGCTACGGTGCACTTCTGGAAGCGCATTATGCGGGGCTTCCGGTGGAGCTCTCGACCCCTGTGACCGGGATCGACACCAGCGGCACTGACATCGTGCTCGATACGCCACGCGGGACGGCGCGCGCCCGCAGCCTCATCGTCACGGTTTCGACCAATGTGCTTGCTTCCGGCACGATCCGTTTCACCCCGGCCTTGCCCGTAGCGGTGCAAACGGCGCTTGCGGGCGTGCCCACCGGTAGCGCGAACAAGGTAGCGTTTCATTTCCGCGGCGATGTATTCGGTCTTCCCGATACCAGCTATGTGAATTTCATGGATGAGCGCGATGCAGCGCGCCCCGCCTGTTCGTTTCAGATCAGGCCCTTCGGGACGAACCTCGCCATCGCCTATCTCGGCGGCGATCTCGCGGACAATCTCGAGCGTGCCGGCGAAGCGGAGATGGTGGATTTCGCCCGTGCCGTTCTTGGCGACATGTTCGGCACCGGCATCTTCAAGGAGCTGGCCGGCGTTGCCGCGACTGCATGGACCACCGACCCGCACACGCGCGGCGCCTATTCATGCGCGCTGCCCGGTGAAGCCCGCCAGCGCGCGGTGCTCGCGGAGCCCGTGAGCGAGCGGTTCTTTCTCGCCGGAGAGGCGGTTTCTGCCGATTGGTTCTCCACCGTTCAGGGCGCGCATGTCACCGGCATCGAAGCGGCGGACAGGGCGGCCGCTTTTCTCGGCCGTGCCATTGCGGAGGCGCGCGGGCGTTGACAGAATACGGGTCAACAAGAACTAGAGAACAAAAACAGGGAGGATAAAATGGCGGAGATGAAACTCATTGCCGATGGCCTGAAGTTTCCGGAAGGCCCGATCGCAATGCCGGATGGAAGCGTCGTTCTCGTCGAGATCGCGCGCGGCACGCTGACGCGCGTCACGGCGGCGGGAAAAGTCGAAGTGATCGCGGAGCTTGGCGGCGGCCCGAACGGCGCGGCTATCGGGCCCGACGGTGCCTGCTATGTCTGCAATGATGGCGGCTTCGAATTCCATGAGGTCAACGGCGCGCTTGTGCCGGGCGATGCTCCGGCGGATTATTCGGGCGGCCGCATCGAGCGTGTCGATCTCAAGACCGGCGAATTCAAGGTGCTCTACAAGGAGTGCAACGGCATTCCGCTGAACGGGCCGAACGACATCGTCTTCGACAAGTCGGGCGGCTTCTGGTTCACCGATCTTGGCAAGGGGCGCGGCCGCACGCAGGATCGTGGCGGGCTCTACTACGCAAAGATCGACGGCTCGTTCATCAAGGAAGTCGTGTTTCCCATCACCTCGCCGAACGGCGTCGGCCTCTCGCCCGACGAAAAGACGGTTTATGTCGCCGACACGATCCCCGGCCGTCTCTGGGCCTTCGACATTACGGCGCCGGGTGAAGTTGCGCCCAATCCCGGCCCGCTGCCCGGCCGCTTTGTCGGTTCCGGCCCGCAGCTCTGCTTCTTCGACAGCCTTGCAGTCGATGCGGAAGGCAATATCTGCGTCGCGACGATCTTCAACGCCGGCATCACGACCTTCTCACCTGACGGTTCGAAGATTACCCATACGCCGACGGATGATTTCATCACCACAAATATCTGTTTCGGCGGCAAGGATCTGAAGACGGCCTATATCACGCTTTCTTCCAGCGGACGGCTTGTCTCCACGGACTGGCCGGTGGCGGGGTTGCCTCTCAACTTCCTCAACAAATGACAGTTTCGATATGTTCCGGCAGCGGAACGTATCTTTAACCATCACAAGGGCCGTGCAACCATGCGCCGCCTTTGGGGTACACGGCGTTTATTTTTATCAGGGAGGATACAATGCGCCTTTTGTTGAGTGTACTCGTTGCGTTGGTTGCGTTTTCCGGAGCGGCTCTCGCCGATCCATTTGCGAATTTCTATGGCAATACCGTGAAAGTGTCGGGTGCGGCCGGTGAACGCTCCGTGTTCATCGACGAGGGCGGCAGCTATTCGCAGAAGCTGCCGGATGGCAGCACGGCGGAAGGCAAATACACGGTCGAGGGCGATACCGCCTGTTTCCTCGGCGGCGAACAGCCTTATTGCGTTCCCGCTGAAGCCCGCAATGTGGGCGATACATGGGAGCTGAAGGCGCCGGACGGCTCGACGGAAACGGCGACGCTCGTCGCGGGCCGCTGAGCCAGGTCATAGCGAAACGAATTCGGCCGGTCTCCAGGGACCGGCCGTTTTCATTTCAGCAGAAGAAGTGTCAGGCGGTCTTGCGCTTCTCGCCTTTCACCGTTTCATCGACGATCGGCGTGAAGGTGCCATAGATCATGCGCTGCCCGTCAAAGGGTGTGGATGCCGGATCGTATTTCATGCGCTCGTCTTCCATGAGTTTCGGCCAGCCCTTCTCGCGCGCTTCCTTCGAAGGCCATTCGACCCAGGAGAAGACGATTGCCTCGTCTTTCGTTGCTTTCACCGCGCGACGGAAATCGGTTACCTTGCCGTCCTTCACATCGTCTTCCCAGCACTCGACAACGCGCGTTGCGCCGTGATCGAGGAAGACGGGCGCGGCTTTCGCCGCCATCTCCCGATAAGCTTCCTTGTTGGCTTTCGGCACAGCGAGAACATAACCGTCGATGTGTCCCATCTTGCCGCCCGGGCCTTCATCCACCATCACCGAAAAGCCGCCAAAGACCATGCGCATGCCATCGAAGGGCATCTGTCCCATTTGCTGCATGCGTGGATCGGTCATGAGCTTCTGGTTTGCTGCTTCGCGCACTTCCTTCGAAGGAAGTTCGAACCAGGAAAAAAGCGCCACTTCGTCCGGCTTCAATTCCACGGCACGCTTGAAGTCCGTTACCTTGCCGTCCGGCACGTCGTCGCCCCAGCCTTCGACCAGGCGGCTCATGCCGAATTCGGCGAATATGGACCACGCCTCCTGCGCATGCTTGCGATAGAGCTCCTTGTTGGCGGCCGGCACGGCAACCAGAAATCCCTCGACATATGACATTTGGCTTCTCCGTCGGTTTGCCCTTGAAGCGTTGATATCAAAGCAAATAGACTGAGTCAAAGACGCGAGGTGTTGCCGGCGCGAAATTTCATGGCGAAAGCAGGATCAGTCTTCGATGGTAATGGAGGGCGCCTTGCGGGCGCTTGCGCCGAGCGCCATGTCGAGATGCATGGCGACGCGACGTGCAATTTCGATGAATGGCCGCGCTTCTTCGCTGTCGGGTGCGGTGGCGACGACAGGCTCGCCATTGTCCGACTTCTCGCGGATCGTCATGTGGAGAGGCACTTCGCCGAGGAAGTCGCAGCCGAGCGTCTCCGCCATGCGCCGCGCGCCGCCCTGGCCGAAGATGTAGGACTTCTCGCCCGAACCGGGGCTGATGAAATAGGCCATGTTCTCGACAATGCCGAAGACCGGCACATGCGTCTTCTCGAACATCGCATAGCCCTTGCGCGCGTCGATGAGGGCGATGTCCTGCGGCGTCGAGACGATGACGGCGCCGGCCAGCGGCACGCGCTGCGCCATGGTGAGCTGCGCATCGCCGGTGCCGGGCGGCATGTCGACGACAAGCACGTCGAGCTCGCTCCACTCGACATCCATCATCATCTGCGTCAGCGCCGATTGCACCATCGGTCCCCGCCATATCGCGGGCGCGTCTTCCGCGACGAGATAGCCGATCGACATGGTCTCGATGCCGTAGTTCTTCATCGGGATGAGTTTCTTGCCGTCGCGGCTTTCCGGCTTGCCCTTGATACCCATCATGCGGGGGATGGAGGGGCCGTAAATATCCGCGTCGAGCAGGCCGACGCGGCGGCCGAGCTTCGAGAGGGCGAGGGCGAGATTGACTGCAACGGTCGATTTACCGACGCCACCCTTGCCGCTGGCCACGGCGATGATCGCCTTCACGCCGGGAATGGAGATCGCGCCCTGCGGTGCGCGCTGCTGCCGTTCGCCGCCGTGTGAGTGCGGATGCGAATGTCCCTTCGTGGCGGCGGGCGAGGCGGTTCCGCGATGAGCGGTCAGCACCGCCGTCACGCTCAGCACACCGGGAAGCTGCTTCACCGCGTACTCGCAGGCCTTGCGCAGCGGCTCTTTCGCCGCGCCCTTGGCCGGATCGACCTCCAGCGAAAAGCCCACATGCCCCTCGCGGACCACAAGCCCCTGCACGATCCCGGCGCTCATCACGTCCTTGCCGCTCTCGTCGTCGGTTACGCCCGCGAGCGCGGCGGCAATATCGTCCCGGGTCACGCGGGTCATGGCTGTAATTCTCTCGGATGCATCTCTGGAATTGTCACGAATGCGTGTACCGGTGCGGTATGGGGCCCCGCCGGTCCGGTTCGCGTTGCGTGGGCTTGGTCTCTGTCATATAACCCCGGGTGTGTGGCTTTCCAACCGATCTATCACTTCCCAATCAAAGGATTTTTGATGCCCTGGAGCAATAATAACGGCGGCGGCGGCTGGCAGGGTGGCGGAGGCGGCAATAATCGGGGTCCGTGGGGCCAGGGGCCATCGGGCGGCGGCAATCAGCCGCCGGATCTCGATGAGCTTATCCGCCGCGCGCAGGAAAAGATCCGGCAGATATTTCCGGGCGGCGGCGGTCCGGGGTCGGGCACGGGCGTTGGTGCGGGCGGCGGCAAGGGGCCCTATTTCCTCATCGCTTTCATCTTCCTCGGCCTTGTCGCCTATTCGTCGTTCTTCCGTGTCAATACGAACCAGGAAGGCATCGTGCTGCGCTTCGGCGAACATGTTCGCACCGTCGCGCCTGGCCTTCATTTCAAGTTTCCCTATCCGATCGAAACAGTGCTGACGCCGGCTGTCACAAACATCAGCAGCGTCGATATCGGCATGCGCCAGTCCGGCGGCACGCCCATCGCGGTGCCGGAGGAAAGCCTGATGCTGACGGGCGATGAGAACATCGTCGATATCAGCTTCTCGGTGCAGTGGCGCATCAAGCCGGGCCATGCAGCCGATTTCCTCTTCAATGTCGAGAATACGGATCTCGCCATCAAGGCGGTCGCCGAGAGCATGATGCGCGAGGCTGTCGGCCAGTCGAAGATCGAAGTGCTGCAGACCGTCGGACGTAACGAAGTGCAGAACCAGGTGCGCGAGGGCCTCCAGGCCACGCTCGACAGCTATGGCGCCGGCATCGAGATTACGGAAGTGAAGCTTCAGAAGGTCGATCCGCCGGCGCAGGTGCTCGATGCTTTCCGCGACGTGCAGGCCGCGCGCGCCGACCAGGAGCGTTTGCGCAACCAGGCGCAGACCTATGCGAACACGGTCATCCCGCGCGCCCGAGGCGATGCGGCGCAGATCACGCAGTCCGCCGAAGCCTATCGCGAGCAGATCGTGGCGGAAGCGGAAGGTAACGCGAAGCGCTTCACCTCGATCTACAATGAATACAAGAAGGCCGAGGCGGTAACGCGCAGGCGCATCTATCTCGAAACCATGCAGGACGTATTCGGCGGCATGAACAAGGTGCTGATGGATCAGTCCGGCGCGGGGGCGGGCGTGTTGCCCTATCTGCCGCTCAACGAGCTGAAGCCAGCGGGCCGCAAATCGTCGGCGCCCGCCGCTTCCTCCGCTCCTTCCAATGGTAACCAGACAATGACGGGAGGCCGCTGATGAACAGATCTGTCGCCATCGGCGCAGGCGTCGTCGCTCTTCTTGTGGCAATCGTCGCCTATCTTTCGGCCTTTACGGTCGGCATGACGCAGCAGGCCATCGTGCTGCAGTTCGGCGATCCGCGCGCGGTCGTCACCGAGCCGGGCCTTCACTGGAAGCTGCCTATCGTCCAGAACGTCGTCTATATCGACAAGCGGATCCTCAGCCTCAATGTGCCGCCCGAGGAAATCATCGCGAAGGACCGCAAGCGCCTCGTGGTCGATGCCTTTGCCCGCTACCGCATCGTCGACTCGCTGCGCTTCTATCAATCGGTCGGCGATCCGCGCAATTCGACCAACCGGTTGCAGCCGAACTTCGTGTCGTCGCTCCGCAACGTGCTCGGCGATCATACGCTCGAGGAACTTGTCCGGGATAATCGCGCCGGCCTGATGAAACGTATTCAGACGGCGTTCAACGGCGCCGCCCAGCAGTTCGGCATCGAGGTGGTGGATGTCCGCATCCGCCGCGCCGACCTGCCGGAGCAGAACAGCCAGGCCATTTTCCAGCGGATGCAGACGGAGCGCGAACGCGAAGCCGCCGAAATCCGCGCGCAAGGTAATGAAGAAGGCCAGCGCATCCGCAGCCGCGCCGACCGCGAAGTCACTGTTATCGTCGCCGAGGCCGAGCGCGATGCGCAGATCGTCCGAGGCGAAGGCGATGCAACGCGCAACAGCATCTATGCCGAAGCCTATTCGGCGGACCCGGAGTTCTTCGCCTTCTACCGGTCGATGGAAGCCTATAGAGAGGGCCTCGCGGGCGACAACACGACGATGATCGTGACACCGGACAGCGAGTTCTTCCGCTATTTCGGTAATGAGAGCGGTCGTCGCTGACGTCTTTGAAGGGCAGCCGGATTGATTGAGCTTCTTTCCGCGCTCGGCCTCGCCATTGCCCTGGAAGGCGCGCTTTATGCCGCTTTTCCGGGGGCAATGCGGCGGGCCCTCCTGTCGGTCTCGGTCCAGCCGGAACAGGCATTGCGGATCGGCGGCCTCATCGCGCTTGCGCTTGGTGTCGTCATCGTCTGGCTGGTGCGCGGTTAATAACTGCGCCTCATTTCCCCCATAATCGGACGGACAATAGGTGTAAACCCCGCTGATCCGCGGGGAGGCGAGGGGAGAATTGGCAGAATGACGCTTACGACCGGTGAGAGACTGACAAGGCGTTTCCTCTCGGGAATAGCCGGAGTGTTTCTCTCGGCCGTGCTCATTTCCCTGCCGCCGCTGCCGGCCTTCGCGCAGGGCGCGCCGAACAGTTTCGCCGATCTGGCGGAGCGCCTGTCGCCCGCCGTCGTCAATATCTCCACCTCTCAGGTCCTCTCTCCCGGCGACATGGCCATTCCGAGTATTCCGCCGGAATCGCCGCTCAACGATTTTTTCGAGGAGTTTCTGGAACAGCAGGAAAGCATGCGTCCGCAGCGCGTCCAGTCGCTCGGCTCCGGCTTCGTCATCGACCCGGACGGCATCGTCATTACGAATAATCATGTGATCGAAGGCGCCGACAGGATCGAAGTGACGTTCACGGACGGAACCACGCTGCCGGCGACCGTCGCCGGAACCGATCCGAAAACCGATATCGCGGTGTTACGGGTCGAAAGCAGCAAGAAGCTTCCCTTTGTCGAGCTTGGCGACAGCAACAAGGCGCGCGTCGGCGATTGGGTGATTGCGATCGGCAATCCCTTCGGTCTCGGCGGCTCGGTCACGGCGGGCATCGTCTCCGCATTGAACCGCGACATTCACGCCGGCAATTACGATGATTTCATCCAGACGGACGCGGCCATCAATCGCGGTAATTCGGGCGGCCCGCTCTTCGACATGGAAGGCCGCGTGGTCGGTGTCAATTCGGCGATCATTTCCCCTTCTGGTGCATCCGTCGGCATAGGTTTCGCGGTGCCGACAAGCACGGTGAAACCGGTCGTCGCGCAAATCCTGAAGTTCGGCGAAACGCGGCGCGGCTGGATCGGCGTGCGTATACAATCTGTCACGCCGGAAATTGCGGAAAGCCTCGGCCTTGGCCCTAGCCGCGGTGCGCTCATCGCGGGCGTGAGCCCCGGCGGCCCCGCGGAGGAAGCCGGTATCGAAACAGGAGACGTCGTCCTCGCCTTCGACGACAAGATCATAACCGCCATGCGGGATTTGCCGCGCGTGGTCGCCGAAGCCGAGATCGGCAGCACCGTGAATGTGCAGCTTTTTCGCGGCGGCGACACGCTGACACGGAAGATCGTGGTGGGGCGGCTTGAAGATGAGGAAGCACAACCTGTCGAAGTGCCGGGGGCGGCCGGGTCGACGCCCGACAAGACGGTTGTGCTCGGTCTTGTGCTCGGCGAATTGAACGATGACCTGCGCGAGCGTTTCGGCGTGCCCGAGGGCGTGCCGGGTGTCCTCATCACCGATGTCGATCCCTTGAGCGCGGCTGCGGAGAAGGGCATTCGTCCCGGCGAGGTCATCGTGGAGGTGGCGCAGCGGTCCGTCTCATCGCCGGCGGAAGTCGAGGAGATCGTATTGTCCGAAGAGAAGGCCGGGCGCAACACGGTGCTGTTGCGCCTTTCGCTCGGCGGCGAAATCCGTTTTGTCGCCTTGCGTCTCGGCTCCTAGGCGCGTCCCTCGGTAATCTCGCTTTCCCGGTAGCCTTGCAGATAGAGCAGCGCCGTCAGGTCGCCATGGTCGATGCGTGCATCTGCCGCTTCCGCAACGACCGGCTTTGCGTGGAAGGCGACGCCAAGTCCCGCTTCACCGATCATGCCGAGATCGTTGGCGCCGTCGCCCACCGCCAGCGTTTCCTCATGGGCCAGCCCCAGCTCATCGCGCAGGCGAACCAGCGCCGCGATCTTCGCTTCACGGCCAAGTATAGGCTCGGCGACGCCGCCGGTGAGTTTTCCGTCGACGAAGATGAGCCGGTTCGCCTGGTTCGTGTTGAAGCCGACAGCATGCGCCACGCGCTCGGTAAAAAAGGTGAAGCCGCCCGAGACGAGTGCGCAGGCGTGGCCATGGACGCGCATGGTTCCGGTCAGCGCGCGGGCGCCGGGCGTTTCGGTGATGCGGTCGCGATAGACCTTTTCCAGCGCGTCGAGCGGTAATCCCTTCAGCAGGCCGACGCGCTCGCGAAGCGCCGGTTCGAATTCAATCTCGCCGCGCATGGCGCGTTCGGTGATTTCGGCAATCTGCGTTTTGATGCCGAGTTCGGCGGCCAATTCGTCGATGCATTCCTGCTGGATGATGGTCGAATCCATATCCGCGACGAGAAGCCTCTTCTTCCGCCCGTCCGCCGGCTGCGCCGACAGGTCGACTGCAATCCCCGCGAGGGCCGCGCGCACTTCCGCTTCCGCTTTTGCCGTGTCGCCCTCGAAGGGAATATCGCAGGCGCTATCGGGCGCCAGCCAGTCCGGTTTGCCGGGAGCGGGCAGGGCGGCGAGAGCCTTTTCGATATGGGCGCTTGCCAGCGGCGTTGCTTTGTTGCCTATCAGCGTCAGGACATGTTTCATCGCGAAAACCGTATCGGAGCCATCAGTTGAGTGAGCCTGTCGGCAGAGCCGTCCTTATTGCAGGGCCAACCGCCAGCGGCAAGTCGGGGCTGGCGCTTGCGCTTGCCGAAAAGCTCGGCGGCGAGATCGTCAATGCCGATTCCATGCAGCTTTACCGCGAGATGCGGGTGCTCACCGCCCGCCCTTCGGAAGAGGAAGAGGCGCGGGTTCCCCATCATCTCTATGGCGTGACGGCGGCCTCGGCGCCGCTCTCGGCGGGGCGCTGGGCGGTTCTGGCGGCGGAGAAAATGCGCGAGATCGCGGCGCGCGGCCGGCTTCCGGTCGTGGTGGGCGGCACTGGTCTTTATTTTCGTGCGCTCATCGAAGGTCTCGCGCCCATTCCGGCCATCCCCGACGATGTTCGCGCCGCCGTGCGCGCCGAGGTGGGCGATGCCGGGCCTCATGCCCATGCGCTCCTTGCCGAGGCCGATCCGGCGCTGGCTGCCACAATCCGCCCTTCCGATCTTCAGCGCATCGCGCGGGGGATAGAGGTTGCCCGCGCGACCGGCCGTCCCTTGAGCGCCTGGCAGCAGATACCGCCGGAGCCGTTGGTGAGCGGGACGTTCGCGAAAATCATGCTGATGCCGGACCGTGCCTGGCTGCAGGCCCGGTGCGATCGGCGCTTCGATCTCATGCTTGAGGAGGGGGCGCTGGAGGAGGCGGCGGCGATGACCGCCCTAGGGCTCGATCCGGCGCTCCCCGCCGCCAAGGCCCTTGGCCTGCGGCCCCTGATGCGGCATCTCGCCGGGGAGATCACGCTGGAAGAGGCGGCTGCGGCCGGAAAAGCCGAAACGCGGGCCTATGCGAAGCGGCAGGAAACCTGGCTTCGTACGCAAATGATTGCGTGGAAAGGCTTCTCCACGCAACATTCGGAAAGCCTTAATGCTGAAATCTTGTCATTTATTGACGATTTAGGGTTGACCCGGTCCTGAGGCGCGGCTAGGTTGCCCGCGCTTTCGGCGGCTATGCGTTCGAAAAAGCCCGGATTCCGGGCTCGCGCGTGCCGCCTTGTTGTTTTTGCCGGCCCCTCGGGGGCGGCGCAGAAGGACCGGAACAATGGCGGCTCAGGAACTGACAGGCGCGGAAATCGTCATCAAGGCGCTGGTCGATCAGGGCGTGGACACGATTTTCGGCTATCCCGGCGGTGCCGTGCTGCCGATTTATGACGCGCTGTTCCAGCAGAACAAGATCCGCCACATCCTCGTCCGCCACGAGCAAGGCGCGGTTCATGCCGCCGAGGGCTATGCGCGGTCGACCGGCAAGCCCGGCGTCGTCCTCGTCACCTCCGGCCCCGGCGCCACCAATGCCGTCACCGGCCTCACCGACGCCCTGATGGATTCGATCCCGCTCGTCTGCCTGACGGGGCAGGTCGCGACGCATCTGATCGGCTCGGACGCCTTCCAGGAATGCGACACGGTCGGCATCACGCGCCACTGCACCAAGCATAACTGGCTGGTGAAGTCCGCGCCGGAGCTGTCGCGCGTCATGCATGAGGCCTTCTATGTCGCGACCAATGGCCGTCCGGGTCCGGTCGTCATCGATATTCCGAAGGACGTCCAGTTCCAGCGTGCCGAATATGCCGGCCCGCAAAACGTCGTTCACCGCACCTATCGTCCAAAGGTCAAGGGCGACATCGACAAGATCAAGGAAGCGGTCGATCTCATCGCCAATGCGAAGAAGCCCGTCTTCTATACCGGCGGCGGCATCATCAATTCCGGTAATCTGGCGAGCCAGTTGCTGCGCGAGTTCGTGCGCCTCACCGGTTATCCGATCACCTCAACGCTGATGGGGCTCGGCGCTTATCCCGCGTCCGACAAGCAGTGGCTCGGGATGCTCGGTATGCACGGCACCTTCGAGGCCAACAACGCCATGCATGATTGCGACGTGCTGATCAATATCGGCGCGCGCTTCGACGATCGCGTGACGGGGCGTCTCGATGCCTTCTCGCCGAACTCGAAGAAGATTCATGTCGATATCGACGCCTCGTCGCTCAACAAGAATGTCCGCATCGATGTCGGCATCATCGGCGATTGCGCCCATGTGCTCGAAGACATGCTGCGCATCTGGAAGTCGAAGGCGCGCCGTCCCGACAAGGATGCGCTGGCGGACTGGTGGAAGCAGATCGAGACGTGGCGCGGCCGCAAGTCGCTCTCCTTCAAGACCAATGACGATGTCATCAAGCCGCAGCAGGCGATCCAACGGCTTTATGAACTGTCGAAGCACCGCGATACCTACATCACGACGGAAGTCGGCCAGCATCAGATGTGGGCCGCGCAGCACTTTCCCTTCGAGGAGCCGAAGCACTGGATGACATCCGGCGGTCTCGGCACGATGGGTTACGGTCTGCCCGCCGCCGTCGGCGTCCAGATCGCGCATCCCGATGCCCTCGTCATCGACATCGCGGGCGAGGCATCGGTCCAGATGTGCATGCAGGAAATCTCGACCGCCGTTCAGTTCATGCTGCCGGTCAAGATCTTCATCCTGAACAATGAATATATGGGCATGGTCCGCCAGTGGCAGGAACTGCTCCATGAGGGCCGCTATTCGCATTCCTATTCGGATTCGCTGCCCGATTTCGTGAAGCTTGCCGAAGCCTATGGCGCGACAGGCATCAGGGCCGAAAAGCCGTCCGAACTCGACGCGGCGATCAAGAAGATGATCGAAACGCCCGGTCCGGTCATTTTTGACTGCCTGGTCGACAAGTTCGAGAACTGCTACCCGATGATCCCGTCGGGCGCCGCCCATAACGAGATGATCCTGGGCGACGATGCGGACGGGGCAACCGTCTCGGAAGAAGGCAAAATGCTGGTCTGACGGGGAAAATACCAGAATAAGCTTCCCCAAAAGGCCCTTTCACAATACAGAGACGCGCATGAGCATTGAGGAAAAAGTCGAGCGGCACACCATCGCCGTCCTCGTGGACAACGAGGCGGGCGTGCTCGCGCGCGTCGTCGGCCTGTTTTCCGGCCGCGGCTACAATATCGAGAGCCTGACGGTGGGCGAGGTCGACCAGGCCGAGCACACGTCCCGCATCACCGTCGTCACCGCTGGCACGCCGATGGTGATCGAGCAGATCAAGGCGCAGCTCGACCGTCTCGTGCCCGTGCACCGGGTCATGGACCTGACGGTGGAAACGAATTCGGTGGAGCGCGAAATGGCGCTCATCAAGGTGGCGGGAACCGGCGAGCGCCGCGTCGAGGCGCTCCGGCTCGCGGATGCCTTCCGCGCCCGCGTCATCGATACGACGCATACGTCGTTTGTGTTCGAAGTGACGGGTACGCCGTCGAAGATCGACGCCTTTATCGGGCTGATGCGCCCCTTGGGGCTGGTGGATGTGTCGCGGACAGGCGTGGTGGCAATCGCCCGCGGTCCGGAAGCGATGTGATTTAGAGACGAACCGAAGGAATAGAAGCCATGCGCGTTTATTACGACCGCGACGCGGACGTGAACCTGATCAAAGGCAAGAAAGTCGCCATCATCGGCTATGGCAGCCAGGGCCATGCCCATGCGCTGAACCTGCGCGACAGCGGCGTGAAGGAAGTCGCCGTGGCGCTCCGTGCCGGTTCCGCCACCGCCAAGAAGGCGGAAGGCGAGGGCCTCAAGGTGATGACGGTCGCCGATGCCGCGAAGTGGGCCGACGTGCTCATGATGCTGACGCCGGACGAGCTTCAGGCCGACATCTATTACGCCGACCTGCACGAGAACATGAAGCCGGGTTCCGCGCTTCTCTTCGCGCATGGCCTCAACATCCATTTCAACCTGATCGAGCCCCGCAAGGACATCGACGTGCTCATGGTCGCGCCGAAGGGCCCGGGCCACACGGTGCGTTCGGAATACAAGCGCGGCGGCGGCGTACCGTCCCTCATCGCCGTCCACCAGGACGCGACGGGCAACGCCCATGACGTCGGCCTTTCCTATGCTTCCGCCAATGGCGGCGGCCGTGCCGGCATCATCGAGACGACGTTCCGCGAAGAATGCGAGACCGACCTTTTCGGCGAGCAGGTCGTGCTCTGCGGCGGTCTGGTCGAGCTCATCCGCGCCGGTTTCGAAACGCTGACGGAAGCGGGATACGCGCCGGAGATGGCCTATTTCGAATGCCTGCACGAAGTGAAGCTGATCGTCGACCTCATCTATGAAGGCGGCATCGCCAACATGAACTACTCGATTTCGAACACGGCCGAGTATGGCGAATACGTCACCGGCCCGCGCATCATCACGCCGGAAACGAAGGCGGAAATGAAGCGCGTGCTGCACGACATTCAGTCCGGCAAGTTCACGCGCGACTGGATGCTCGAGAACAAGGTCAACCAGACGAGCTTCAAGGCGACGCGCGCCGCCGCCGCCGCCCACCCCATCGAGGAGGTGGGCGCCCGTCTGCGCGAGATGATGCCGTGGATTTCGGCGAACAAACTCGTAGACAAGGCCAAGAACTGACGCGATCTCGCATCAGCCCGACTTACATGGGGCCCTCCGCGAAGATCGCGGGGGGCCTTTTTCTTTGAGGAGAGGGCCATGCCTCCATCATTAAGGCATCACGGCGCGGCGATTGCCTTTCTGCACACCGCCGCGATCCATATCGAAACCTTCAATGCGCTGCGCGACGAACTTGCGCCGGGCCTCGCGCTCACCCATGCGGTGCGCGAAGACCTGTTGATCGCGGCGGAGAAAGCGGGCGGCCTCACACCGGCGATTTCGCTGAAGACGCAGGAGGCCTTGCTCGCGCTGGCGCAGGGCGGCGCCCGCGTCGTCGTCTGCACCTGTTCGACGCTCGGCGAAGCGGCGGAAGAAGCCGCTCGCGAGGCGGATGTGCCGGTGATGCGGATCGACCGGCCGATGGCGGATCGCGCGGTGCGCGCCGCCGCGCGTATCGGCATCTGCGCCGCACTCTCGCCCACGCTCGCGCCGACGCGCGAACTCATTGCCAGTTCCGCCGCGCGGGCAGGGCGCGATTGCGAGATACGGGAGTTCCTGTTCGACGATGTCTGGCCAGCCTTCCGCGAAGGCCGCCTCGACGATTACTACGAAGGGATCGCCGCGCGCCTGTCGGACGCATCGAAAGAGGTCGACCTTCTCGTCCTCGCGCAAGCCTCGATGGCCCCCGCCGCCGCGCTCGCCGGCGCCCTGCGCGCGCCGCTCCTTTCGAGCCCGCGTATCGGTTTTGAAGCGGCGGCGAAGATTGCGGGCGTTCGGATGTGAGGGGGGAAGAATGAGAAAGAGAATAAAAAAGAAATGTCATCCCGGCGAAAGCCGGGACCCATTGGTTCCCTCAGCAGAGGTTGGTGAAAGCCGATCAGTTGCGGTAACAACCGCAAGACAAACAAATGTTGCGGCAAGTTGATTGGCGAGTGGGTCCCGGCTTTCGCCGGGATGACAGCTTTATATTTGGTGGACGAGAAGCATCTCCCCTCTCACACCAACGCAAGCCCGCTCCTCTCCGCATGCTCGGCAATCGTCGTGTCGAACTCGCCGAGAAGTTTCGCCCATGCCGCGTCCGTCTCCGCCGTCCACTCGGCGCCCAGCAGCTCGCGAAACGTCTCCATCACCACGCGAAAGAATGTCGCGAAGACGGCGGGCGGCACGCCGAGATTGCTGTGATTGGTCAGCTCGCTCTGGATCAGCACCGGCGCATAGGCGCGGGGCCCCAGAAAATCGAACACGCAGTCCAGCGCCTCCGACAGCATATGCCCGCGCACATTCCCGTCCGTATCGAGAACGAACATCGCCTCCATCTCCGGCTGCTGCGCAAAGAGCCGCGCATAGACATGCGAAGCCGGATCGCCCGCGACATCCGCCACACGCTCGATGGATTTTTCGATGAGCTGTTTTTCTTGTTCTGTCAGGCTCATGAGTGCCTCCCTTGGCCTTTTGCTCGCCAAGACTAACTCACTTCGTCATTGCGAGCGAAGCGAAGCAATCCAGGGCGTCGATCTCCGAGCCTGCCGCTCTGGATTGCTTCGTCGCTGCGCTCCTCGCAATGACGGCGGCAGGAGAGATGGCGGCGGCCTTTCGGCTGAGGCCGAACTACCCGTAAAAAACGCTGTGAAATCCCGTCCGGTCGAAGGGCGACCATTCGCCTTCGGGCTGTGCCAGCCGGTCGGCGATGGCCCAGAGAACCAGCGGGTTGAAGCCCATGCCGATATGGGTGGCCGAGACTTCTATATTCTCCGTCTCCGGAGCATCCATTTCGCGGCAGGCTTCCCATGAGACGATGCCGTCGCTCCGCGAATAGATCGAGGTGCAGGGCACGGGCGGGGGAATGCGGCGGCGCGCGGCGGCGTCGGGCCTGCGGTTGCCGTCGATGCTGTAGTCCGAGCCGAAGGGGCTGCCAAGCGTCACCACCTGGCGCACAAGCGCGGGAAATTCCCGCGCCAGTTCGCGCGCGAAAATGCCGCCAAGGCTCCAGCCGACAATGCTGATGCGCCGTTCGTAGCGCGCGGCCAGTTCCTGCAGCCGGGCCCGCAGCCGCTCATGCAGCTCCCGGCTCGGCCCCCAATTGTGGCCCTGCTTCCAGGGATGCGTCACATAGCCGAGTTCGTCGAGATAGCGGCGGATGATGAAGGTGCTCTCGTCGCCGGTCAGCACGCCGGGCAGCACGAGCACGGCGTGCCCGTCGCCGCGCGGCGCCGCCAGCAGCGCCGGAAGGGCCGGCACCAGCGTTCCGAGTTCCGCGAAGATGCGCAGTTCGCCGAGGCGCGACAGCCAGCCTGGTTCGGTCATTTCGTCGTCATCGTTTCGATAGTCGCCCCAGTGATCGATGGAATAAGTCATCGCGGCCCCTCTGCGAACAGGGGCCGAGCATACCGCATTGCAGCATCGAAGGCGCGGGATATTTATCCGGTTTCATGACGGTTCATGACATCGCGGATTTCAATGCTTGTGAGGCGCGTCCTTGTGGTCCGGGCACTCCTCCGGCTCGATCTGCACTGTCGCATGGCCGATGCCGAACTTGCCCGCGAGCCGCGCCTTGATGGCGTCGAGCGCCGTTCCCGCGTTCGTTTCCGGCTTCAACTGCGCGTGCAGCGTCGCCACCGCGCGGTTGGAGCCGAGCGACCAGGCATGGACATGGTGCACATCCGCGAGGCCCTCGACATTTTCCATCAGGTCGTCGGCGATCTTCTTCCCGTCGGTGCCCGCGGGCGTTCCTTCCATCAGGATATGTGCGCTCTCCTTCGTGATGGCGATGGCGCTGCGGAGAATGAGCAGCGCCACAAGTACGGAGAGGATCGGATCGGCAATCGTGTAGCCGGTGAAAAGGATCACGATGGCAGCAACAATGGCAGCGACGGAGCCGAGCATGTCGCCGACGACATGCAGCGCCGCGCCCCGCATGTTGAGATTGCTCTCGCCGCCATGCAGCAGCTTGAAGGCGACGATGTTGACGGCAAGTCCCGCCGCCGCGATGGCGAGCATCGGTCCGCCGAGAATGGGGGCGGGCGTCATGATGCGGCCCACCGCCTCGAAGCAGATCCAGAGAACGACGCCGATCATCACGATGCCGTTTGCAAAGGCCGCGAGAATTTCCGCGCGGGCATAGCCATAGGAGCGGGCGACATCCGCCGGCCGCCGGGCAAAGCGTGTCGCCATCCAGGCCAGCATCAGTGCGCCCGTGTCGGTCAGCATATGGCCCGCATCGGCGATCAGCGCCAGCGAGCCGGAAATGACCCCGCCCACCGCCTCGACGATCATGAAGCCGCCGGTCAGCCACATGGCCAGCATCACCCGCCGCTCATTGCCCATGCCGTGCGCGTGTCCGTGATGCGAATGGTCGTGATGATCGTGGCTATGCTGATGCGCGCTCATTCCGCGTCCTCATTCACATGCGCGATCATGTCGGCGATGACATGCGCCACATGTTGATCGTGGATCATGTAGAAAATCTGCTTGCCGCGCCGGTCCGCCGTCACCAGCCGCGCCGCGCGCAGCAGCCGCAGATGGTGGCTCACCAGCGACAGCGACAGGCCAAGCGCCTCCGCGATCTCGCCCACCGAGCGCGGCCCCTCCAGCGTCGCGATCACGATGCGCAGCCGGCTCGGGTCGCCCAGCATCTTGAACATGTCGGCCAGCTCGATCGTCTTGTCATCGCGCAGCGACGGGACGGGGAAGGGGGCATGTTTTTTCAGACCGGCGGTGGAAGCCATGCGGTAAGCTTTCAATTGAACAACTGTTCAACTGTTATCAGAGGGAGAGGCGGGTGGCAAGCCCGCCGTCACAGAGCCGCCGCGCCTCAGTCCTCGTCCGACCGGCCGATGCCGTTCAACACGTCGCGCAGCTCATCGGCCCTGTCGTCGGGGATCTGGCAGGCGGTCTTGATCCGGTCCGGCACCACCCGGATTCGCTCGCGCATGGCTTCGCCCGAAGCTGTGAGGTCGACGAGTACCCGCCGTTCGTCCTTGGCGTCGCGGCGGCGGGAAACGAAGCCACCCTGTTCCAGACGCTTCACCAGCGGCGTGATCGTCCCTGTATCCATGCCAAGTTTCGTTCCCAACTCGCCGACAGAGCGTGGGCCGGAACCGAGAAGCTCAAGCATCACGAGGTATTGGGGGAAGGTCAGTCCCAACGGGTCGAGAAACGGCTTGTGCATCCGGACAAGGCGATTGGCGGCGCCGTAAAGAGCGAAGGAAAGCTGCTTGCCCACATCGGGAAGCGTTCGGCCGGCGGATTTGGGCATCGGTTATTCTCTTGCACGCTTATATCTAGTGCGCTAGATATATTTTCGAGCCATCGGAGGGTGGCGTTGTTCTCGATGATGAAGCTGAAAGGGGAGGCGGGCAAGATGCAGGAAGCGATGCCGTTTCATGATGTGGTTCGCGTCCGCAAATCGGCGCGCAGTTTCCTTGCCGATCCCGTGCCCGAAGCCTTGCTCCAGTCCGTGGCCGAGGATGCCCGCCACGCGCCGTCGAATTCCAACGTGCAGCCCTGGGTCGTTCACATCGCGTCCGGCGCGGCGCGGGACAGGCTCAGCAAGGCGCTGCTCGAAGCGGCGGCAGAAGAGCGGATGACCCCCGACTTTCCGTTCAGCTACGACGATCTTTACGGCGTCTACAGGGAGCGCCAGCAGGCGCAGGGGGCCGCTTATTTTGAGGCGGCCGGCATCTCGCGCGATGCAGCCGAACAACGCCGCTTCGCCATCCTGCGCAACCTGGAGTTCTTCGGTGCGCCGCATGTCTGCCTGCTTTTCATGGCGCCGGTCTACGAGCCGGTGCGTGTGGCGGGAGATGTCGGCATGTATGGCCAGACCTTCCTGCTTTCGCTGGCGGCGCATGGGCTCGCCGGGGTGCCGCAGACGCTGCTCAGCCTCTTTGCCGGTACCGTGCGCGACGTTCTCGGTATCGATCCTTCGCTCAGGATGCTGTTCGGCATCTCGTTCGGCTATCCCGAACCGGACAATCCGGTGAACATTTTTCCGCTTGGCAAGGCGCCGGTTGCCGAAACCGTGACTTTTCATCGCTGAGGCCGTTCCGGCTTCCGTTCCGGCATGCCACCCGATGTGCTAAACCCCCTCCGTCCAACCTCCGGAGGCTCCATGCGCATCGGCACACCGCTTTCTCCTTCCGCGTTCCGCGTCATGCTTCTCGGCTCGGGCGAGCTCGGCAAGGAAGTCGCGATCGAGCTTCAGCGGCTCGGCGCCGAGGTGATCGCCGTCGATCGCTACGAGAACGCGCCCGCGCAGCAGGTCGCGCATCGCAGCCATGTCATCGCCATGACGGATGCCGGGGCGCTTCGCGCGCTTGTCGAAAAGGAGCGTCCGCATCTCATCGTGCCGGAAATCGAGGCAATAGCGACGGATGAACTGGCGCGCATCGAAGCGGACGGTCTCGCCGAAGTGATTCCGACCGCGCGCGCCGCCCAGCTCACCATGAACCGCGAGGGCATTCGCCGTCTCGCGGCGGAGGAACTCGGGCTTCCCGTCTCGCCCTATGCCTTCGCCTCCACCGCGCAGGAGCTGAAGGATGCAATAGCGGCGGGTATCGGATTTCCCTGCTTCGTCAAGCCGGTGATGTCGTCTTCCGGCAAGGGGCAGAGCCTGCTTCGCGGGCCGGACGATGTTCAGCCCGCCTGGGATTATGCGATGGCAGGCGGCCGCGTCGAGAGCCCGCGCGTCATCGTCGAGGGGCTGATCGACTTCGATTACGAGATCACGCAGCTCACGGTTCGTGCGCGCGGGCAGGGCGGCGAGATCGAAACGCAGTTCTGCGCCCCGGTCGGCCATCGTCAGGTCAAGGGCGATTATGTCGAAAGCTGGCAGCCGCAGAAAATGAGCGACAAGGCGCTCGCCGCCTCGCGCGACATCGCGGCGAAGGTTACGGCGGCGCTGGGCGGACGCGGGATTTTCGGCGTCGAGCTTTTCGTGAAGGGCGACATGGTCTGGTTTTCCGAAGTGAGCCCGCGTCCGCACGACACCGGCCTCGTCACGCTTATCACGCAATATCAGAGCGAGTTCGCGCTTCATGCGCGCGCCATTCTCGGCCTTCCCGTCACCGTGGACATGATTTCGCCCGGTGCCAGCGCCGTCATTTATGGCGGGCTCGAAGAAAAGGGCATCGCCTTCGAGGGCGTCGAGGCGGCGCTCGCGCTGCCCGGCACCGACATCCGGCTTTTCGGCAAGCCGGAATCCTTCGAGCGCCGCCGCATGGGCGTCGCGCTTGCCCGCGCCGGAGATACCGACGAGGCACGCAAGGTCGCGAAGCAGGCGGCGGATGCCGTCCGACCCGTCTCCGGGACAAAATAAATCTCGTTCGACTGAAGTATGGCATGCTCGCAAAAGCGGACATTCGCTCATGTCCGATGCGATCCCGGTTGCCTGACCCAAAGCATTTGTCGAGGAGGTTCCGTACATGTCGAGAACAAGTCGGCTATTCGAGCTGCTCGGCGTGTTACGCGCACGCAGGATGCCTGTTACAGCCCCCGATCTCGCGCGCGAACTTGGTGTCTCGCCGCGGAGTATATACCGCGACATCGACACATTGCGTTCGCTAGGGGCGCCTATCGAAGGCCAGGCGGGTGTCGGCTATTCTTTGAAAGAAGGCTTTTTTCTTCCGGATCTCGCATTTTCGCCCGATGAACTCGACGCGTTGACTCTCGGTCTGGGCTGGGTGCGGCAGCGAGCCGATCCTGCTCTGGCACGATGCAGCGAAAGCGCCCTGGCAAAAATATTTTCCGCGAAAAATAACGGCTCAATGAGCGCCCAATTACCTGCTGTCGTAACGGCGGCCTCGACGTCTGAGCCTGCGGTCCCTCCGCAGGCCGCATTGTTGCGGGATGCGATCCGCCGGCAACGGAAAGTTGCGATCAGCTATGAAGACGCGCAAGGCTCGTTGTCGGATCGTGTCATCTGGCCGATCACCATCGTCTATTTCGACGATGTCCGTGTGCTGGCGGCCTGGTGCGAACGCAGACATGCCTTCCGTCATTTCCGCATCGATCGTTTGCGTGTGAAAACGATTTTGGAGGAACGCTACCCCGGGAGACGTCAATCGATCGTGACGCAGTGGCGGCAGCAGGATCGCGACTGGCGTTCCATGCTGACAATTTCTGACACGCCGAAACGCTACCAATCGGCGGGTGCCCTTACCGGTGCCATGTCAAAGGAATGACCAATGGTTTCGTTTTCACCTGCCGCCTTCGAGGCCTTTCTGGCCGAAGACGATGATTCAGCCGTCGTCATGTTGAACCTCCTGCGGTTCGCGCCGGATGGCGGGCGGGAGAGATATTTGGAATACCTGCAAATGGCCAAGCCGATTCTCGCTCGATTTGGTGCGAAAATCCTGTTCGGCGGCGATGGCCTGCCGGTGCTCACGACGGGGCAGGCGCAGGGTTGGGATGCCGCCGTGCTGGTTCAATATCCGCGTCGAGCCGCGTTCAAGAGCATGGTCGACGATCCGGAATACCAGATTGCGTTCAAGGTCGGAGAAGCAGCAATTGCCGATATCGTGCTTCAGCCTTTGAGGCATATCGAGGGTGGGGTGTAACCGTCAGACCCGTCTCCGGGACAAAATAAATTTCCCTTTCCGGCTTCCAGCCTCTCGCAGTCCCGTTGCGCGGGGGCTATCTCTTGCGCCATGTTGGCTTGCCCGTGTCGGGGCGCCGGTTCAGGGAGCAAGAATTGACCTATCTCTTTCTCGTCGTCGGCCTTGTGCTGCTTCTCGGTGGGGCGGAGTTTCTGGTCAAGGGCGCAGCGTCGCTCGCGACCCGGCTCGGGGTTTCGCCTTTTCTCATCGGGCTCACGCTTGTCGGCTTCGGCACGTCCGCGCCGGAGCTTGTCGCCAGCCTTGAAGGCGCCTTTCAGGGCTATCCGGGCATCGCGGTCGGCAATGTCGTCGGCTCCAACATTGCCAACATCCTCCTCATTCTCGGCATTGCCGGTCTCATCTTTCCGATGACGGTGGATCGCGGTGCGTTGAAGCGGGATGGCAGCATGATGCTCGGGGCTGCCGCCATCATGATGGGCGCCTGCCTTTATGGCGTGCTGTCGCGCGAAGTCGGATTGGGCTTCCTCGCGCTTCTCTCTGTCTATCTCATCTATACCTACCGCGCCGACCGCAGGCTCCAGGATGGCACCGCGAAGCTTCATGCCGGCGAGGCGGAGTTCCTGACCTCGACGGGACCCAAAACCTCTCTGCTCGTTGAGATCGTCATGGCGCTGGGCGGGCTCGTCGCGCTTGTCACCGGCGCCTCGCTGCTCGTGGATGCGGCCGTCGAGATCGCGACCAGGCACGGCGTCTCCGATTCGGTCATCGGCCTCACCCTCGTTGCCGTCGGCACCTCCTTGCCGGAGGTGGCGACCTCGGTGCTCGCCGCCTTCCGCCGTCAGTCGGACATCGCCATCGGCAATGTCGTCGGCTCCAACATCTTCAACGTGCTCGGTATCGCCGGCATGGTCGCCGTGGTGAAGCCGGTTCCGGTGCCGGCCGACATCGCCGGCTTCGACATCTGGGTCATGGGTGCCGCGTCGCTCCTGTTTCTGGTTTTCGCCTGGACCGGGTCGCGGATCGGGCGGGTGGAGGCGCTTTTGCTGCTGGGCGGCTACGGGGCTTATGTGACGGTTTTATTGCAGTAACGTGACAGTCGCCTCGCGTTTTCGCAAAGTGACTTTTGCTTTTCCGCATTCCAATCCGTCCGGAGAGCCGCTAGCCTCGCTTTCATGAACTGGAATGACCTGAGATTCTTCCTTGCCGTAGCGGCAGCGGGCAGTCTTTCCGGCGCCGGGCAACAGCTTGGCGTCAACACGACCACCGTCTTGCGTCGCGTGGCCTCCCTTGAGGACGATCTGGGTGCCCGCCTCTTCGAACGCGAGCGCACCGGCTACCGTTTGACCGCTGCCGGAGAGAAGCTGGTCGAGGCTCTGGAGCCCGTAGATCGGCGGCTTTCTGCGCTTCCGCGCGATTTTGCGGCCGCCGGGGAGGGGGCCGAGGGCACCGTGCGGCTGGCGGCGGGGGAGGTTGTTGCCTCTTCCCTTCTCGCCCCCGAACTCGCCGCTTTCCGTCGCGATCATCCAGGCCTCGAGCTCGAAATACTCACCGATCCGCGCCTCGCCTCCGTCGGCCCGGCGCCGAGAATCGGCAATCCTCTCAAGGATGTAGACGTCGCTCTCCGTCTCGCGCGCCCGACCCAGGGCGACATGCTGATGCGCAAGGTCGGCGACATGGCCTACGGTCTCTACGCGACTCCCACCTATCTCGACAAACACGGCCGTCCATCCGGCATGGCAGCTATCGCAGGCCACGACCTGATCGGCTTTCCGAAATCGGAAACACCTCTTGGTCCTGTCTGGTGGTTTTCGCGTGCGGAGAAATCGGCGAGGGTGGCGCTTCGTTCGTCGAGTGTCCTGGCGCGGGCGGAAGCGGCACGTCAGGGGCTCGGTCTTGCGGCGCTGCCCTGCATTCTCGGCGATGCGGATGCTGATCTCGAACGGGTGTTCGGCCCGGACGATATCGGTTCGCTGGAAATGTGGCTGATGGCGCGCAACGATCTCGCGCAGCTTGCCCATGTCCGCGCCGTTATGGAGTTCGTGGTGGATGCAGTTAAACGTCACCGGGCGCGGCTTGAGGGACGCGACCACGAGGTCAGGGAGCTTCCACCCCGCATTCGCTCAAACCATTGAAAATCCGTCGAAATTCGCTTCCGGCCATTGCTTTTGCGCAATGTTTCAGCGTAAAAACTTGTGCCGATGCGGGTTCCGTTAGCCTTAACGCGCTCTTAATTCCCAGGCCGCTACCGTCAGTGCTGCGTGGGAGATTCGGGATTCCGGCTCGGGGTTTTGCCGGCGAGGCTGGCGGAAGGCGATGAGGGCCGGGGATGATTGCAAGCGAGCTGACTGGAGAGCGCGCAAATGCGCGGCACCTGCCACGCGCTTCCGAATTCGCCTCACTTTCGTCGCAGCTTGTTCGTATGCTGAGAATCAGAAATTCCGGCAGTGAGTCTTGCGACGGGCGATTGCCCGGCGCGGTCCGGCCGGTAGGTAATTCACACGGGGAAATTGGCGGAGCTGCCGGCCTGCCGCATTCGTCAGCTACTTCGCATTTCGTGGCCGTTCCGGGCGCGTTTTAACAAAATAGCCACTTTGAGTGGTGCATTCTTAACCGTTGCTGCGGTGCATGGCGTGCCTGGCGACATTCTGTCAGAGGATTGAAACTCGCATGCTTTCCGGTCTGCTCGGCATGTTCTCGGCCGATATGGCAATCGATCTCGGGACCGCGAACACCCTTGTCTACGTCAAGGGACGCGGAATCGTGCTCAACGAGCCCTCGGTTGTCGCAATCATTGAAAAGGGCGGAAAGAAGCAGGTACTTGCCGTCGGCGAGGAGGCCAAGATGATGCTCGGCCGCACGCCGGGCAACATCCAGGCGATCCGCCCGATGCGCGACGGCGTGATTGCCGATTTCGAAATCGCGGAAGAAATGATCAAGCATTTCATCCGCAAGGTTCACAACCGCCGCTCATTTGCCAACCCGCAAATCATCGTCTGCGTTCCGTCCGGCTCGACGGCGGTTGAGCGGCGAGCGATTCAGGAATCGGCACTTTCCGCCGGTGCCCGCCGCGTCTATCTGATTGAGGAGCCGATGGCTGCCGCGATCGGCGCCGGACTGCCTGTGACGGAACCGACCGGCTCGATGGTGGTCGACATCGGCGGCGGCACGACGGAAGTCGCGGTGCTGTCGCTTGGGGGCATCGTCTATGCGCGTTCGGTGCGCGTCGGAGGTGACAAGATGGATGAGGCGATCATCGCCTATATCCGCCGTCACCATAATCTTCTCGTCGGCGAGGCCAGTGCCGAGCGCATCAAAAAGGAAGTCGGCTCCGCAGCCATTCCTTCGGATGGCGACGGCATGACGATCGAAATAAAAGGGCGTGACCTGATGAATGGGGTGCCCAAGGAAATTGCAATCGGCCAGAGGCAGATTGCGGAAAGTCTTGCCGAGCCCGTGGGTGCGATCGTGGAGGCCGTCAAGGTTGCTCTCGAAGCGACGCCGCCGGAACTCGCGGCGGATATCGTGGACAAAGGCATTGTTCTCACCGGCGGCGGCGCGCTGCTTGCGAACCTCGATCAGGTGCTGCGCGATGAGACCGGGCTTCCCGTCAGCATTGCAGATGATCCCTTGTCCTGCGTGGCGCTCGGCACGGGCAAGGCGCTTGAACACATCAGAACCATGAAGCACGTGTTGTCCTCGGTATATTAGAATACCGGGCTTCCGGAAGGGAGCGTCTGACAGGAGCGGGCGTCCGACCGTGACGAGAGAACAGTAAGTCGTAATGGACTCGAACCGCACAGCGCTGCCATTTCGTGAGTTCTCGCACAGGATATCGCTTGTCTTCATGCTGACGCTGGCGGCGGCTTTGCTGCTGCTCGGCCGCGCGGAAACCTATGTGTTTGACAGGGCGCGACAGGTGGTGACCGACCTTGCGGCGCCGCTTCTGGAGGTTGCTTCGCGACCCGTTGCGGCAACGCGCCGTATCATCGAGCGGACAGACGAGTATGCCTATGTCTTCGATGAGAACGAGCGGTTGCGGGCCGAGAACGCCCGCCTTCTCGCCTGGAAGGAAGAGGCGCTGAAGCTGCAATCCAAGGTCGCGCGCTACGAGGCACTGCTCAACGTGCAGGTGGATCCTTCGATCAATTACATCAGCGGACGCGTCGTCAGCGATTCCGGTGGCCCCTTTGTCGATACGGTGCTGGTAAATGTCGGCGCGGACAAAGGCGCGGAAAGCGGCCAGGCCGTTATCGACACGGACGGTCTTGTCGGGCGAATTGTCTCGACGGGCCCGCGTGCCAGCCGTGTTCTCCTCCTCACGGACCTCAACAGCCGCGTGCCGGTGGTCATTGAGCCGGCGCATTACAATGCGGTTCTCTCCGGCGACAACACCGCTTGGCCGCGACTTGAGTATCTTGCCGCGCAGAGCGCGGTGTCGCCGGGCGATCGTGTCGTCACTTCGGGCGATGGCGGCCTCATTCCGGCTGGCCTGCCGGTCGGTCTCGTGATCCAGACGAGCGACGGTAGTTTGCGTGTCCAGACTTTCAGCGATCGCGGGCGGCTCGATTTCGTCCGTGTGCTGCAATATGAATTCCCCGCCCAAGTAAAGCGGCAGGATCCGCCGGAAGTCCTCAAAGGACCGCCGGTGACGTCTGCTCCGCCGCCGGAGCCGGTGACTTTGCCGGGTCCCGGCGCGGCAGGAACAGCGCCATCGCCGCAAGCGGGAGCACAGTAAACGCATGCCCCGCCTCGAACCTTATTCACCCACGCCAGCGGCGCGCGCCGGGCGCATCGTCATGACGGTGATGCCGTTCGCGATGGGATTGGCTTGCGTGCTTCTGTCCTTCGTTCCGTTGGGCCGCATCGTCGGTTCACCGCTTACGCCCGCGTTCCCGTTAATGGCGATCTACTACTGGGCCATCGTACGGCCGGAAATGTTTCCGCCGCTCGCAGTGTTCACCGTGGGACTCATCTTCGACCTGCTGTCGGGCGGGGCGATCGGCTTATGGGCTTTCGTCTATGTCGTCACCTATGCCGTCGTCATCTCTCAGCGCATGCTGGTCATGAATGCGCCGTTCTCGGTTTTCTGGATCGGTTTTCTTGTCGCCGCCGCCTTCGCGGGGGCGCTGGCCTGGGGCGTGGTTTCCATTTCCCATGGCATGTTTGTTCCACTTGGCCCAGTCAGCCGGCACATGGCGGTTACAGTGGCAGTATTTCCGATCTTTGCTATGCTTTTTGGGCGCATTCAGGCGCGCGTCTTGCTGGGTAACTGAGGGCAGGACGATGGGAAGCGCGACATGCAGATAAGTGGACGGGACAGCAGCCGCTATCAGACGTTCACCCGGCGGGCGGCGCTTCTTGCCGCTGCGCAGGGCGCGGCCTTTGTCGCGCTGGCCGGCCGTATGTATTATCTGCAAGTGCTGAAGACCGATCAGTACAGAATGCTGGCGGAAGAAAATCGTGTGGCGATGCGGCTTCTTGCTCCGCTCCGCGGCAATGTCGTTGACCGTTTCGGCCGTATCCTTGCGTCGAACCGGCAAAACTACCGCGCGATGCTGATTTCGGAGCAGACGCCGGATGTTGAGGCAACGCTCGACCGCCTGTCTCGCATTATCGAAATCAATGAATTCACACGGAAGCGTATTCTGCGCGACATTCAGCGCTCGCCGCGTTTCATGCCGGTGACGGTTGCCGAGGGCCTGACCTGGCGCGAATTTGCGCAAGTGAATATCAACGAGCCTGATCTGGCCGGTATTCAGCCGGATGTGGGTGAGACGAGAGATTACCCTTATGGAGAGGAGCTTGCGCATATCCTCGGCTATGTCGCTGCCGTTTCCGAAAAAGATCTTCAGCAAGCGCAGGGCGACCAGCCGCTCCTGAAGTTGCCGGGCTTTCGTATCGGCAAGGAAGGCATCGAAAAGACATATGACAAGGAGTTGCGTGGCGTCGCGGGGTCGAGCCATGTTGAGGTCAATGCTTATGGCCGCGTCATCCGCGAACTCTCCAAGGATCCGGGGAAACCGGGTGGCGAGGTTGTGCTTACGCTCGACATGGACGTACAGAAATTCGCCTGGAACCGCCTGAAAGGCGAATCCGCGAGTTCCGTTGTGCTCGATATTCACACCGGCGACGTTATCTCGTTCGTGTCGGCGCCCGCGTACGATCCAAACCAGTTCAACATGGGCCTCAGCACCCAGCAATGGGCCTCGCTGGTCGAGAATCCTTATAAACCACTGATCAACAAGGCACTGGCCGGGATGTATCCGCCAGGTTCCACTTTCAAAATGGTCGTCGCCATGGCGGCGGTGGAAGCCGGTATCGATCCCAATCATCGCATTGTCTGCCCCGGTCATTATTCGCTGGGGAGCCACGACTTCCATTGCTGGAAGAAGGGCGGGCATGGCGCCATGAACATGCACGATGCAATCAAGCATTCCTGCGACGTCTATTTCTACGACACGGCAAAGCGCATTGGCATCGAAGCGATTGCGGATATGTCCCGGCGTTTCGGCCTTGGATCGGTCTACGATTTCGAGGTGCCGGGCGAGAAGCCGGGACTGGTGCCGACACCGCAATGGAAGCGCGCTGCGAGAGGCGAACCCTGGCATCCGGGTGAGACCGTTATCGCGGGCATTGGCCAGGGGTACTTGCTCGCGACCCCGCTGCAGTTGGCCGTGATGACGGCCCGCATCGCCAATGGCGGCTTTGCGGTGACGCCCCGCTTGACGCGCGCCATTGGCGGCGAATTGCTGCCGATACCGCAGCCGGAACGTATTGGCGTAAGCGAGCGGGCAATTGAGGTCGCTCAGGGCGGGATGAACGCCGTTTCAAACGAAATCGGCGGGACGGCCTATCGTTCGCGTATTTCCGATCCCGGGATGGAGCTTGCCGGCAAGACGGGCACCGCGCAGGTGAGACGCATCAGTCGTGCCGAGCGCCTGAGTGGCGTTCTGAAAAATGAAGACATAGAGTGGCGCCAGCGCGACCATGCGCTCTTCGTCTGCTTCGCTCCGGTTCATGCACCGCGATATGCAATGTCGGTCGTAATCGAGCATGGCGGATCCGGCTCGGGCGCCGCGGCGCCGGTGGCGCGCGATATCATGCACGAGGTTTTGATCCGCAATCCGGTGCGTCCGCAAGCGACGGTCCCGCCGACGGGCGCCAAGACGGCGAGGGCAGGCTGATGCTGGATTTGCGCCGCCTGACAGGGCAAGAGTTGCGGCTCAGCGAAAAGCTGGTCGAATTCAACTGGGGCTTCCTGCTTCTTCTCGCGCTGATCGCGTCGATCGGCTTTGCGATGCTTTATTCGGTGGCCGATGGCAGCTTCACGCCCTGGGCCTTGCGTCAGGCGGCGCGTTTCGCCGCGGGCGCCTGCATCATGATCGTCGTCGCAATGATCGATTTGCGGCTTTGGATGAGGCTGGCCTATCCGCTTTACGGAATGTCGCTGGCTCTGCTGATCGCGGTTGAAATCATGGGCTTTACGGGCATGGGCGCGCAGCGCTGGCTCGATCTCGGCATCATTCAGCTGCAGCCTTCGGAGATCATGAAGGTGACGCTGGTGCTGGTGCTGGCGCGTTATTTTCACGGGCTGACGCTAGATGAGGTTTCGCGTATCAGAAATCTCTTGATCCCGCTGGCTCTGGTCGGAGCTCCCGTTGCGCTTGTCGTTCTGCAGCCCGACCTGGGAACAGCTATCCTTTTGGTCGCCGCCGGAGCCATTATCTTCTTCTCTGCGGGGCTGCGCTGGCGGTATTTCATTTTTGCCGGCGCGGGTGTCCTGGCAGCGATCCCCGTCATCTGGAGCCGGCTGCACGACTATCAGCGCAATCGCGTCTTCACGTTTCTCGACCCCGAAAGCGATCCGCTCGGCACCGGCTACCACATCCTGCAATCGAAGATCGCTCTCGGCTCGGGCGGCATTTTCGGCAAGGGATTTATGGAAGGCACGCAGAGCCAGCTGAATTTCCTGCCGGAAAAGCATACCGACTTCATTTTCACGATGCTGGGCGAGGAGCTCGGCCTGGTGGGCGGGCTGGCGCTCCTCACTCTTTATTTCATCGTGCTGATGTTCTCCTTCAATGTCGCGCTCCAGTGCCGCAACCAGTTCGGCCGCCTTCTCGCGATCGGCATTTCGATGATGTTTTTCTTCTATGTTTTCATCAATACGGCGATGGTGATGGGGCTTCTGCCGGTTGTGGGCGTGCCGCTCCCGCTCGTCTCTTATGGCGGCACGTCGATGCTGTCGCTGATGTTCGCCTTCGGGCTTTTGATGAGCGTCTATATCCACAGGAATCTGGAAATTTCCAGGGGCCCCAGCGCCTTCTGGTGAGGCTCTCCGAGCATCAGAAACGCGCTTTTGCAGGTGTTTTTTGCCTCGAGCGCGTGTCGCTGGACAGGCCACCGTTCCTTTGCTATTAGCACCGCTCCCCCACATATTCGGTGGCCGGGATGGTGGCCTCCCACCAGCCGCTCAGGCGGCTCGGCGGGCGCATAGCTCAGTTGGTAGAGCAGCTGACTCTTAATCAGCGGGTCCCAGGTTCGAGTCCTGGTGCGCCCACCAAATTTCCCCCGGGGATCAGTGTCTATTTTCGGCAAGCGGGACGCGTGGAGTGGACCCCCTGCCACGCCTCGTCCCAGCCATCGCGATGGCCGAGGCCCGGCATGACATGCAGCGTTGCGCAGCGCCGGTCGGCCAGACGGGCCATGAAGGCACGATTGATCGCTTCGGGAACGATGTCATCCTCTTCGCCCACATAGTGTATTTGCGGGATGGCCGCGAGGCGGATGGCGTCATCCGCCGGATTGAGCGAGCCGCTCAGCCCGCTGACCTGGTGATGTCTGGTGAATGCTGCCGTGTCGAGAGGCGAGGCGACGGTCTTGAGCCACGCCACGTCATGGCGTCGTGCTGCCAATAGTGCCGCGACAGTGCCGCCGCCGGAGTAGCCGACAAGACCGAGCTGTGCGGCGCCTGTTCGCTCCTTCAGCTTGTCCAGAGCCGCGTCGACGGACTGCACCACCGCTTCGCTGTAGCGAGCGTTGGTCCAGGTCTCATTGCCGCAATTTCGCCGTGCCTGGCCTTGTGTGTATTGGCACGGCCGGGCGAGGTAGGCGACGGCTGGTCCATTGTCTTTTACGGCTAGCTGCAGCGCGACGGGTGAGACAGGGGTCGGGTCCGGCGAAGGCTCGTTCCGCCTCGTCCATGCGAGGCCGTCTCCTTCCAGATAGACGATGAGCAGGCCGGAAGGCCGGTCGGCGCGGATAAGGCTGTAGAGGTCGAAATCACCGGCGGGGATCGTTGACGGCTCCATGCCTTGTGCCGCCGCCAACTTGTCCGCGCGGGCCTTGCGCTCGCCCGGGTCGGGCAGCGTGGTACAGGCCGTCGCGGTCAGGCCAGCCAGAAACAGAAGAAGTAGAAGAGGGCGGAGTGTCATGGGCGCTCGGCACGAAAAACGGCTCTGGAGCAAACCAGAGCCGTGTCTTCGTGCCTAGCGGAGATTGCCCGCGATCGGACAGAATCAGGAAGCGGTCGACTGACGCCGACTCTGCTGACCACCCTTTTGACCGGGCTTCTGGCCGCGATTGCCGGCGCCACCACCGGGCTTGCCGCCAAACCGGCGCGGTTTGCCCGGCTGGCGATTGCTGTTGCCGTTGCGGGGGCCGCCGCCATTGCGATTGCCTGCACGTTTGGCCATGGGTTCACCGGCGGGAACGGCTACCTGCTCGCCGAGCCATTCCGTGGTGTCCATAACCGTCAACGGGCGTTTCGTCAGCTTCTCGATGCTGCGAAGGTGCGAACGTTCGGAAGCATCGCAAAAGGAGAGGGCAATGCCGCTCTTGCCCGCGCGGGCCGTACGGCCGATGCGGTGAACATAGCTTTCCGGCTCGTTCGGCAGCTCGTAATTGATGACATGCGTGATGTCCGAGACGTCGATGCCGCGCGCGGCGATGTCTGTCGCGACAAGGACGCGTGCCTTGCCGTTGCGGAACATGTCGAGCGCGCGCTGGCGTGCGCCCTGCGACTTGTTGCCGTGAATGGCTTCCGAGAGCACGCCAGACTTGTCCAGCTGTTCGCTCACGCGGTTGGCGCAATGTTTGGTGCGCGTGAAGACGATGACGCGCGAAAGCTCCGAATTGTCGAGCAGCTTCGCCAGAAGCTCGCGCTTGCGCTTGCCGTCCACATGGAGAACCCGCTGGTCGATCTTGTCGACCGTCACGACTTCCGGCGTCACTTCGACACGTACGGGCTCGCGAAGGATCTCGTCCGCAAGATGCTGGATGCTGGAAGGCATCGTCGCCGAGAAGAGCAGCGACTGGCGCTGACGCGGCATCGCGGCAATGATCTTCCGCACGTCGCGGATGAAGCCCATGTCCAGCATGCGGTCAGCTTCGTCGAGCACGAGAAGGGACGTGCGGCTCAGATTGACGTGCTTCTGGTTCATGAGGTCGAGCAGGCGGCCCGGTGTCGCCACCACAATGTCTACGCCGGCCGTCATCGCCTTTACCTGGCGAAACTGGTTCACGCCGCCGAAGATGACCGTGTGGCGCAGCTTGAAATTCTTGCCATAGCTTTCAATGCTCTGGCTGATCTGAACCGCGAGTTCGCGCGTCGGCGCGAGAATGAGCGCGCGGGCTTCCTTGGGTTGGCGCTTCTCGTTGGCGGCGGCAAGTATCTGGAGTATTGGCAGCGCGAAAGCGGCGGTCTTGCCTGTGCCGGTCTGGGCGAGGCCCAGCAGGTCGCGGCCTTCCAGCAGGGCGGGAATGGCTTGCGCCTGAATCGGCGTCGGGTTGGTGTAGTTGTTGGCAGCAAGGGCGCGGCACAGCGGCTCGGCAACGCCAAGATCCGCAAAAGTTACAGTCGTCATATTAATCAGGTTCTTTCAAGTCAAACGTCGTGCGCCCGGCCACCATGGCCGGCGCTTAACGCGGGTTCTTGCCGCGTTCCAACGCGCTTGGAATCGGGAAGGGGTCGAATTGTTTCGGGATCAGGCGGTGCCGATAGGCAGCGCAAAGGCGCGCACACGAAAACAATTAGCCGTGACATGAGCCTTTCCGGCCGGAATGTCAAGCAAAGCGTCGGTTAATAGCCGAGTTTCAGGCGGGAACGCGCGGTAAATCGCGCCGGTAGAGGACCTGACGCCCCCGCAACAGATTGTCGCGGGGGCCTCAAGTGGGCATCATCGCGCCACCTGAAGCTGAAAGCAGCAGATTCGAATGATTACCGCCTACGTCCCTGCCGATAATTCCCTCAAGCCCGTCACCCTTGCAGCCGGCGAGCCAATTCCCGATGCCGCGGTCTGGATCGACCTGCTTCATCCGAGCGACGAGGAACTGGTCTTTGTGGACCGGGCCCTGAACCTCGACGTACCCACAGAAGAGGACATGCGGGAGATCGAAATATCGAGCCGCCTCTATCAGGAGGAGGACGCGTTTTACATGACCGCGACGATGATTACGCAATCGGACATGCCGCAACCTCTCAGCGTTCCTGTTTCCTTCGTCCTGGCGCATCATCGCCTGTTGACGCTGCGCTATGCCGAGCCGCTGCCGTTTCGTGTCTACGCGGCGCAAGCGTCCAGGCACAACATGCCTTGCGCGACGGGAGAGGACGTACTGGCAGGTTTGCTTGATGCCATTACCGACCGCATCGCAGATATTCTGGAGCGCGTGCAGGTGGATATCGAAACGCTCTCGCGCGAAATTTTCACCAGAGAGCACAGAGGCAAGAAGGATTACAACGCCATTCTCGCGCGTATCGGCCGTAACCATGCGCTGACGTCGCAGGCGCGTGAAAGCCTTGTCAGTTTCGGACGGCTTGTCGGTTTTGTAGCAAGGCCAAGCGAAGCAAAACTGACAAAGTCGGCGGAACGAGGGTTCAAAACAATCTCGCGCGATGTCACGGCGCTCAGCGATCATGCGAGTTTTCTCGCCAATAATATCGGCTTCGTGCTCGACGCGACGCTCGGGCTCATCAACAACGAGCAAAGCAGCACCATCAAGATTTTCTCGGTTGCCGCGGTTGTCTTCCTTCCGCCGACATTGATCGCAAGTATTTACGGCATGAACTTCGAATTCATGCCGGAGCTTGCCTGGAGCTACGGATATCCCATGGCGCTTGGATTGATGGTCCTGTTCGCCGTGCTGCCTTATCTTTTCTTCAAGTATCGCGGTTGGCTATGAACAGCAGTTCTCCCGCGCGCACCGAATGGATATGGATCCGCCATGCCGCGGTTCAGGGGCAGGAAAGCCGCTATTACGGCCGTCTCGATGTGGCGCCCGAGCCGGTAGACCCTGCACTTGCGGCGGCCATCGCGCGCCGCCTTCCCGCCGTCGCGGTCTGGCTTTCTTCTCCCCTTACGCGCACGCGGGTAACGGCGCTTGCCTTCAAGGCCGATGCCGATCCAATCCCGGTAGGCGATTTCAACGACCAGAATTACGGTTTGTGGCAAGGCCGCAGCTTCAATGACGTGTTCGCCGCAAACAGAACGCTCGACTGGGCAAAGCCCGCCGAAATTCTGCCCCCCGAAGGTGAAAGCTTTGTCGATGTCGCGACGCGCGTGTTTGACGGCATTGAGCGGCTGACCGCGCATTATGCCGGCCACACCATTGTTTCGGTCGCCCATGCCAATGTCGTGCGCGCGGCAATCGCCCATGCCCTCGGGATAGATCTTGCGACGGCGCTACGTATCGAAATCGCGCCGCTATCGATCACGCGGCTTGGATGCCGCGTCGTGAATGGCGCAGCGCAATGGAGCGTTGGCTGCATCAATCTGGAGCTGGCGGGATGAAGACGGACCTGCCGGATGCGGCGGATGTTCGCGCTGCGGCGGCGCGGATCGCCGGCGTGGCGGTCAGAACGCCGCTTCTCGAGTTTCCGGCGCTGAACGCGCGGACTGGCGGCCGCGTTTTCGTAAAGCCGGAGGTGCTGCAGCGGACCGGCTCTTTCAAATTCCGCGGCGCGTGCAACCGCTTGTCTCAGCTCTCGTCGGCTGAAGCGCCAGGCGGCATTGTCGCATGGTCGTCCGGCAATCATGCGCAGGGCGTTGCCGCTGCCGCCGCATTGCGCGGGCTCGCCGCCTGTATCGTCATGCCGTCCGATGCGCCGCAGCTCAAGGTCGCGCGGACGCGTGGTTTCGGCGCGGAAATCGTTTTTTATGATCGCCTGAAAGAGAACCGCGAGGAGATAGGCCGGGGTCTGGCGGCGGCGCGCGGCGCCATCATCGTGCCGCCTTATGACGACCCGGATATTATCGCAGGGCAGGGGACTGCGGCTCTTGAGATCGCGGAAGATGCATCGCGGCTGGGCGTCGGGCTCGACGCTGTGCTGGTGCCGGCTGGCGGCGGCGGTCTTGCGGCGGGCACCGCTCTTGCCATCGGCGCGCTGCTGCCGGATGCGAAAGTGTATTGCGTCGAGCCGGCTCAATTCGACGATCACGCGCAATCGCTGGCGAGCGGCGCACGGATTGAAAATCCTTCGGGGGGCCATTCCATTTGCGACGCATTGATGGCGCCGTTGCCGGGCGAAGTTACCTTCGCGATCAATGGCCCGCGCCTCGCGGGCGGCCTCTCCGTCACAGATGGCGAAGTCGAGGCGGCCATGCGTTTTGCATTTGAAGAAATGAAGCTTGTCGTGGAGCCGGGTGGTGCTGTCGCGCTTGCCGCGCTGCTGTCCGGTAAACACGATGCGAGAGGTGCCGCTGTCGCGATTATCCTGAGTGGAGGCAATGTGGATGCGGCGCTCTTCAGCCGTGTTCTCTCGGCTGGCTAGCTCCGTCCCGCTTCCTCTTCCCATAGGGCGATGCTGCGCGTGATATGCGCTTCCATTTGTCCAAGGGCATCGATGATCGCGCCGATCCGCTTGCCGGTCATCTCCTGGTAGGCGGACGCCATGAAGATGCCGCTGGCGTGCATTTCGATTTCGTCGCAGAGATCGGTGTCGGCGCCGCTGCCGCGCAGCGCCTCGCTGATTTCCTGGAGCCGACCGGCCGCATGTGCGATGTCGCCCGCCGCGCGGTTGGCCGCTTCGGCGATGGCCGCGAGTTCTTCCGTGCCGGTATCATGGTCGTTGCGCCGGCTGCCCGGCTTTATGGCTGCCATGGTCTCGCAGGCGGCCCCCAGAGCGCGGCGCATCTCCTGCATCTCGTGGTAGAGGAACCCGAAGCGCGCATCCGCCCGCGTCTCCCGCGCAAGATCGTAGAGCCGCTCTATGGCTCCAATGACTTCGCCGGTATCGGCGGCCCGGTTGCGCTGTCCGAATTCCTGGAGGAACCAGCGGCCGCGCGGCGTCTCAAGCACGGCCCGCTCGATGGCCGTATATTCATCCTCGGTCTCGATGACCGGCGCTGCGTGGCTCATTTCGGGCTCCGTGCCGGGCACCCGGCGGCTGGAAAGCCGCTATTATCGGGATGATTGGTTTCGCATTTGTTGATTTGGCCGGTGGCTGCTTGCCGTTCCGGGCCGGACATGCGAGGGAAACGGCTGCAAGGCAGCACGGGGCTTCGGAATGCAACTTCCCATCGATATCGAGACGGTCAAGGGCTTCATGGATGCGGCGGAGGGTAGGGCGCTCCACGAGGCGGCGCTGGATGCGTCCCGCCATGGCCCGGTGCTGGAAATCGGCTCCTATTGCGGCAAGTCCACCGTCTATATAGGCACCGCCTGCCAGCTTAATGGCGCGGTGCTCTACGCGCTCGACCATCATTACGGGTCCGAGGAAAACCAGAAGGGCTGGGAGCATCACGACGAAGCCCTCTACGACGCCGAGACGGACCGCCTCAACACCTTCCCGCTCTTCCGCCGGACCATGCGCATGGCGAAGCTCGAAGACACGGTAGTGCCGCTCGTTGCGCCGTCGGAAGTCGTCTCGAAGGGCTGGGCGACGCCGCTGGCGATGGTCTTCATCGATGGTGGCCACGGCATGGAACCCGCGCTCACCGACTACCGCCACTGGGCGCCGCGCGTCATGCCGGGCGGCATCCTCGCGATTCACGACGTCTTTCCCGACCCGAAGGACGGCGGCCGCCCGCCATACGAGATCTACAAGATGGCGCTGGCGTCTCAGCTTTTCGCGGAGGAGAAGGCCGTGAAGAGCCTGAGGCTACTCCGCCGCCTCGGCTAGGCCAGAAGAGCTCAGTCGCCGCCCTGATTTTTCCTCAAGGTTTCCGGAGCAACTTCTGCTAAGTAATCGAGATAGGCTTGCTTTGTTGGGGGGACGATGGAGCACCGCAGGGATCTGGATGGCGTGCGGGGGGTCGCATGCCTGTCGGTAATTTTGTTGCATACGGTTGTTGGTGCGATACAGGCGGAGGCCGGGTCTTCCTACGATCAGTTTCGCATCGCTATCCAGCCGTTCTTGATCGGCGGCGTGGATTTATTTTTTGTCCTGTCGGGTTTTCTGATCGGCGGAATCCTTCTCGATAACAAGGAGTCCACGAACTATTTTCGTACATTCTGGCGACGGAGAATCGGACGGATATTTCCTGTCTACTACGTGATGATTCTGGTTCTGATTGCGCTCTATGCTGTGGACTGGTTCTACAAAACGCCGCTCATCTCCGGTCTTCTCTACAACCAGTTGCCTGTGTGGGCCTACGCCACGTTCATCCAGAATTTTTACATGGTGTCCGAAGGCGTTTTTGGGAATTTCCTCGGGGTGACTTGGTCGCTTGCCGTGGAGGAGCAATTTTATCTCATCCTGCCACCGTTGGTATTCCTCCTTTCAAGAGGGAAAATTGTTGTCATCGCAGTACTGGCAATATTTGCTGCGCCTTTCGTCAGGACGATCCTCTGGCAGAATATCGATTGGCAGGCGAGCTATCTTCTCTCACCCGCGCGCATGGATACGGTGATGTGGGGTGTGCTTATTGCGTGTGCGGTGCGCAATGAGCATGTGATCTCTGTGCTCTCTCGCTTACGAATGGCGATTGGCATCATCATCGTTTTTCTCGCGGCTTTAGTTGCGGCGGATATGTTCAATTATGCCTCTGCGCCTTTGCTCGCAACCACGACCTATCATACGCATGGTTTGTTTGTGAGTACGCTCCGGTATTCGGCTTTGGCGATGATGTACGCCTTGATTATCCTGAGGCTGTATCTTCCGGGCGCTGGCGCTCTGAGATCTTTTTTGTCCAACCCAATTCTGGTCCGGGTAGGCCTGGTTTCCTATGCAGCATACATGTACCACCAGCTCATAAACTTCACGATCCACAGAGCTGTGCACGGTGGAAATCCACTCATCGCCGAGTGGCGAGATGCATACCTGCCGATTATTGTCCTCAGCCTGACGTTTCTTGCGGCTGCCGTTTCGTACTGCTATCTCGAGAAGCCGATCCTCGATCGGGCGAGACGCCAGAAATATACGTTTGAGGAGCCCCAGCCTCAGGCGCTACTCAGCCGCCTCGGCTAGCGTGCGCTCGGCGAAGAGATGAGCGGCGGGGGTCATGCCGGCGATGGCGTCGGTGGCGAGAATGACGGCCGCTGCCGTCCAGGCCGGTTTCTCGGCGGGCCATGCCACTTCATCGGCGAACTGATAGCCCATCCAGTAGGCGCCGCAATCGGCTTTCCACTGATGCTGCCATGAGAGCATCGCTTCGGCCTTGGCGCGCTGTCCGGAAACGAGGAGCGCCATGGTGAGTTCCGCGCTCTCGGCTACCGTCACCCAGGGCTGATCCATCACGCAGCGGCAACCCTTGCCCTCGGCAACGAAAATATCCCACTTGGCGGCGAGCCGTTTTCTCGCCGCCTCTCCGGTCACGACGCCCGCGAGGACCGGGTAATACCAGTCCATCGAGTATCGGTCTTTCGGTTCCCATGTGCGGTCGAAGCGGTGCGGCTTGTCGCGCAAGGCTTCGCCGAGCTTTGCGCGGGCTTCCATCCAGTCGCGCGAGGGATGTCCGAGTTCGCGGGCGATCTGCGCCGCGCATTCGAGGCTCTTGTAGATCGAGGACGAGCCGGTGATGAGCGCGTCGTCTTCCGGCGTATGCGGATCGTCGGCCGCCCAGCGGATTTCGCCATGCTCGCTCTGGTAGGAGAGGACGAAGCGGATGGCTGCCTCGACATGCGGCCAGATGCCGGCAAGCCATTTCCGGTCGCGCGTGACGAGATAATGGTGCCACGCGCCGGTGGCGATATAGGCGGCGAAATTCGTATCTCGGATGTGGTGGCCCGCGTCCTTTTCCTCGCCTGTAAAGCGTTGCTCCGTTTCGTCGAAGGGCACGGCGGCGCCGAGCTGGCCCCACCAGGAGCCGTCCTTCAACTGCGTCTCCGCGAGATAATTGAAGGCGCGGCGCGCATGTTCGATCTCGCCGAGCACCGTCAGCCCCATCGCCGCTTCCGTATGGTTCCACGGATCGATCACGCCGCCGTCATACCAGGGGATCGCGCCATTATCGCGCTGCAGTTCGAGAATGCGCGCACGCGAGCCGTCGAAGAAATCATCGGGAACGCGGTCGCCCCAGGTGAGATGCGTCATCTGCCTACGCCGCTCCCTTGGTGAAATAGAGGACGACGCTCTTGCCCATCAGCGGGCCGGCGATCTTCTCCAGCGCGCGGGTCAGCCACGGGCCTTGCAGGATGTCCCATTCAAGAAAGCGTTTGTAGAGATTGACGATCTTAACGTCCTCGCGCTTCACGCCCACGGCGCATTTCAGCCACCAGTATGGCGAATGAAGCCCATGCGCGAAATGGCGATGGAAGAAGGAAAGGCCGCGCGCCTCGACAGAGCCCTTGAGCTGGCTTTCGCGGAAAATGCGGACATGGCCGCCGGGTTCGTTGTGATAGTCGTCCGACAGCGTCCAGCAGACCCGCTCGGGCCAGTAGCGCGGCACGCTGACGGCAAGGGTTCCGCCCGGCTTCAGGATGCGATCGATCTCCGCCACGGCCTGTTCGTAGTCGGGGATATGCTCCAGCACTTCCGAACACAGGATCTTGTCGAAGCTCGCATCGGGGAAGGGCAGGGACAGCGCGTTGCCCACCGTCAGCGAGAACGAGCGTTTTGTGTCCGGGTCCATGTCGGGGCAGGTGCCGAAGCCGTCGCGTGTGCGGCGCACGTCCTCGAAGCCGAGGTCGAGCCCGACCACATGGCACTTCGAGTGGTAATACATGGCATGGACATGCCGGCCGGCGCCGCAACCGAGGTCGAGCGCGCGCTGGCCGTCCCTAAGCCCGAGCACGTTCAAGTCGATTGTCTGCATCTCTGATTGTCTGCCTGTAAATGTCGGCGCATTCGCGCGCGGCACGTTCCCATTTGAACTTGGCGAGGATGCGCTCGCGTCCGGCGCGGCCGTAAGCCTCGCGCATCTCCGGGTTGTCGAGCATCGAAGCGATGGCGGCGGCAAGCGCCGGCGGATTGGAATGCTGCACGACGATGCCTGCATCGCCGACGACTTCCGGCAGCGAACCGCCATTGGTCGCAATCACCGGCGTGCCGCAGGACATTGCCTCGCCGCAGGGAAAGCCGAAGCCTTCATAGACCGATGGCGAAACGGCGATGGTCGCTTCGTTGTAGATTTCGGTGATGTCTTCGTCGGTCACGCCGCTCACGAACTCCACCTTGTCCATGATGCCATAGGCGCGCAGCTCGTCGGTGGTGTTGCCTTCGCGCAGACGGCCGATCACTTTCAGCTTGAGGTTCGGCCGCGTCTTCAGCAATTCCGCATAGGCGCGGATGAGGTAGATCAGGCCCTTCAAGGGCACGTCGGCGCTGGCGCAGGCGACGATGAGGTCGTCGCGCCGCTTTACATGCGGCATCGGGCGGAATTGCAGGTGGTCGATGCCGTGCAGCACAAGGCGCGTCTTCGATGGATCGACGCCGAATTCCCGCACAACATCGCGGCGCGTGCTTTCGGAGACGACGATCAGCGGGTCGAGCTGGCGCGCCACCTTGATCTGCATATTGAGGAACGAGTACCAGCGCCTTTTCAGCAGCTTCAGCGACAGTGTCTTCGCATGCGCGATGTCGATGCGCCGGTCCATCGTGATGGGGTGGTGGATGGTGCCGACGATCGGCAGGCCCATGTCGCGCAGCTTCAGCAGGCCCCAGCCGAGCGTCTGGTTGTCGTGGCAGACGTCGTATTCGTCCACCGTGCCGCGGACATAGCGCGCCATGCGCTCGCAGAAGGTGTAGGGCTCGGAGAAGCCGCCCGTCGCATGGCTGAACCATTCGAACAGGTCGATCGGGTAGGCGAACATCCAGGGCCTGAGCGAGCGGATCGGATGCGGGTTCGCATAAAGGTCGAGCGAGGGCAGCTTGATGAGCTTCACGCGCGGGTCGAGTTCGGGATAGGGCGGGCCGGAAATCACATCCACCTGATGGCCGAGCTCGACCAGCGCCTTGGCGATATGGCGCATGTAAACGCCCTGGCCGCCCGTCGTCGGATTGGAGCGGTAGCTCGGCAGCAGGATGCGCAGCGGCTTGTCGCCGGCGCCCGCGGCGAGGCGCGGGCTTTCCGGGAGGGTTTTGACGGCAGGCGCTGCCAGCGCGGCGTCTTCGGTGTCGCGCTCAAGCGCCTGCGACATACATCTGTCCCTTGTCTTTTACTGGTAGCTCGCGGCGCGGAAGCGCGCGCGATCCGTCGTACATGTAAGCCCATGCTGCGACGCATTCAAATCGCGGCGGATCATAACGGGTTCGCTACAGGGCAACAACCCGCTAACAAGAATGTCAGCGAGCCCTCTCAGTTGATGCTCCGTCGCGGCGGCGGCGGGCCGTCGCCGGGCTCGGGGGCCGGCCCGGACTGGTGATGAACCAGTACCCAGCCCTCTCCGTTCCGTATGAAGATATTGGTGGCAAGCAGGAAATCCTGCGCAATCCGCTCATAACAGATGACGATCCCTGCGTCCCCGTGGATGCCCACCCGCGCATGGAGGCACTCGATGTCGGGGCTTGCGGGCCCGGTCAGGATTGCATGCCAGCTTTGTATCACCGCGTCGCGGCCTTCCACCGGCGGCCAGCCGGGATGGAGGCAGGTCACCGGCTCGCGCTCGGACCAGAGCGCATTCATCAGTGGCACGTCCCTGTCCGCGAAGGCGCGATAGAAAGTCTCGTTGGCAAAGAGCAACGAGGCGCGGTCTCGGTCGAGTGAGCGGTCCTTGGCCATGGGAAGACCATGCGTGGGTTGCGTGACTGAGCTTAACAGCGGCGGAAGGCATTTGCATGTCTCCCCTCAGGCGGGCAGCCGGTCCGCCTCCGTCCAATGATAGAGGCCCGCCACATCGAAGCCGAGGGCGACGAGGTTCGAGGTGAACATCAGCACCATATAAAAGCTCCAGGCCTCGCGCACCCCGTCCACGGGGTTCCGCCAGACGAGCCAGATGAGAAGAGGCGCCCATACCGAAAAGTGAACCGCCGCCAAAAGCGCGGTGAAGCCGGAGAAATCGAAGGCGAGGCCGAACAACGCAATGCTGCAGAGCGATGCCGCGAATATCCAGCGCGCTTCCATCATCCGGGTGAAGACGAAGAGGAGAGAGGCGGAATTGATGAAGACGAGCCAGTAAATGCCGCCACGCAGCGCATACGGCGCCTGCGATATCTGTCCGATGAGAGCCGCGACGGTATCCATATCCCCTCCCCGGACTGACCCATTTATCAATTTCGGTCAGTTTGCCGGGCAGGGGTATGGAGGCGCAAGTCACATTATGGAGATCAGCCGAAGCGGCGCTTCAGCCAGTCGATCATCAGCCGGTTCAGCTCTTCCGGCTTCTCGGCCTGCGTCCAGTGTCCGCAATCCGCGATGATGTGCTTTTCAAGGTCGGGCACATATTGCTCCATGCCCTCGGTCATGGCCGGCGACAGCACCACGTCGTCCGCCGCCGAGATCATCAGGGCAGGGGCCGTTACCTTCTGTACGAGGCCGGCGCTGCGCTCCCAATTGCGCGTGAAGTTGCGGTACCAGTTGATGCCGCCTTCCCAACCGCTCTTTTCGAAAGCCGCCGTGTAGTAGGCGAGCTCTTCCTCGTTGAGCAGCGGTTTGCCGCGCCATTCCGACTCCGGCGTGTCGAGCGCCTTGATGAAGGCGAGGTTCTTGTCGGAGGAGGGCAGCTTTTCCCATTCCTGCATCGTGATGCCGGAGCGGCGATAGAGAAAATTCAGCGTGCGCTTCGTATCGGCGCCGACCTTCTGTTCCGCCACGCCGAATTTCTGGAAATAGACGATGTACATGTCCTCGCCGAACATCATCCGCATCGCCATGATCGGATCGACAGGGCTGCGCGGCAGGAAGGGCGTGTTGACGCCGATCACGCCGGCAACGCGGTCCGGATGCATCAGCGCCGATTGCCACACCACCATGCCGCCCCAGTCGTGGCCGCAATAAACCGCCTTGTCGATCTCCAGTGCGTCGAGCAGCCCGGTGAGGTCGCCCGTCAGGTGCTCTATGTCGTAGAGGGGCACGTTTTCCTCGCCCTTCGGTCCGCCGGTATTGCCATAGCCGCGCTGGTCCGGCGCGATGACGCGGAAACCGGCCTTCGCAAGTGCCGGTATCTGGTGGCGCCATGAATAGGCGAGTTCGGGCCAGCCATGCGAAAGCAGTACGGGCACGCCGTCTTTCGGTCCGTCTTCGTAGACGGCCATCTTGATGCCGTTCGTGTCGATATAGCGCGGCTCAGGAAATTTCATGGCCGTCCCCCCTTTTGTTTTGTTCTTCGGATTTGCTTTCTGAAATTCCTATGCCGATTTCAGCCGTTCGGAATCCGCGGTTGGCGAGAGGCCGAGCGATGTCAGCATCTCCTTGCGCCCCGGGCCAAGTTTCGGCGGATAGAGATCGGCGTTGCGCTTCTTGCCGCGCGCCCAGGTGACCAGCACCTTCGAGACATTGCGCGGGTCGCGCAGCCACACATTCGGCCGGTCGACCATGTGGAACGAGCGCATGAAACCGCGCAGCAGGTCCACGTCGCCGCGCATGGCGGGCATGATGGCATCTTCGGCGAAGCTCTTGACGAGACGGGCCTTGAGGCCCGGCTTGTAATCGGGGTCGAGCGCGTTTCGCGCCCGCTTCGTCGCCGCGAGATCCTGCTTCACCATGTCGTCGTAGTGCTGGCGCAACTCCGTCGCCAGTCTTGCATGATAGACCCTGGCGCGTTCGCGCGGATCGTCGGTCTTGTCCAGCGTTTCGCGCAGGGCTTCCGCCGCGATGGCTGCGAAGGAGCAGCCGCGTCCGTAAAGCGGATTTGTGCGGATCACGCTGTCGCCGATCGGAAAGAAGTTGAGCACGCGCGGCTCGCCGTCATTCGTCATGTGGCGCCAGCGGCTGATGAGTTCACCCATGCCGAAAACGCGGCTCACGGCGTCGGAGGTTTCGGGCGACGTCCATGACGCGATGCCCGGCAGTTGCGCGCAAACGGCGTCGAAGTTTTCCGGGCGCACGATGGCGCGGCGCATTTCCATCTCGATTTCCGGCACCGCCAGCGTGATCGAGAAGCAGCCATTATCGGCCGGGAAGAGGCCATATTTGATGAAGCCCAGATCGCCCGCACCGGGAACTTTCGTGCGTGCCGGTTCGGCCACGCCGTCCCGCAGGCGGTAGTGCCGCGTGAAATAGAGAATGCCGGCGCGCTCGTTCTCTTCCGTGATGCCGGCGCCTTTGGCGTTCAGCCATTCGATCGCCTGGCTGTTCTTGCCTGCGGCATCGATGAGGATGTCGGCGGGCCATTCCTTCGTCTCGCCATCCTGATCCACAAGCACGCCGGTCGTGCGCAGGTTGCCGGCTTCGTCCTTCTCCGTCAGCACGTCGCGCACCAGCGCGCCCGTGACAAAGCGGATGTTTTGCTGGCGGGCGGCATAGCGGCGCATGATGAGTTCAAGCGTCGTGCGGCGGCTCGTCAGGATCGTCATGTCTTCATCGCCCGGGACCGGAGAATATTTCTCGCGCAGCGCCATAGGCAGGTTGTCGGCAAAAACGATCTCGCGGCAGCCGGCGGCCAGGAGGTCGGCCATAAGGTCCGGATAGTGGTCGCGGATCAGGATATGGAGCCGGGCGAGGAAGGCGTGGCTGTGGCGGAGATGGCCCACGCCCTTGCGCTCCCAGGCGTCGAAAGCCTCGTCGGCGGAGGTCTCGGGCGGGGGCGGGTCGCGCTCCAGCACAGTCAGTTCGCGGCCGCTGCGCGCAAGCGCCAGCGCCGTCCACAAACCGGCGATACCGCCGCCCACCATCACGATCCGTTCGCCCATAGTTCAAAGCCTCCTCGAGTGTCCGCCGCCGCGGATACCCTAAAAATAGACCACGGTCTAGTTAAAATAGGAAGCCTTTTCGAGCCTGTCCAGAGGCCAAACGTCGTTCTTTGTCGGCGGATCAGGGGGCTTTCATTGCCCAGCCGGCCAGCGCCAGCGCCACCCAGCCGGCAAGGAAGGCGACCCCGCCCACAGGTGTCACCAGCACCAGCGAGCGGCTGCCGGTGATGCCGAGATAGTAGAGCGAGCCGGAAAAAAGCACCGAGCCGATAAGGAACGCCCAGCCGGCAATCGAAACTGAGAGCGATGAGAAGCCGCCGCCTGCCTGCGTCGATGCCCAGGCAACGGCGATGAGTGCCAGCGCGTGATACATCTGGTAGCGCGCGCCTGTTTCAAAGGCGGCAAGCTCTGTCGGCCCGACGCGGTTCTGCAATCCATGCGCGGCGAAAGCGCCGAGTGCGACCGAGATGAGCCCGCTCAGCGCACCGATAGTAAGCCACATCCGCATGTCATTTCCTCCTGCCAGGGTGCCGGAAGCATCGGTCAAAGACGCTTTGAGCGCAATGCGCAAGGCTGGCGGCGCTGCCGCTACGTCAGCTTGTGTGGCGTTGACCGCGTGCTGGCGCACGGCCATTGTGGCGTCAATCAGGAACACGCGCAGCACCCGGCGGCAACAAGCCGGGGCAGGGAGGGACGACATGCTCACCAAGGCAGACGATTTTCCGATTCACCAGACGCCGGAGCCGATCGCTTTCGCGGGCACCGACCGTAATTTCTACGACCGCTTCTTTTTCAACGGTTATACGCGCGGTGGCGATGTCTTCTTCGCTGCGGCGCTCGGCGTCTATCCGCATCTCAACATCATGGATGGTGCCTTCAGCGTCATCGTCGATGGTGTGCAGCACAATCTTCATGTCTCGCGCTTCCTCAACATGGAACGCATGGATACGCGCGTCGGGCCGCTCTCGGTCGATATCGTGGAGCCGCTTCAGGTGCTGCGTGTGCGCGTCGCCGATAACGAGCATGGCATCAAGGCGGATGTAACTTTTCGTGGCCGTGCGCCCGCATTGAAGGAGCCGCGTTTCACGCGCCGCAACGGTCCGCGCACGCTGATGGACCTCACCCGCATGACGCAGAACGGCACCTGGGAAGGCTGGATCGAGGTCAAGGGCAAGCGCATCGAGATCAAGCCGCAGGATTATGTCGGCACGCGCGACCGCTCCTGGGGCGTGCGCACCATCGGTGCGCCCGATCCGCAGCCGCTGGTGCCGCCCATGCCGTTCCAGTTCTTCTGGATGTGGGCGCCGCTCAATTTCGACGATCGCATCACGCTCTTCCATGTGAATGACGACGAACATGGCGAGCCCTGGAATCTCTCCGGCGTCATGTGTCCGCTCGGCGCGGATGCCGTGTCGCAGGAGATGGACCGCGTCAGCTACGAAGTCGCTTACAAGTCGGGCTCGCGCCACGCGAAGTCCTTCTCGATCTTCTTCGAGACGCGCAAGGGCGAGAAGACGCGCATCGACCTCACGCCGAAATTCCATTTCTACATGCAGGGCATCGGCTACGGGCATCCCGAGTGGAGTCACGGCGCGCACAAGGGCGACAATGCGATGGGCTATGACGAATACAAGCTCTCGGAAGTGACGAGCTTTGCGCCGCCGAACCTGCATATTCAGGCTTTCTCGGACGCGGTGATGACGCTGCCGGACGGGTCGACGCGAAAGGGTTGCGGCATTCTCGAGCAGCTCGTGATCGGGCCGCACGCGCCGTCGGGTTTCAAGGATGTTCTCGATCCGGCGAAGTAGGCGTTGATCATGGAAGATATCGCTCCCCGCATCGCCGCCTATCTCGAGCACAGGATGCCCGCCGCCTCGAATGTCGAGGTGAGCGGCGTCTCGCGCATTCCGGGCGGCGCCAGCCGCGAAACCTATCGCTTCGTTGCGACATGGGAAGAAGGCGGCAAGCAGATGCGCCGTCCGCTCATCCTGCGCCGGGACCCGGTGGCGAGCCTCATCGAGACGGAGCGCGACGTCGAGTTCAACGCCTATCGCGCCTTCCATCCGACGGGTCTCCCCGTGCCGGAACCGCTCTTCCTCGAAACCGATCTCAAATGGCTCGACCGGCCCTTCTTCGTGATGGAGCAGATCGAGAATTGCCAGGCGGGCTCGCCCTTCAATGCCACGCCTTACGGCCCGCTCGGAGACAAGATCGGCGCGCAGTTCTGGACGCATCTCGGCCGCATCGCCGCCGCCGATCCGGCAAAGACCGGATTTTCGGTGAACATGGAAGCGGTCGCGCCTGAAGCCTGCTGGAAGATTGAACTCGACAAATGGGAAAAGGTGATCGACGAGGACGAGCTTGTGCCGCAGCCCGTTGCGCGTGCGGCCATCCGCTGGCTCCGGCGCAATCCGCCGCCGCCGCCGCCGCGCGTCACCGCCGTTCACGGCGATTACCGCACCGGCAATTTCCTTTTCGACGGTGAGGGCGAGATCCGCGCCATTCTCGACTGGGAAATGTGCCATCTCGGCGATCCGCTGGAAGATGTCGCCTGGGCGGCCGATCCGCTCTGGGCCTTCCAGCAGACGGAGCGGCCGGGCGGCATGATCGCGCGGGCGGATGCCTTCCGTCTCTGGGAAGAGGCGAGCGGCATGAAGATCGATCCCGTAAGGCTGCGCTGGTGGGAGGTCTTCAATTCGCTGAAAGGCCTCGCAATCTGGATTTCGTCGGGCAAGGAATATCAGTCGGGCGCGAGCAGCGATCCGATCCTCGCTTTTCCGAGCTGGTACTGCACCGATGTTCACAACCGCGTGCTGGCACATCGTCTGGCCGCGCTGTCGAAGGAAGCCCGCTCATGAAACCCGATGTGCCTGTCGTCATGCGCGGTCTCTTCGGCACCATGCTGACGGAGATCGCGCCGAACCTCACCGCCGAGTATTCCGCCGGCAGTATCGGCATCATGAGCATGATGATCTTCATGACCGCCGAGGAATATGACCGCGCGGCGGATATCCGTGCCGCCGAGAATGCCGAAATGCGGGCGCTCTTCGCCGAGGCTGCGGGCCTCGTCGATGATGCCGGGCTCAAGGCGAAACTTGCGGAAGCCGCGAAGGGCAGGGACGGCTCTCTCCGGGTCAGCGCGCTCGACAAGGAAAATTCGGCACTTGCCGCACTGCTGATCGAGCTTCATGTCCATGCGGAGGAAAGCACGGCGCCTCACGCCGCCGGTCTCGAAGCCCGCATATGGGACTATCTCCTGGCCTCGGTCGAGCGAAGAAAGCTGCCTTTTCCGGCGCTTGGCTAGGGGCTTCCCAGCGCCTCGCCGCCGCGCTATCAGTGAGCACCGCCCGGGGCTCACCAATCCATGTCTCTCGCCATCCGCCTTGCGACCGTCTACGGCACGATGTTCCTGTTCACGGGCGTCTATCTGCCGTTCTTTCCGGTATGGCTGAAGTCCGAGGGCCTCGCACCGACCGAGATTTCGCTGGTCGTCGCGCTGTCCCTGTTCCTGCGCATCGTCGTCAGTCCCTTCTTCGCCGCCGTCGCGGACAGGCTGGGCGACCGCCGCCGCGTCATTCTGTGGCTCGCATGGGTGTCGCTCGCCGTCGGCGCGCTCTTTCTGCTGGTGGAGGGCTTCGGGCCCATCCTTCTCGTCTCGCTGGTGCTGAACGCGGTCTTTCCGTCCATCGGCCCCCTGGTCGAAACGATCTCCATGCGCGCCCGTATCGATCACGGCATGAACTACGGCCGCGTCCGTCTATGGGGCTCCATCACCTTCGTGGGCGCGAGCGTTGGCGCGGGCTGGCTTCTCGAATGGAACCCGCCTTCCATCATCGCCGTCTGCCTCGTCGCGGCGCTTGCCTTCAACATTGCCGGTCTCTGGCTCCTGCCGCGCGAGGTCGGGCGTCTGCGCAAGCCCGTGCCGAGCGGCCGCCAGTTCGCGGATGTGCTGCAGATCGGCCGCCACCCGGTCTTCATCCTGTTCGTGCTGACGGCGAGCCTCACCCAGGCGACCCATGCCGTCTATTACGCCTTCGGCTCGCTCGCCTGGCAGCTTCAGGGTTATTCGGACAGCGTGATCGGCCTTCTTTGGGCGACGGGCGTTCTCGCCGAGATCGTCCTTTTCTACATTTCCGGGCCGTTGATGGCGCGTTTCGGGGCGGTCCGCCTGCTCATGCTGGCCGCCGCCGCCGCCATTCTCCGCTGGACCGTCACGGCCTTGAGCCCGCCTCTCGCCCTGCTTTTCGTCATGCAGGCGCTGCATGGCCTCACCTTCGGCGCGGCACATCTCGGCGCGGTGCAGTTCGTCGCGCAGGCGGCGCCGCCAAGGCTTGCGGCCACGGCCCAGAGCCTATACGCAGCCATGGCGTCCGGCGTTATGATGGGCCTTGTGACCATCGGCATGGGGCCCATCTATGAAAGGCTTGGGCCTTATGCCTATTTCGTGATGGCGGGCGCGGGGGCGGTGGCCCTCGCCGGTGCCGTTCTTGTCGCGATGTGCTGGAACGGCGACGTGCTCGTGCCGGAAGAAGAACAGGAAGAAGAAAATGGCAATTGAAGTCATTCCCACAGGTGCGGCGCTCGGCGCGGAGGTGCGCGGTCTCGATCTCTCGAAGCCCTTGAGCGCGGACGATTTCGAAGCCGTGCAGCAGGCCTGGTACGATCACATCGTGCTCCTCTTCCGCGGCCAGAAAATTTCCGACGACGATCTCATCCGCTTCTCGCAGCATTTCGGCGAACTCGACATCGCGCCTGCCAGCGCCACCGACATGGCGGGCGGCCAGGAAAAGTCGCGGCCGGAAATCTGGATCATCTCCAACGTGATCGAGAACGGAAAGCCGATCGGCGCGCTCGGCGACAAGGAAGCCGAGTGGCATACCGATATGTCCTATGTCGCGCAGCCGCCCATGGCGAGCGTCCTCTATTCGCTCGAAATTCCGAGCGCGGGCGGCGATACGAGCTTTGCCAATATGTACAAGGCGCTTGAAGAACTGCCGGCGGATCTGCGCGCCGCCATCGAAACCCGCATGGTCAATCACGATGCGAGCACGACGAGTGTCGGCGAGCTGCGCGCAGGCGCCGATGCCGTTCTCGATGTGCGTACCGCGCCTGGCGCCAAGCACCCAGCCATCCGCACGCATCCGGCGACAGGCGGCAAGGCGCTTTATCTCGGCCGCCGCCTCAATGGATATATCGAAGGCTGTTCCGTCGAGGAGAGCGAGAAGCTTCTCGACCGGCTCTGGGCGCATTGCGCGAAGCCTGAATTTTCGTGGACGCATAAATGGGCGGTCGGCGATCTTCTCGTCTGGGACAATCGTTCGGCGATTCACCGCCGCGCCAGTTTCGACGGGCGCGAGCGGCGTGTCATGCACCGCACCCAGATCAAGGGCGACCGGCCGCGCTGACCTCCCGCCTACGTTGCGTCAATTTTCCCGCGTTTGACATCTCCCGTGGATGCGCCAGTTATTGCATCAACAGCATTCAATAAACGGGAGAACGCACCATGCTCGCAATGGCCATTCAGGGCGAATTCGGCATCGACAATCTGAAGCCGCTTGAGCGGCCCGTGCCCAAGGCCGGGCCGGGGCAGGTGGTCGTGAAGATGAAGGCCGCCTCGCTCAACTACCGCGATCTCGCGACCGTGGTCGGCATGGGCGGTAATCCGAAACTTCTCCCCCTCGTGCCGCTGTCGGATGGCTGCGGTGAAATCGTCGAGGCGGGCGAGGGCGTCACGCGGCTGAAAGTCGGCGACCGGGTCGCGCCGAGTTTCTTTCAGGGCTGGTTTGCCGGCGGGCCGCGCGCGGAAGTGCTCGGCGCCACCGCGCTTGGCGGGCCGATCGACGGCTGCGCGCAGGAATATATGTGCCTCTCCGCCGAAGGCATGTCGAAGGCCCCGGCCAATCTCTCCGATGCGGAAGTCGCCTGTCTTCCCTGCGCCGGGCTCACCGCATGGCGCGCGCTCGTCGTCGAAGGAAACATCAAGGCCGGCGACACGGTGCTGGTGCAGGGCACGGGCGGCGTCTCGATCTTCGCCCTGCAATTCGCCAAGGTGATGGGCGCGCGCGTCATCGTCACTTCGTCTTCGGATGAAAAACTTGAACGCGCCAAAAAGCTCGGCGCGGACGATTTCATCAACTACAAGGCCACGCCGAACTGGGCGGGCGAGGCGCGCAAGCTCACCGGCGGGCGCGGCGTCGATCATGTGGTCGAGGTCGGCGGCGCGGACACGTTCCCGCAATCCATCATGGCGTCGCGCGTCGGCGGTCATGTCGCCGTCATCGGCCTTCTGTCGGGCATGACGAAGGATGTGAACGTCGCGGCGATCTTCTCGCAGAACCTCAAGATCAGCGGCATCACCGTCGGCAGCCGGACGCATTTCGAGGAAATGTCCCGTGCCATCGAGCAGAACGATATTCACCCCGTCATCGACGAGCGTTTCCCGCTCGCCGATGCGCAGTCCGCCTTCCGGCTCATGCAGGGGGCGTCGCATCTCGGCAAGATCGTGCTAGATATATAACGTCTTGATTAAATATTAGCTTTGGTGTTAAATATCTTCCTGTGACCAGACAGGGAGGATAAACAGCATGGCCGGGAAGACAGAAAGCGGGGCGCCGCACATCGTGCCCGCACTTTTCTACAAGGATCCGAACGCCGCTCTCGACTGGCTCGAAAAGGCGTTCGGATTTGAGATCGCGCTCCGCATCACGGATGATGACGGCGTCATCCAGCATGCGGAAATGGAATATGGCAATGGCCGCGTCATGATTGGCGGCGTCGACTGGGCCGAATGGCCGGCAAGCCCGAAGGCCATAGGCGGCAAGAACACCCAGTGCATTCATGTGCAGGTGAAGGACGTCATGGCGCATTTCAAGCGCGCGAAGGATGCGGGCGCGAATATTGCTGCCGAACCGCAAGACCAGTTCTATGGCGACAAGGTCTACCGCGTCTTCGATCCCGAAGGCCATTTCTGGACCTTCGGACAGTCGATGCGCGTCCTCTCCAACGAGGAGATGGAAAAAGCGTCCGGCCTTAAGGTCGAAGGCAAGGGATGAGCGCCGCGCCCGCTGAGCCGGAGGAGATCGACCGCATCCTCGCCGCGCTCGCCGATCCCACGCGCCGCCGCATGGTGGATCTTCTGCGCGACGGCCCGATGCGCGCGGGCGAGCTTGCCGCCGCCTTCGACATCAGCGGCCCTGCTGTCAGCCGCCATCTGCGCGTGCTGCGCGAAAACGATCTGATAGAGGAGGAGGCGGCGGGCGACGACCGCCGTCTCCGCGTCTATCGGCTCCGCGCCGCGCCTTTCGCCGATCTGCAATCATGGCTCGAGGAAGTGGCGGCCTTCTGGACCGTGCAGCTTTCCGCCTTCAAGAAACACGCGGAAGGCAAGTCCCGCAAAGGCAGGAAGAAGTGAGCGCCGCCGTCATGGTCGGCATCACGCTCGATGTCGAGCCGGAAGAGGCTTTCCGTCTGTTCACGGAGGAAGTGGATGTCTGGTGGCAGCGCGGGCCCAAGTTCCGCTTCCGCCCGCGCGCCCATGGCACCATGAAGTTCGAGCCGGGGGAGGGCGGCCGTCTGGTCGAAATCTATGATGAGGCGAAGGGCGATCTCTATGAGGTCGGCCGTATTCTCGTCTGGGAGCCGGGCCATCGCCTCGTCTTCGAGTGGCGTGGGCCCAATTTCCGCGAGGGGCAGGTGACGGAAGTCGAACTCAAGTTCAAGGCGGTCGATGCCGGAACGCGCATCACGCTCGAACATCGCGGCTGGGAAACCCTGCCGCAAGATCATCCCGCCCGCCACGGCCTCAGCGACCGCGCCTTCCTCACCATGCAGGGCGGCTGGTGGGAAGAGCAATTGGTGGCGATGAGGGGGAAGGTGGGACGAGAGGGCCGTTGAGACGGCCTACCCCCAGAGTGCCCGCTCCGGCGGATAGACGAGGCTGCTCTCATAGCGCAGCGCGTGTTCGCGGTCCTTTGCCAGAAGCAGCGGCCCGTCGAGGTCCACATAATCCGCCTGTTGCGCGATCAGCATGGCAGGCGCCATGGCGAGAGAGGTCGCCACCATGCAGCCGACCATAACGCGCAGGTTCCGCTTCTTCGCGCAGCGCATCACCGAAAGCGCCTCGGTCAGCCCGCCGGTCTTGTCGAGCTTCACATTGATGAAATCATAGAGCCCGACAAGACGCTTCATGCCTTCCAGCCCATGCGCGCTTTCATCCGCGCAGAGCGGCACGGGGCTGTCGATGCCGCGCAGCACCTCGTCTTCCGCCGCCGGCACCGGCTGCTCGATCAGCGAAACGCCGAGCCGCGCCAGTTCATGCGCCATCGGCAGAACCTGTTCGGGCTTCCAGCCCTCATTGGCATCGACGATCAGCGCCGCGTTGGGCGCGCCCGCCCGCACCGCTTCCACGCGCGCAATGTCCTCGTCGCCGCCTTCGCCGAGCTTGAGTTTCAGGAGAGGCCGGTGCGATGCGCGCTTTGCCGCTTCCTGCATTTCGGCAGCCGTGCCGAGGCTCAGCGTATAGGCCGTGGTGAGGGCCCGGGGGGCGGCGCCAAGCTGCGCCATTTCCCAAACCTCCTTGCCGGCGAGCTTCGCCTCGAGGTCCCACAGCGCGCAGTCGAGGGCGTTGCGTGCCGCGCCGCGCGGCATGGCGCGTTGCAGGTCTTCGCGGCTCATGCCTTCGCCGATTGCCTGGACCTGCGCCTTGATGGCGGCGATCACGTCCTTTTCGTTTTCATTGTAGCGGGCATAGGGCACGCATTCGCCGCGTCCCGTCAGGCCCATTTCCGTCACCGTGACCACGACCACCCGCGCCTCGGTCTTCGAGCCGCGAGAGATTGTGAACGCCCCGGCGATGGGCCATGACTCTGCTTCGACGGTGATTTCGCGCATCTGGGAACTCGGGGCAAGGAGGCGGGGGCGGAACATTGCGCCGAATGATGGCCTTTGTGTGCGCTACCTCCAAGCCCTGAAATTTTTTCCCGATCCGATACGGTCTAGATGCGGCCGGCGAAGAAGGCCCCGTTCCAGTGGTCGCCGGGCGGATTCGCCTCGTATTGCGCGATCCTCGTCTCGTAGAAGTCGTAGAGCGTCGGAATGGCGCCGTTGAGCTTGCGGCATTCGGCGATGGCCGCCCGTGCTTCCGCCCAGCGTTGGCTGCGATAGGCCGAGAAGATCAGGGCATGGGCTTCCTGAAGCGCGCGGAACTTCGGGTTGGCCCGCATGATCGGGTCGCCAAGCAGGGCGAAGATGCGGCGGCCTTCCGGGTGGCGCGAGGTCGATACGAGGTCAATTTCGAGCAGCGCATAGCGGCCGCCCACGGCGCGCTGCGTGCCTTCGCCGACGATGATGGCGGGGCCGTAGTGCCGGGCGTTCTTCTGCAGATAGGCCGCAAAGCTCACCGGCTCGCCCAGCACGCCATAGTCGAAGCGTTGCACGGCGCCCATGTTGCCGGTGATCGCGGTCCCTGTGTCGATGCCGACGGAGAGGCTCAGCGGCACATGGCTCAGGTGCTGGCGGCGCGCGTCCTCTTCAAGGAACTCGTTGAGAGCTTCCAGGTTTTCGACCATCCGGAGCGCCGCATCGCAGCCTTTCGAGGCATGATCGGCCACATCCAGCGGGGCGTTCCACACGGCATAAAGTGTGTCGCCCACGGCGCGGTCCACCATGCCGTTCCGGTCCTGCACGATCTTGGTCATCGGCGAGAAGAAGCGGTTCAGGATGTCGGCATAGGCGGTCGGGTCTTCCAGGTAGCGGTCGGCGATGATGTTGAAGCCGCGCAGGCCGACGACGACGGAGGTCACGTCGCGCAGCGCGCCCTCGGCGCGGATCATGTGCGGGTTCGCCTTCACGCGCGCAAGGCCGGAGGAGGAGAGGCGGCGGCCGAACTGCGTTTCGACAAAGCGGATTTCGTCCTCGGTGTGGAGCCGTGTCATCAGGGCGCAGGTCAGCGCCGCCAGCACGAGCGTCACGCCGCCCAGCGTCGGGTCGATCAGCCAGCGATGCGTCTCGAATGCCCACCAGGAGCCATAGGCCGCGCCGCCGATCAGCAGCAGCGTCAGCGCAAAGCCCCAGCGGAAGCGGAAGCGCCGCACCACCAGAATGACGATCAGCCCGCCCAGCAGCACGAACACCTGTTCCGCCACGCCGGCCCAGCCCGGTCTTACGAGAAAGGCGCCATCGGCAATCTGGTCGATGGCATTGGCGGCAATGGCGCCGGAGGCAAGCGGAATGCCGAGCGGCGTGTCGTGCAATTGCAGGCTGCCATTGGCCGAGACGCCGATGATGGCGATGCGGCCCGCCAGCGCGCCGAGATTGGCGCCGCCGGACAGGATGCTGCCGGCCGGGATCGAGCGGCGCGTCGCTTCGCCGCCGAAATAGAGCCGCAGCTCGCCATTTTTCTGTGTAAGCGCATGGAGCCCCGTGCCCGTGATTTCCACGCGCTCCAGGCCCGGTTCGATTTCAAAGGAAAAGCCGCTCTCCGGTGCGCGCACGACCGCGCGATAGCCGGCGCCGCCTCTGGCGACGCGTAAGGCTTCGAGCACGTTCGATGGATAGAGCGTGCCGTCGAGCGCGGTCAGCATCGGCAGTCCGCGTATCGTCTCGCCATGATCCCGCTCGGGCAGGCTCGCGCCATTGCCGGTCGCCGCCGCCTCGAAGAGCGGCAGGCTCGGTCGCCAGGTCTCGTAGTCCCGCATGTAATGGCGCGGGTCGCCGCCGCTGGGCGTAATGCTGGCGGGGCGGGCAGGCGTGTGCTGGCCGTCGAAGGATGTCTTGCCCGGAACGAAGGAAACGACCGATTTCGACGAGGAAAGGAGCGCCGCCAGTTCGCGTTCGTGGTTCGGCAGGCCGCTCAGCGTGCGGCTGAAGCCGTTGAACTTCTCTCCGGCGGGGAAAGGAGACCAGAGCCGCAGCAATTCGCTCGTCGCGGTCGGGTCGGCGTCCGCCAGTGTCATGTCGATCACGATGGCGCTCGCGCCCGCGTCGCGCACTTTTTCGACCAGCATGTCGAGGCGCTTGCGCGGCCAGGGCCAGGCGCCGAAGCGTTTCGCGGTCTCGGTGTCGATATCGACATAAACGGCGTGAGGTCCGCCCGCGCCCGCTTCGCGCGGCAGGATGCGCTGATAGAGGTCGAAGGCCCGGTTCTGCAGGAATGTGCCCGCACCGTGCGGATCGTTGATCGCCACGAATACGCTCAGCACCAGCACAAGGCCGGGCAGGATGGCGGAAAGTCTGCGGAACGCCGGTGTAGGATTCATGTCTCTACTTGCCCCGACACCCGGACGCAGGTGCAGGGATTGCCCCAAATTGAACCTTCCGGCTCCACCGCGTCCCGTTATGGAACGTGGAAAGGAGCCGTCAGTTCCACCGTTGCAGCTTTCGTTCCAGAGTTCCGGGCCGCAAGGGGGCAGTCGAGAGCGGGCTTATTCCGCGCCGGTTTCGGATTTGAGATAGGCGATCAGGCTGGCGCGGTCCTCTTCCTTCTTGAGGCCCGGGAAAGCCATGTTCGTGCCGGGAACCATGGCAGCCGGCTTTTCGAGATAGACCGACAGGGTCTCTTCCGACCAGACCAGGCCCTCGGCGCCTTTTGCCGTCATCGCCTTGGAGAATTTCACGCCTTCCTTGGTGCCGGCGGTGCGGCCGAATACGCCGTGAAGGTTCGGGCCGATGCCGTCCTTGCCGCCTTCCTCGAGGGTATGGCAAGCCTTGCAGCGGGCGAAGATCTTCTTGCCGTCCGCGAGGTCCGGCCCTTCGGCCAGCGCGGCGCCCGAAATGGTCATGGCAAGGGAAATCGCTGCAAATCCGTGGAACAGGTCGCGCATGGTAACTCCTTCAATCAACACCGTTTCCGCCGAAAAAACCGCCGGCGCGGAACGGAACTTACCCTATTTCGCTGTAATGGGAACGCCATGTGACAAGCTGGCGCGGCAAAGGCATATTTAAGGGGAGAGCGGACGCTGGATTGGGGGAAGATTGGCCGAGGCGAATAATCCGAGGGAGATGGCGGGCGCGCCTGCTTCCTGTCATATCGAGGCCGACGGCAATGTCCTTCGCATCGAGGCGGCGGGGGACTGGTCTATCGTCCATCTCGATCCCGTGGATCGCCAGCTCCGTGCCATCGGTGCCCGGCCCGGCACGGGCCGCGCGATTATCGGCTTCAAGGACATCACCCGCTTCGACACCGCCGCCGCCGCCATTCTCGGCCGCACCGCCGCCCATCTCGGCGAGCAGGGCATCAAGGTCGATTTCGAGGATGTCAGCGATGCCCAGCGCCTCCTTCTCGACAAGATCGATTCCTGCGGCATGCCTGAGCCGGCTCATGTGCCGTGGCGGCCGCTTCATATTCAGATCATCGATAAGATCGGCGCCACCATGCGCGACATCGGCGCCGAGGGGCTCGCCATGCTCGGCTTCGTCGGCGCGGTCATGGCGACGGCAGGGCGCACCATCGCCCGTCCGAGCCGGCTCCGCTGGACGCCCTTCGTGCACCATATGGAAAAGGCGGGTTTCGACGCGCTGCCGCTCGTCTGCCTGCTGACTTTCCTGATCGGCGCGGTCGTGGCGCAGCAGGGCGCGGTCCAGCTCCGCCAGTTCGGCGCGGAAGTCTTCACGGTCAATCTCATCGCGATCATCTTTCTGCGCGAGGTCGGGCTTCTTCTCACCGCGATCATCGTGGCGGGCCGCTCCGGCAGCGCCTTCACCGCCGAGATCGGCTCGATGAAGATGCGCGAGGAAATCGACGCCATGCGCACCCTCGGCCTCGATCCGATGGAGATGCTGGTGCTGCCGCGCGTGCTCGCGCTCATGGTCACGCTGCCGCTTCTCACCTTCGTCGCCGACATCATGGGGCTGATCGGTGGCGGTCTCGTCGTCCAGGTCATGCTGGACATGCCCCCCGGCGTCTATATCAGCCGCGTGCAGGAGGCGGTCGGCTTCTGGACCTTCGGTGTCGGTCTCGTGAAGGCCCCCTTCATGGCCGTCGTCATCGCGCTTGTCGGCTGCCGCTCGGGCCTTTCCGTTACCGGCAGCGCGGAATCGGTCGGCGCCATGACCACGCGTTCGGTCGTCCGGTCGATCTTCCTCGTCATCATTCTCGATGCGCTCTTCGCAATGTTCTTCACGGCGGTGGGCATATGAGCACCGGCAAAAAGGGCGAGCCCATCATCGAGGTCGAAGGCATCGACACGCGCTTCGGCGACAATGTCATCCACGAGAATCTCGATCTCACGGTGAGGCGGGGCGAGGTGATCGGCATTGTCGGCGGCTCGGGCACCGGCAAATCCGTCCTCCTGCGGACGATCCTCGGTTTGAAGAAGCCAGATGCCGGGCGCATTCGCGTCTTCGGCATCGACTTCTCGACACTCAGCGAAGACGAACGCCGGCTGAACGAGCAGCGTTGGGGCGTACTCTTCCAGGATGGCGCGCTTTTCTCGGCCCTCACGGTCGCGGAAAATGTGCAGGTTCCCTACCGCGAGCATCTTCATCTCTCGCAGGAACTGATGGATGAGCTTGCCGCGGTGAAGATCGCGATGGTGGGGCTGAAGCCCGAGGCGGGATCGCTCTATCCCTCCGAGCTTTCGGGCGGTATGCGGAAGAGGGCGGGGCTTGCCCGCGCGCTCGCGCTCGATCCCGAAATCCTCTTTCTCGACGAGCCGACCGCCGGGCTCGATCCGATAGGCGCCGCCGCCTTCGACGAACTGATCAACGATCTGAAGGAAACGCTCGGCCTCACGGTCTTTCTCGTCACCCACGATCTCGATACGCTTTACGCCACTTGCGACCGGATAGCGGTTCTCGCGGAGAAGCATGTTATTCTGATCGGGACGATCGAGGATATGTTGCGTAGCAGTCATCCCTGGATTCACGAATATTTTCACGGGCCGCGAGCGCGCGCGGCCTTTGCAGGCAAATAGCGGCCATGGAAATCAAATCCAACAATGTCCTCATCGGCGTCTTCACGCTGGTTACTGTCGTCGGCATGTTCCTTTTTCTTCTGTGGATCAGCGGCGTTCAGTTCAACCGGCAATTCGCCTATTACAAGATCATCTTCGACGGTTCCGTCTCCGGTCTCTCGCAGTCGGGTCCGGTGCAATATAACGGCCTGCCCGTCGGCAAGGTGACGGACCTCTATCTGATGGCGCGCAATCCGAACAAGGTGGTTGCCATCATCCAGGTCGATGCGCGCACGCCGGTCAAGGAAGACTCCGTCGCGCAGCTTGAATTGTCCGGCCTCACCGGCGTCGCCTTCATCCAGCTCACGGGCGGCAGTCCTGAATCCGCCGAACTTCAGGCACGTCCCGGCCAGGACTATCCGGTCATCAAGGCCGCGCCGTCCTCGCTGCAGGATCTTCTGAAGAGCGGCCCGGAAACGCTGCAGAACGCGAATGAGCTCATCAAGGAATTGAACAAGGTCGTCGCCGACAACCAGCGGTCGATTTCCGAAGCACTCGCCAATCTCAACACCATTTCGAAGGCGCTGGCCGACAGTTCGGGCGATGTCACCACGGCGCTCGACCAGATTGCGCAGGCGTCGCGCCACCTCAACAGCATCAGCCGCAGCGCCGACGGGCTGATGAAGGAAGACGTGAAGGCCTTCATCGCCGATGCGCGGGAGGCGGCGCGCTCCTACCGCGAAGTCGCGAACGAACTCGACGCCATTCTGAAGCAGGGCGGGCCGGGCATTGCCAGTGGATTGTCGCAATTGCCGCAGCTGGTCGCGGAGACGCGCGCTCTCGTCTCCTCGCTCGACAGGTTCGCCTCGCGGGCGCAGGACGATCCGGCGCGATACTTCATCGGGCGCGATGTGCCCGAGGTGGAAGCGGAATGAGAGGGGCCATGATGAAGACCGCCATTGCAAAACTGACGAGGCTCGCCGCGCTTGTCCTCGTGCTCGCGCCGCTCGGTGCCTGCGCGCTGGCCGATGTCGCGAGCGGCCCGGCGCCGTCGCTTTATGTGCTGACGGCGCCAACGCCCGCCTTGCCGGGCACCGCCATGGCAGCGAATACGCAGCTTTCCGTGCGCGAGTTTCAAGCGCCGTCGGCCATCGACACGGGACGGATCGTCTTCCAGCCTTCGCCGAACGAAATCAAATATTATGCGGGCGCGCGCTGGAGCGATCGGGCGCCCCGCATGATCGCCTCGCTGCTCGTCGAGACGCTGACGAATACCGGCCGCTTCCCCGCCATTCTCGGACCGGAAACGCAAGCCCGCACCGATCTCGCGCTGACCGGCGACATCCGCGCCTTCAGTGCCTTCAGGGATGGGGCAGGCCTCGGCGAAGGCGCAACGAAAGTTCGCGTCGCCTTCTTCGTGCGCCTCGTGCGCGCGCGAGGCGGCGTCGTGTTGGCGGGCAGGGAGTTCACAGCGGAAGCCGCGTCGGCCAGCGGCAGGATGGACGACATCGTCGCCGCCTATAACGCGGCGCTCGACACCGCCCTCAGCGACATAACGGCATGGACGCTCGAACAGTCGCTCGCGGCCATGGCCGACGAAGCGCGCCTCGCCAGTTGAGCCTGCCTCAGACGAGCTTGCCGATCGCCTGTCCAAGCATCAGGTAGACCTTGCCCGTGTCCGAGGTGAGGTAGGTCTCGACCAGGATATTGTCGCGGTCGCGTGTCGATGCGGCGCCGAGCAATTCCTCGAAGCTCGCCACGAAGCGGTCAACATGGCTGCGGAATTCCGCTTCCTTGCGATATTTCTGCGCGATCCGGTCATAGAGTTCGCGGCCCGCGAGATTGTAGAGCCGCCGCGTGAAGACGTTGCGCTCGCCCGCCTGGTAGCGTTGCCAGAGTTCCGGCGGCGGGCTCTGCTCCAGCGCCCGGTCGAGATCGATGGCCAGCGCCTGCAGCGTCTCGATGACGTGGAGGGAGGCGCGCTGGAAATCCTGATCGCTGCCATGGGCGAGGTCGTGCTGCGCGCCGCCACTCTTGCGCTCGGCGGCGGCAAGCAGTTCCGACATGCCCCAGCGCCGCTGCCTGTCGGCAACGCGCGGCAGTTCCGGCTGCGGTGCCATGCGCTGCGGGAAGGCGCTTTCGCGCGGCAGCGGTGCGGGCGCGGAGCGGTCGAGCGTGCGCGCATGGCGCACCACGATTTCGGCAATGGCCGCCAGCGCGCCGATCTGCTCCTCCAGCACGTCCTTCAGGGCCTCGGCGCTCACTGCCGCTTCGCCCGGCAATTCGTCGATGCGGCTCGCCAGTTCGTCCGTCGCCTCGTGCAGGGCGCGGCCTGCTTCCCGCGCCGTGCCGCCGAGGCGGATCATGGCGGCGTTGAAGCGTTCGGACGCCGTCTCGCCATCGGCGGTTGCCGCTTCCACCAGCTTGCGCATTTCCTCGGTCCGCTGGCCGATCTCTTCGGCCAGCGTCGTCGTCACGCGCGTCACCTCGTGGTTCATCGCATTGGTCGCGGCGGTCAGCTTGCCCGTCGTCGTCTCGATCGCTTCGGTCGCGGCGCGGCTGACATCATTTGCCAGTGCGCCTGTCGCCGCCTTCAGCTCGTCCACGGTCGCGCCGATGGCGCGCGTCGCCGCGCCCGCCGAGCGGCTGACCGATGTCGAGGCGTCCGCCGCCTCGCTCGCGCCGAGGCGGATCTGGTCGGCGATGCTTTCGCGCAGCGCCGCCGCGCGCGCCGCCGCCGCCTCGAAGGTCACGTCGAGCCCGGCGCTCAGGCCGGAAACCGCGCGGGAGATTTCCGCCGTGTGATGGGCGAGCGCCTTGTCGGCCGCCGTCATGCCGTCGCGATGCGCCTCGAACACGGCCTGCAGCCGCTGATGTTCCTGCTCCAGCCGTCCGGCGGCTTCGGCAATCGTTTCGCGCTGCCGCTCGTAGCGCTGGCCGATTTCGTCGGCCTTGGACAGCGCATCGTTCGCCACGACTTCAAGCCGCGAGGATTGCCGGTCGAGCATTGTCGCCGTCTGGTCGGCGCCCGCGCGCGCCGCTTCGCTTGTCCGCGACAGGGCTTCCGCCTGTTCCGACAGCCGCTTGCTGGCCGCTTCAAGGTCGCCTTCCGCCTTGCCGGCGAGGCCGCGCACGGCATCCACCTGTTCGCGGATGGCGCGCGAGATCGTGTCGCTTTCCGCGCCCAGCGTCTTCGATATTTCCTCAAGTCCGTCCTTGTGGCGGTGGAGCAGCTCCTCCATCGTCCGTGCGCGGAATTCGGCGCGGCCTGTGCCGCGGTCGATTTCCTCCACCTCGCGCTCGACAAGCTCCTTCAGCTCGGCTGCCTGTTTCAGCGCCGCGTCGAGGCCCGCGCGCATCTCGCCCAGTTCGCGGCGCACGGCTTCGGAGATGGTGGTGATCTGGCCGGTCGCGAAATCCTCCGGGTCCGACAGGCGGATCGCCGTCCGCGCCAGCGCCTCCGACATCAGGCGCATTTCCGCGCCGCGCCAGACCGTCCAGGCCAGCATCCAGATCAGCGTGAGAGGGGCGAGCACCACAGCCGCGATCAGCCCCTGTTCGAGCGGCGCCAGCGCCTGCAATCCGTCGATGCCGTAAAGCCCGATCAGGTAGGCCGCTTCCGCGCCGATGCAGAAGATGCTCGCCAGCGCCGCCACGCCGATGATGCGCTTGCTCGGCCGCCGCGCGATCATGCGGTAGAGCGCGCCGCCGGTCGGGCTGTCCTCGTTCGCGGCGCGGATCGCCAGCGCCGTGTCGGCTTCGGCTTTCGCTGCGGCGTCTGCGGGCGCCTCGTCCGGCACCAGATCGTTGTTTTTCATGAGCTTTCCCGGCCTGAGCGCCCCCTTCGGCCATATCAAATTGTCGGATGCCATGATGGCCGTCAACCTTGCCTGCGCCGCCCCCTCGGCCAACAGAGGCAAACAAAGAAAGTCCCCGTGCACGGGGGGCATGACGGGGACGAAAAGACGGGGCGTTTCAAGCCTCGCGGCGGGCTCTTTGGGGCACCTGGCGATACTTGCGTGTGTAACAGCTTAAAGACGGTTAACCATAAATACAACGCCCGGAATCCCGCGGAAAGCCGCGCTTTAACGAATCGGTACTGTCTGGCGCGTAAAGTTTCTCCATCAGTTCAGGCGTGATGGAGCGCGGCCATGAAAACTTCCACGGCACAATTGGCCGAACATTCCTCCGGCGTCATTGCCGGTCCGGCGTCCCGCCGCCCGATCGATCTCGTCCATCTCTCGAAATACACGCTCGGCAACCGCTCGCTTGAAAACGAGCTGCTCGGTCTTTTCCGCACGCAGGCCGGCGTCTATCTCGCGCGCCTCGTGGAGGCCGCCGACGACATGGAATGGAAAAACGCCGCCCACAGTCTCAAGGGCTCCGCGCGCGGTCTCGGTGCCTGGGCACTCGCCGAACTTGCCGAAGAAGCCGAAAAACTCCTCGCCGCCGCCGATGCCCGTCCCGCGATCATGGACCGCATCGCCGCCGCCATCGCCGACGTCAACGCCTTCATCGACAGCGTCGCGGAAGCGTAAAAACAATTGTCATCCCGGCGAAAGCCGGGACCCATTGGTTCTCCCAGCAAATGCTGCCGGGTTCTGCTTTCATCAAAAAATAGAAGTGTCATCCCGGGATTTATTCCCGGGACCCATCGGCTTTTTGTTTTATGGCGAAGTGGATTGGGTCCCGGCTTTCGCCGGGATGACATCTATATATTTATCCGTATAGAGAGCTTCACCCCCGCACCATCCCCAGAACCTCCTCGGCAATCGCCAGCGATGCCGTCAGCCCCGGGCTCTCGATGCCGAACAAATTGACGAGCCCCGTTATCCCGTGTGCCTCCGGCCCCGAGATGACGAAATCCGCCGCCGCTTCGCCGGGTGCGTTGATCTTCGGCCGCACGCCGGCATAGCCCGGCGCCAGCGCGCCATCCGCCAGGCCCGGCCAATAGCGCCGCACCTCGGCATAGAAGGCGTCGCCCCGCGCCGGGTTCACCGCATAGTCGAGATCGCCGTCTTTCGGTTCGATCCATTCGACATCCGGCCCGAAGCGCGCCTGACCGCCCATGTCGAGCGTCAGATGCACGCCGAGCCCCGCCGCTTCCGGCACCGGATAGATGAGGCGGCTGAAAGGCGCGCGGCCGGTCAGCGTGAAATAATTTCCCTTGGCGAAAGAGGCGGCCGGAACATGCGCCGCGTCGAGCCCTTCAATATGCGCGGCGAGGGCAGGGGCCCAGAGTCCGCCCGCATTGATGACGATCCGTGTACGGAGCCTCATGGGTTCCTCGCCCTCGACATGGACGATGAAGCCGTTCCTGTCCCGCTCCACCCGCGTCACCCGCGACCCGAAGGCAATCGCGCCGCCTGCATCCTCGAACTCGCCTTGCAGGCTCAGCATATAGGCATGGGCATCGAGAATGCCGGTCGAGGGTGAGTGCAGCGCCGCCACGCAATGGAGCGCCGGCTCCATCGCGCGGGCCTCCGCCGCGCTCATCTCCTGAATGTCGGAGACGCCGTTCGCCCGTGCCCTCTCCGCCACGCCGCCCAGCGTGGCCAGTTGCGCCTCTTCCGTCGCGACGATCAGCTTCCCCGTCCGCCGGTAGGGCAGGCCATGCGCGTCGAGATAGCGATAAAGCATCCCGCGCCCCGCCACGCAGAACCGCGCCTTCAGGCTTCCTTCGGGATAATAGAGGCCGGCATGGATCACCTCGCTGTTCCGCGCCGAGACTTCGGTCCCGACAGCCTCATGCCGCTCCAGCACGATGGTCTCACGCCCGGCCCGCGACAACGCCCGCGCTGAAGCAAGCCCGATCACACCCGCGCCCACCACCACCGCCCCGATTTCCGCATCCGCCGCCAAATACTCTCTCCCTCAGGTCACAGTCCAAGCAGTGACGGAGAATTGGGAGGGTGGCAAGGGGCGGCTGAGGCGCGTGATGTTCGGAGGCCGCCCTATATAGAAGTGTCATCCCGGCGGAAGCCGGGAACCATGGGCCGCGCTGGGCAGGCAAAAGAGGGGATTATTTATTTTCGGAAAATCTCTACCCGGGCATAACTCACCGCGCTCATGGCAGCGCAACATATCCCCTCATGCAGCTGCGAAAGGAGGGGCGTCGTACGTAATTCAGCACCTCCCGGCGCACGCAAACCCGCTCCGCGAAGCGTGCATTTCGCTTGAGGCTGACGTCTCGCGAACACCCCAAAAAGCTTTGTGACGGTCTCGTGACAGTTCGATGACAGTCGTTGCGTTTATCCCCGCTTTGGAACCCGAAAATAAATAATCCTCGGTTTTTCCGCCCCATCCGAATCCGTATACAGATCAATATTTCGCGGCGCGGCGTTCGACCGGGCCGTCATCGGTGATTGCGATATGGGTCAGGGTCTGCTCGTCGTGGTTCATGCGCCAGGAGAGGAGCTTCTGGGCGTATTCCAGCACCAGCGGCAGGTAGTCCGGGTCGGTGGCGCGGTTCACGAATTCGTCCGGGTCCTTTTCGAGATCGAAGAAGAGCGGCGGCAGTTTCGTGAAGTGGACATATTTGTATTTCTCGTCGCGAATGATGTTCATCGTGCATTGATGCATGGTGAGGCCGAGCCGCTTCTCGGCGCTGTCGTCGGCAGGGTCGCGGAAGTCGAATTCCCAATGCGCCTCGCGCCGCCATGTCGTGGGTTCGCGCGCCTCGAGGAAGGGGCGGAGCGATGCGCCGTCGCATTGCACCGGTATCTCCGCGCCGATGAGTTCGAGCATGGTTGGCATGATGTCGACATTCTCCGTGAAGCGGTCGACCACGCTTCCGCGCGCGCCGTCCGCCGCCTTGCGCGGATCGCGGATGATCAGCGGAATGCGATAGGAGGCATCGAAGTAGCCGCATTTGCCGAGCAGCCAGTGATCGCCCATCTGTTCGCCGTGATCGGACGTGAAGATGATGAGCGTGCGGTTCCAGCGGCCGCTCGCTTTCAGGAAATCGAAGACGCGGCCGAGGGCTGCGTCCACTTCCGACATCAGCCCGTAATAGACGGCCTTCATGCGCCGCAGTTTCCTTTCGTTTCCGGGCGCGCGGTAAAGTTTCCGGCCGAGCTGATGTTCGAGCCAGGGGTGCTGCTCCGCTTCATCCGCGGGCTTCTCCTTGCGCGTGAAGCCCGGCACTGCTTCCGGGTCGTACATCGCGTTCCAGGGTTCCGAGGCGACGAAGGGCGGGTGAGGGCGCAGCAGCGAGAGATGCGCGACGAAGCGCCCCTTCGTTTCCGCGATGTAGTCCATCAGCCGGTTGGTGAGGAAGCTCGTATCGTCCGCCTCCTGAGGATAGATGAGCGGGCGCGGCACGGGCGCGCCGTCCTCATAATCGTCGCCCGGTGTCCGCGTGCCATAGGCGAAGCGGATGTCCTCCGGCACTTCGTAGCCCTCTTCCTTCAGCCAGTTTGTCCAGGGCGTCGGCCATGTGCCCATCATGCAGACGGGGCGGATGCCGGGGAGCGGGCCCTCATAAGTCCTAAGCCACGGGCTTTCCGGGTCTTCCTCGCGCGGATCCTGGCTCGTATCCGTATAGCCGAAGAGCACGGGGTCGTAGCCGATGCGCGCCGCCTCCTTCGCCCAGTTGGTATGGCGCGCGTCGAGCGGTGTGCCGTTGGTGCCGGAGCGGTGGTTCTGGAGATACATGCCGGTGTGAAGCGAGGCGCGCGACGGGCCGCAGGGAACGGCGTTCGCATAGTGCCGCTTGAAGAGAACGCCGTCCGCCGCCAGCGCGTCGAGGTTCGGGGTCTTTACCATCGGGTGGCCGAGGGCGGAGAGGCACTCGCCGCGCCACTGGTCGGCGGTGATGAAAAGAATGTCGAGCTGGTCCGTCATGTGCCGCCTCCCGTTTACCTTTACCCGAGACTATGCGGCCTCTGTGACGGGCCGACAACGGGCTTTGACGCCGGGTTATCCGGGGCTTTCCGGGGCAGGGGCGGCGCCATGCCCCGAAAGAGGGGTTGAAAAGAAAAACCGCCTGCGTCATGTATGTGCGGCCTCACGCTCGGGGCTTTCCAGCCGGCGGCGTCCGGTCCGTTCCACCTCCGACAGAAAAACGAAGATGGCGAAGATCACTTATATCGAGCACAACGGCACGGAACACACCATCGATGTCGAAAACGGCATGACGGTGATGGAAGGCGCCATCAAGAATTCGATCCCCGGCATCGATGCGGATTGCGGCGGCGCCTGCGCCTGCGCGACCTGCCATGTCTATGTCGCGGAAGGCTGGACGGAAAAGGTCGGCCCGGCGGAGAGCATGGAAGAAGACATGCTCGATTTCGCCTTCGACGTGCGCGAGAACTCGCGTCTGTCCTGCCAGATCAAGGTGACGGACGAGCTCGACGGGCTGAAGGTCAACCTGCCCGAAAAGCAGTTCTGATCCGTCGCGTCAGGCGCTGGCGATTTTCTTTTTCTTTTCGTCGAAGACCGTAAATTCGTGCTCGATCGATTTTTCGATGAGGAGCCGCCATAACGGTTCGGCGATCGCGGGGCTCAAGCCGGCGCGTTCCGCTTCCGCCAGCACCTTCGCCACCACGTCCTCGATCCGCGCCTCGTCGCGCACCGCCGACCGCTCGCCCTTGATCGCGCCGGCCTGTTCGATATAGGTCTGCCGCTCGGCGAGGAGCCGGACCAGTTCCCGATCGATTCGGTCGATCTCGCTGCGGACCTCCGGCATCGTGTTGCACTTGACCATGGGGCATTCTCCGGCAATGAGGTGCGACTGCCTCCGCACTTTCGCGCCGTAACATAGGCACGCCCGCCAGATTGTCACGGCCAAATCCGGCGATTTTTTTGCTTGGCGTTGGGGGGCGGGCGACCTATATAGGCGTCAGCGGTTGTGAAATATAAATAACCACAGAATTTGAAAGTTATTTGTGGCCCGAGCGCTGGGCCTGAACGACAGGTGGCTGAGATGACGCAAGAAACGATCACCACGGACGTGGTCATTGTCGGTGCCGGGCCGTGCGGCCTGTTCGCGGTATTCGAGCTCGGTCTTCTCGATATGAAGTGTCACCTGGTCGATATTCTCGACAAGCCGGGCGGCCAATGCGCAGAGCTTTATCCTGAAAAACCCATCTACGATATTCCGGCCCTTCCGGTTGTCAGCGGCCATGAACTGACCGAGCGGCTGATGGAACAAGCCGCGCCGTTCGGCCCGCAGTACCATTACAACGAGATGGTGGAAGAAGTTCAGAAGCTCGAAGACGGGCGCTGGCGCGTAAAGACCGATGGCGGCCTCGTCTTCGAAGCGAAGGTGGTCGTCATTGCGGCGGGCGGGGGCAGTTTCCAGCCGAAGAAGCCGCCGATCCCCGGCATCGAAGCCTATGAAGGCAAATCCGTTTTCTATGCGGTGAAGCGCATGGAAACTTTCCGGGGCAAGAACGTCCTGATTTCCGGCGGCGGCGACAGTGCGCTCGACTGGACGATCAACCTGCACCCCATCGTACAATCCATGCAGCTCATTCACCGGCGCGATGGCTTCCGCGCCGCGCCGGACAGCGTCAACAAGATGCATGCGCTGGTCGAAGAGAAGAAAATGCAATTTCATCTCGGTCAGATTACGTCGCTGCATGGCGATAACGGGCAGCTCGAAGGCGTGACCGTAAAAGGGAATGATGGCGCCGATTATCAGATCGAATGCGACACGCTGTTGCCGTTCTTCGGTCTCACGATGAAGCTTGGGCCCATTGCAAATTGGGGCATCAACCTTCACGAGAACCTCATTCCGGTCGATACCGAAAAATTCCAGACGAGCGAGCCCGGCCTCTTCGCGATCGGCGACATCAATACCTATCCGGGAAAGCTGAAGCTGATCCTTTCGGGTTTCCACGAAGCGGCGCTGATGGCCCAGGCCGCCTTCAGATATGCAAACCCCGATGCGAAGCTCACCTTCCAGTACACCACCTCATCGACAAGCCTGCAGAAGAAGCTGGGTGTCGCATAAGCTTATCGAGGTCAGTCATGCGTATCATTCTAATCGATACCGAAGGCGTCGAGCACACGCTTGAGGCCGCGGAAGGTTGGCGGGTGATGGAGATCATCCGCGACTACGGGTTTCCCATTGTGGCCGAGTGCGGGGGCGCCTGCGCCTGCGGTACCTGCCAGGTCGAAGTCGATCCGGACTGGGCCGCGAAACTTCACGAGCCGCGAGAGGAAGAGCTGGATATGCTCGACCAGAATTACGGCGGCGAATGGTCACGCCTGTCCTGTCAGCTTCTCATGAACGCGAAGCTCGACGGGCTGCGCGTGCGCCTTGCCGATATCGCGATCCGCAAAGCTGCCTGACCGGCAGCCGCTGGACAAGTCCTGCTGCAACCTGCCAAGAATGGTGCAGGAGGCATACGTGCAGCGACTCTCTTTCATTCTCATTCTGGTGTTTGCACTTTTTGTGCAGGGCAACGCTTTTGCGGAGCCGGCGCCTGCGGTAGAGACCACGCTTTATTTTGGTCTTGGTCTCGCCGATGGTGGCAGCGTGAGCGAAGACGATTGGGATGGGTTTCTCAGGGATGTCGTAACGCCGCGATTTCCCGGGGGCTTCAGCGTTGTGGAGGCCCATGGACAATGGCGTGATCCTGATGTTGCAGAGGCGCCAATCATTCGGGAAGTCACGAAAATTCTCATCATCGTTCATCCCAAGACGCCCGCCACTGAAGCTTCCATTGGTGAATTGAAATCGATCTATAGCGAACTCTTTCACCAGAAATCGGTTTTCCATACCGAGTCTCCCACACGGATTGTGGAGTAGAATTTTCGATGGCTGCGGTTTCGTTGTTTATCCAAAAAAGTTTCGAAGTATGGCCGGGTAAACTCAATCTCGCGGCATCCGGAGAAGGCGCGTGCGATGCCGTCGATGCGGGGATGGATGCCGCTCGCGATCTTTCCCTGTCATTGCTTGCCGATGCGGAGCTTTTGTCGGCCGGAACCGAGAATCCATTGCCGCGCGGAAGGGCCGGGCGTCTTGCTGTCGAGGCGATGAGTGTCTTCCGGGACTTGCTGCCGGTTGCGGCCATGCCGCCGTCATTGACGGCGGTACCAGGTGCCGTTTGCGATGCCGTACTGGCCGCGATGCTCGGGGCAGGGAGCGGGAAGGGCGGTGTCGAGGTCGCTCTGGTCTCCCTTGGGGATGTGGCGGCAATCCATCAGGAGCCGGGAGCCATCCTTGTGCAAGACGCAAGCATGCCCCCGGTTCTTGCCGAGTTTCTGAACGCACTGGGAAGCGATGTTCGAGGTGGCGTTGCCATGGGCGGCATTCGTTCGGGTATTCCGACACGAGGTTTGCTCGACAGCGTTACCGTGCAATCGAAAAGTGCCGCAATCGCGGGACTGGCCGCCGCGACCATAGCGGATGCGGCAATCGGAGCCGTTGTAGATTCCGGGTGGAAGCCTCGGGACAGATTACTTGAGCTGGCTTGGCGAAACCGCCCCGTCAGCGCTGCAACGGGGTTTGTCGAGCCGGAGCAGGTCTGGGAAGCTCTGTCCTCATCCGTCAGATGTGCAATGGCAATTCGCGAGAAGAGATTGCTCCGCGCGGCCGCTCTGGGCTTGAAAGGACGGGGCCGGACGATCGGTCCGATTGATGGAGACAGGCTATTGCGTTTCGGTGTTTCGGAGTGGCGCTGACGGAGGTGCGAGGCCATACTCACACTCATCAGAGTCCGGGGAGGGGTTGAAGATGGGCTTTTACGAACGGCATATCGTTCCTCACATCATCAATTGTGCCTGTGGCACGAAGCCGATCCGCTATCAGCGCAAGAAAGTCGTGCCGATGGCGGAGGGTACGGTGCTCGAAATCGGCATCGGCACAGGGCTTAATCTTCCCTATTACGATCCATCGAAAGTTGCGCGCGTGATCGGTCTCGATCCGTCGGAAGAGTCCTGGAAACTTGCCGGTGAGCGCGCGAAGGATTTGTCCTTTCCCGTTGAATTCATCGGTTTGCCCGGCGAACAGATTCCGCTCGACGACAAGAGTGTGGATACGGTCCTTTGTACTTTCAGTCTCTGCACGATCCCCGATCCCGTGAAAGCTCTGGAAGGGATGCGTCGTGTCCTGAGGCCGGGCGGCAAACTGGTTTTCTGCGAGCATGGTGCGGCGCCCGACGCCGATGTTGCGAAGTGGCAGGACCGGATAAATCCGGTCTGGAAGGTTCTTTTCGGCGGTTGCAACCTGAACCGGAAGGTCCCCTCGTTGATCGAGCAGGGCGGCTTCAAGGTGGCGGATCTTCAAACCATGTATCTGCCTTCAACGCCGCGTTTCGCGGGGTTCAATTACTGGGGCGTGGCCCAAGCCTGAACGGAGGATGCTGGCTCCCCTTGACTCACCGACAGGAGGAAATTAGAACAAAAAGCGAACAATGGTTTTCTCATGTCACAAGCTGCCAAAGCCGCCCTTATCGCAGACCTTAAATCCAGGATCGCCAGCCCTCTCTCGATTGGGGGGGACGGCTGCGCCGCGATGTCTCTGGGCGATGCCAAAATCGATCGCATGCTCCCCGATGGAGGTCTTCGGCTTGGGGCTTTGCATGAGATTGTGGCGGCTACCTATCATGATACGGGCGCGGTGGGCGGCTTCCTTGCGGGGCTTGCCGTTTGTGTCATGAGCAGGTCCACCGCACCCATCCTGTGGTGCGACGCAGGGCGTTCCCCCTTTGATATGGGCCGGCTTTATGGGCCCGGCATTGCGGCCTTCGGTCTCGATCCGGCGAGGCTCATCCTCGTTGCGCCGCCACGCGACAGCGATTGTCTGTGGGTGATGGAAGAAGCGCTTCGCAGCCATGCCTTTGCCGCTGTGGTGGGGGAGGTGGAGAGTTCATCTGCCTCTCTCGACCTTACCGCAACACGGCGGCTGCAGCTTGCGGCGGAGGAGGCCAAGATCCCCGTGTTCCTTTCCACCGGTTGCAGGAAAGCGGCGGGTGGTGCAAGTGCTGCCGTTACCCGCTGGCAGGTGAAGGCGGCCCCCAGTGCGCCGGTCTCTTATGCAGACGAAAAAGAAAGACTACCCGGCATTCCGCGCTGGGAGGTCGATCTGGTCCGGTCGCGTGGAGGCCAGCCCGGTCACTGGCTGGTGGAGTGGAGTGGCGCGGCAAATCTTTTTTCCGTCATCGACGCAGAAGAAACGCATCGCGCAAAGCCCGGTCTTGTTGCCGGCTATGCGAACGTGGAGGCTCTGGTCCCATTGCGGAGAATGGGCTGACGGCTGGAGGTCTTACCAGCGGCGATAGGGGTATGGATAAGGATAGGGGTAGTAGCCAGGATAAGGGCCGCCCCACCAGGGCGAGGGTGTTTGCGCTCGTCTCAATTCACGTGTGTTTGCTTCCTGCGCCCGAATTTCCCGCAGTTTCAGCAGGCAATTGGCAAAAGCTTCCGACCCTGGCGTGAAGCCGATTTTCTGACATTCAGCCTCGTCCGACTGCCGTTGGGCAGCTTCGCGAGCGGCTTGCTCTTGCGGGCTTGCGCAAGCGGCAACAACGAGCAGAAAACCGATGGCCAATGCTGACGGGATCATACGCATCTACATTACCTCCGTACGTCAGAACCCTTTGCTGACGCCGATGCCCACGCCAAAGCCAATATTGGGAGAGCGATTGGCTTCTTCCTTGGCGCGGATTTCCTTCATTTTAAGACGGCAATTGCCATAGGCCTCTGTGTCCGGCTGGAAGCCCAATTCCACGCAGTTCTGGTGATCGAGAGCATTGAGCCGCGCTTGCTCGGCCGCGGGATCGCTGCATGCGGCGAGCGCCAGCGGTGCCGTCAACATCACGCCCAAAACCAGGCGTCTGGTTTGAATTCGCGTCAGCATGCTCTGCCTCTCCGGCTGGATCCTGTTTCGTCCGTTCTTATCCAACTAATCCTATCCTTGTTTCAGGCAAGAAAGAGGCAATTCAGATTGGACTCGCCTTTCGGGTAAGCCCGATGATATGTTCCCTTTTTGTTCCATCCAGCTTCTCGGGTAGACGTATGGGAGGCGAACGCAGGATTGTTGCAGTCTGGTGGCCTCACTGGGCCATCGAACGCCTTGAGCGCGATCTCGCGCGACGAGCGCGGCCCTTGCGGGTGCCGGAGAAGCCACGTGCTCTAGCCATGCCGGGGGTGGGTGGGCTCCGTGTGACCGCGCGCAACGAACTTGCAGATGCTGCAGGGATAAGACCGGGGCAGATGGTCTCCGACGCCACGGCACTTTGTCCGGGGCTAGAGCTGCATTCAGCGGATAGGGAAGGCGATCGCAAGGGATTGGTCCGGCTGGCAGGATGGTGCGGGCGTTACACTCCCTGGACGGCGCTTGATCCTCAAGGGATCGGAGATGAACCCGATGGCATTCTGCTGGACATCACCGGGTGCGATCATCTTTTCGGCGGTGAGGCGAAGCTTCTCGAAGAATTGCGGAGACGGCTTCAGGGCTTTGGCCTGACGACACGAGCCGCCATCGCATCGACGAGGGGAGCAGCCTGGGCATTGGCTCGCTTCGGTAACCAGCCTGCTCTTGTTTTGCCGGTAAACGGAGAAGTCGATGCTCTCCGTTCGCTTCCTGTAGCCGCACTTCGATTGAATGAGGCCATCGTCAACGGCCTCATGCGTCTCGGGCTCAAAAAGATCGGCGATCTCTATGGAAAGCCCCGGGCACCTGTTACGGCACGTTTCGGACCGGAGGTTTCGCGCCGTCTCGATGAAGCGCTCGGATTTGAACCGGAGCCGATATCGCCGGAGCTTCCGCCTGTGTTCTATCGGGCCAGCATTACTTTTTCCGAAGGCCTGACGCGAAACGCGCATATCGAAGATGCTGTAAAGCGGATCGCTGCCGATCTCTGCGAAGTGCTTGAGCGGGAGCACCAGGGTGCGCGACGGTTGGAATTGCAGCTTTTCCGTGTCGATGGGGAAGTGACGCGATTGCAAGCCGGAACAGGCATTGCTTCACATGATGCCTTTCATCTCTCTCGTCTTTTTCGCGAGAAACTCGCCCAACTGGGAGATGATTTTGACACGGGGTTCGGGGTGGAAGCTCTCACGCTTTCCTGCCTTGCCGTCGACGAACTGAAGCCTGCACAGGAAACTTTCGAAAATGAAAGCAGTCGCGCGCAGGCGCTGGAACAATTTATCGACAGGCTGAGCAATCGCTTCGGGGCTGATCGTGTTCTGCGACTGGAGCCACGTGCAAGCCATATTCCCGAACGCGCAGCTGTCGCCGTTCCAGCCTTGCACGGCCATATGCCGGCCATGCAAGGCTGGAAAACCTATGTGAGCGAACAGATGGCTTCGGTTCTTGGAGGAAGCCTGCCTCGTCCTCTTCGGCTTTTGCCGTCCCCTGAAGCCGTGGATGTAATGGCGGAGGTGCCTGAAGGTCCCCCTCGTATTTTCCGTTGGCGGCGCATATCCCACCAGGTTGCCCGCGCTGAGGGACCGGAACGGCTTTCTCCGGAATGGTGGCGAGAGGGAAAGCACCGCACGCGGGATTACTACCGCGTGGAAGATATCGAAGGACGGCGTTTCTGGCTTTATCGCGATGGACTTTACCATCGGGATAATGAAGGGCCGCGCTGGTATCTGCATGGAGTGTTCGAATGAGCGCTTCGTTCGCGGAACTTGCGGTTGCCACTAATTTCAGTTTTCTGCGCGGCGCTTCACATGCCGAAGAACTGGTTCTTGCGGCGAAAGCCCAGGGACTTTCGGCAATCGGTATTGCCGACAGGAACACACTGGCCGGTATCGTGCGGGCGCATGCAGCTGCGAAAGAAGAAAAGATACGCCTTCTCGTCGGTGCCCGATTGGTGCTGCAGGATGGATTCGAGGTTATTGCCTATCCTCAGGACCGCGCTGCCTATGGAAGGCTGACGCGGCTTCTGACGCTTGGCAACAGGCGGGCGCCGAAAGGGGAATGCTTTCTTGCCATGAGCGATCTTCTGGAGCATGGCGAAGGCCACTGTTTCATTGCCATGCCGCCCCCCGTTCCGGACGAGGATTTTGAGGCGAAGCTGAGGCTGATAGCGGAGACGTTCCCGGATTCGATCTGGCTTGGTCTCACACCTTTTTACCGGGCCGATGATGTGAGGCGGCATCATGTGCTGGAGCTACTGGCGCGGAAAACCCAGGTGCCATTGGTGGCGACCAATGATGTTCTTTATCATTCACCGGACAGGAAACCGCTTCATGATGTTGTTACATGCGTTCGAGAGCATTGCACATTGAAGGAAGCCGGGTTTCGGCTCGCGGCGAATGCAGAACGGCATGTGAAATCGCCAGAAGAAATGTCGCGTCTTCTGGCGCATGTGCCGAAGGCTCTTTCCGCCACGTTCGATATTGTTGAACGGTGTTCTTTTTCCCTTGAAGAGCTCCGCTATGAATATCCAGCCGACAATTTTTCCGAACATGAAACACCTCAGGAGTTGCTTGTCCGGCTGACATGGGAAGGGGCGCGCGATTTTTTCTCGCAAGGTGTGGATGACAAGATACGGAAGGCCATCGACCATGAGCTGAAGCTTATAGAGGAAATGGCCTATGCGCCCTATTTCCTGACCGTTCATGATATTGTCAGATATGCGCGTAGTCAGAATATTCTTTGTCAGGGACGAGGCTCCGCAGCCAATTCCACTGTTTGTTTTTGCCTGGGTATTACCTCCGTCAATCCTTCCGAGATAGACTTGCTGTTCGAGCGATTTATCTCAAAAGACCGTAATGAACCGCCCGACATCGATGTCGATTTCGAGCATGAACGGCGCGAAGAGGTAATCCAGTACATTTATGAAAAATATGGGCGACACCGCGCGGGGATTGCCGCGACCGTGATTTCCTATCGGTCGCGAAGCGCCATTCGCGATGTGGGCAAGGTATTCGGTCTCTCGGAAGATGTCATAAGCGCCTTGTCGCGTTCTACCTGGGGCTGGTCGAGCAGTGGTGTCTCGCAAAAGGATGCACGCGAAATAGGCCTCGATCCGTCCGATCGACGGCTTCGGCTTGCGCTAAAACTTGCCGGAGAGCTGATTGGATTCCCCCGCCATCTTTCGCAGCATGTCGGCGGATTCGTTATTACAAAAGGTCCGCTGGATGAAGTCGTGCCGATACAGAATGCTGCAATGGATGACCGTACTTTCGTCGAATGGGACAAGGACGATCTCGACACGCTCGGCATCCTGAAAATCGATGTCCTGGCGTTGGGAATGCTCACCTGCATCCGGAAGGCTTTCGAGTTCATCGAGAAGCATTACGCCAGACCAATGACCCTCGCCGGTGTGCCGCAGGGCGACAAGGCAGTCTATGACATGCTTTGCGAAGCGGATGCCATCGGCGTATTTCAGGTCGAAAGCCGGGCGCAGATGTCGATGCTGCCACGCCTGAAGCCCCGGAATTTCTACGACCTTGTCGTCGAGGTCGCGATCGTGCGTCCGGGGCCGATACAGGGTGACATGGTGCATCCCTATTTGCGGAGGCGGAGCGGAAAGGAGGAAATCACATATCCTTCTTCTGTCCTGGAGGAAGTTCTTGAAAGGACATACGGCGTGCCGCTCTTTCAGGAACAGGCGATGAAGATCGCTATCGTCGCTGCCGGCTTTACACCCGGTGAGTCGGACCAGCTACGCCGTGCGATGGCAACCTTCCGCAAGTCCGGAACAATCGGCATGTATCGTGACAAGTTCATCGCAGGAATGCTCAAGAATGGCTACAAACAAGATTTTGCAGAGCGCTGCTTCAAGCAGATCGAAGGATTTGCCGATTACGGTTTTCCGGAAAGCCACGCAGCCAGCTTTGCGCGTCTGGCTTATATTTCTGCATGGCTCAAGTATCACTATCCGGATGCATTCTGCGCGGCTCTTCTGAATTCTCAACCAATGGGTTTCTATGCGCCGGCGCAGCTTGTTCGCGATGCAAGCGAGCATGGCGTGGAGGTGCGACCCGTCGATGTGAACCATAGCGACTGGGACTGCACACTTGAGAAGACAACGGGAGGAAAATGCGCTGTCCGGCTCGGTTTGCGGCAGGTGAAAGGCGTGCAGATTGCAACAGGGGAAACGATCGAAGGGAAGCGAGGAAAGGGGTTCGATTCCATCCGACATTTATGGCTGAAGACGGGACTTGGGCCACGGGTCATCGAGAAGCTTGCCGATGCCGATGCATTCAGATCCATCGGCTTCGACCGGCGGGAGGCGCTTTGGGCAGTTCGCGGGCTGGGGGGATACGGGAACGGACAGAACGGCACAACGCCGGCGGCTTTGCCACTCTTTGCCACTCTGGAAGAGGGAGGTCTGCAGGTTGAAGAAGACGTATCCTTACCGGCTATGCCGCCCGGCGAGCATGTCGTGCTCGATTACGCAATGCTCCGGCTTTCTCTCAAGGCGCATCCGATTTCCTTTCTCCGCCCTCGTTTTGCCGCTTGCGGTGCAATATCCAGCCGGCAATTGAAGGAAACGGAAGCGGGCAAGCGTATAAGCATTGCAGGTCTTGTGCTCGTGCGTCAGAGGCCGGGAACTGCCAGCGGCGTTATTTTCGCGACGCTTGAGGACGAGACAGGCATCGCCAATATCATCATATGGCCCAAGCTTTACGAAAAACGGCGCCGGATCGTTCTTACGTCACGTCTTCTGTTCGTACGGGGGCGGATACAGAAGGAAGGCATCGTGATCCATATCGTGGCGGATGATCTGGAAGACTGGACACATGAACTTGCACATCTGTCTTCAGAAGCGGATATCGGCGAAGCTTTGATTTCCCCGGCTGACGGGGTGAAGCATCCCGGACAAGACCCGCGCGATGGCAACCATACGCGTGAGGAACAGAAAAGAATGCGCGCCGCCCGCTTTGTGCCGAAGAGCCGCGATTTTCACTGATAGCGTCGAAGTGCGAAAAACTGTGCCATGCTGCCTGTAATTTCCGAAGCAATGAAGAGCCAGAGGACCGGCGTGGCGCCCTGCGCGATTGCGTAGGCAATCAACGCCGCGACCGCGAGTCTCGCACCCGCATCAATGCGCGCGAGAGCTGGGATAGGTGTTCTCAGCCGGGCGAAAGCCCAGACGACACCGAGGACGCCCATGATATGAACGAACATCATGGAGAGCGGCCCCATCTCGAACAAGGTAACTGGCGTGCCGAAGCCTGCTTGCCTGTCCATTTCATGGATAAGGGAGATCAATGCTTCGGCAACGAAAGGAATGGCGAAAGGTGCTGTTAGCGCGAGGTCGCACCAAGCTACTGCCTTTATTGTCCTCTCCTGCATTTCGTATCCTTTTGTACATGCGACATTCCGCTGCTAGATCATGCGCGGAGTTTGGCGCGATTCTGCTAGTATCTATCGAGCGTGGAGTGGCGAAAATAGCCGGATGACGGGCGGAGACATCTTGACCAAGCGTATGATCTGGACCGGCGGTGCGGTTGTGCTGGCGGTTCTTGTGGTTGCTGGAGCCTTTTTCCTGTTTCTGAGAGCGCCTGCCGCTGTTGTCGTGACGCCTTTCCGTGGAATGGCGGTAGAGGCGGTTTACGCGACCGGTACTGTCGAGCCGGTAAACTACGCGCGGGTTGGAGCAAAAATTTCCGGACGTATCACCAATGTGCTGAAGCGCGAAGGCGAGCCCGTGGAGAAGGGCAACATACTAGCGATCATCGAACTGGGTGAGGATATCTCTCGAGTGCATGAGCTCGAAGCACGACTCAAACTAGCAAATGCGGATCTCGACAGGGCGCGTACGTTACGGCGATCGGGAAATGTCAGCGAAGCGGCGCTCGACCAGGCGCAAAGCGCACAATCCGCCACCGCAGCGGCCCTACGCGGCGCAAAGGCGAGGCTTGACGATCATTTCATCACCGCACCTATGGCCGGAACCGTGTTGCGCTCCGAAAGCCAGATCAGGGTCGGGGACATGGCGCAGCCGGGGCACGTTCTCTTCATGGTCGGCGATACGGCGGAGTTGCAGATCGACGCCGAGGTAGATGAGGAGGACATTACCAAGGTTGCGCCGGAACAGGAGGCGCTGATCCGCGCAGATGCCTTTCCGGGCCGGGCGCTCAAAGGCACGGTAAAAAGGATTACGCCTTATGGCGATCCCGTGGGCCGCACCTATCGTGTCTACATCTCTCTTCCCGCGGATACGCCGCTGATTTCCGGCATGACGACGGAAATCAATATCGTTGTGCGACGTGAGGAAGAGGCCTTGCTGGTGCCGGTATCCGCGCTGTCGGGAAACTCGGTCTGGACCGTCTCCGGCGGCAGGGCGCGACGGGTGGAGGTCGAGCTGGGCGCGGTTGGCAGCGATACGGCGGAAATTCTCTCCGGTCTCCCCGAGGATGCGCTGGTCATCGCGAATCCTTCATCCGGTATCGCGGAGGGCGACAGGGTGCGCGCCGAACAGGCTGCGCCTGACGGAACGTCCTAGAGGGTCCGATGTTCTGGCAGGTCGTCTTCAGCATCGCAGCGGCACACCTTACGTTCAGGCGGCGGCAGACCATTGTTTCGACGCTTGGTGTGGCGCTGGGCGTGGGGTTTTTCATTGCGACGTCCTCGGTCATGTCGGGATCGGAAAAAGACCTGACGCAGCGGCTCGTGGATAATGCGCCGCACATCACCATCAAGGACGAGTTTCGTACCGCTGCGAAGCAGCCGGTTTTCCTGGCATTTCCGGATGCGACCGTGAAGCTCACCAATACGAAGCCCCGGGAATATCTGCGGGGCATCAAGAATTACGGCGCAATCGTTGAGGAATTATCGCAGCAACCCGGCGTAATTGCCGAGGCGGCGCTGACCGGGCAGGCGATCGTGCGTTATGCGAGCAAGGATGTCGGCGCAGCGATCGCCGGGATCGATCCGGAGAAGGAGCGCCAACTAACTACCGTCGAGCGGGACATGCGGCAGGGGAGCCTCATGCGGCTCAAGACGGCCTCGCAGGGCATTGTGATCGGCAGCGGCATGTCAGTGCGCCTGGGGCTCGGGATGGACGATCTGGCGACCGTCGTCTCGCCTACGGGGCTTGTGCGGCGGATGAAGGTGGTGGGTATTTTCCGGACCGGCAATCTGCTGCTCGATGAGGGGCAGGTTTACATGCTCATCAAGGATGCGCAGGTGCTCCTCGACAAGCCGTTCATTGCCAATCGCATTCGCATCAAGGTCGGCGACCCGGACAATGCCGAGGATTTCGCGGCGCGGATAGAAAGCCGCTGGGGATATCGCTCGGAATCCTGGCAGGAAGTGAACCGCGATTTCCTGGGGCTTTTCGCCATCAGGAACACGATCACCTATTCCATCGTGGGGGCGATCATGGTCGTCGCCTCGTTCGGTATCTTCAACATCATCTCGACCATCGTCATGGAAAAACGGCGGGATATCGCCATTCTCATGTCGATGGGGTTCCGCGCGCGCGACATTCAGGCGATCTTTCTCGTACAGGGCGCAGTCGTGGGACTGATCGGCATGTTGATGGGCTGGTGCGTCGGGCTCGGCCTGTTGCAGATGCTGGCATCGGTCGAGTTCACCATTCCGGGCATGTCGGAAAAGCAGGGAATGGTGCTCGACCGGGGTTTTTTCCAGTTCGCGCTGGGCGGTTTTTTCTCCGTTATCTCGGCTGTGGGGGCCGCGTGGTATCCGGCGCGCAAGGCGTCGCAAGTCCGGCCGGTCGACATCATCCGGGGTGCGGCATGACGGGGGCGGCGCTCATCGAGGCGCGCGGGGTGACGCGCGTGCTGCAGGAAACCGTGCCGGTGACGCTGGTGCGCGAGATCGATCTCAGCGTCGGAAAGGGCGAATTCGTGAGCGTTACCGGGCCTTCGGGCTCGGGAAAGTCGTCTCTGCTCTATTTGCTCGGACTGCTCGACGTGCCGACCGCGGGGCATGTGTCAATCGAGGGGAAAGACACAACGGGGCTCGACGCGGATGAGCTGGCGGCGGTCCGGCTCAACAAGATCGGCTTCGTTTTCCAGTTTCACTTCCTGCTGCCGGAATTCACCGTGCTTCACAATGTGATGCTGCCCATGCGCCGGCTGGGCAGACTGAGCGAAAGAGAAATGGCGGAACGCGGCCATTTTTTGCTCAATGAATTCGACGTTGCCGACCAGACGAAGAAGCGCCCGGACCAGCTTTCAGGCGGTCAGCGGCAGCGCGTGGCGATTGCGCGGGCGCTCGCCAACGACCCGGCGCTCATTCTTGCCGACGAGCCGACAGGCAACCTCGACACAAAGAACAGCGAGATCGTGTACGGGATATTCGCGAAGCTCGTTCGCGACGAGGGGCGAACGGTGATCGCGGTCACGCATGACCCGGAATTCGCGGCCGCGGCGTCGCGCAACGTCCATCTCGTGGACGGAAAAATCGACAGCGATACAAGGCGTTAGCGGGAAAGCTCGCGCATGGCGTGGTCGAGGCCTTCCAGCGTCAGCGGGAACATGCGCTCGCCCATGATCTGCTTGATGATCTGCAGAGAAGGCGTGTATTCCCAATGCCTTTCAGGGATCGGATTGATCCAGATGGCACTTTCGTAGATCTGGTTGACGCGCTCGAGCCAGATGCCGCCGGGTTCCTCGTTCCAATGCTCGACGGAGCCACCGGCATAGGTGATTTCGTAGGGGGACATGGTGGCGTCGCCGACGAAAATCACTTTGTAATCAGAGGGATACTTGTGGAGGACGTCCCAGGTCGACATTTTTTCGGCGTGGCGGCGACGGTTGTCCTTCCAGACGCCTTCATAGAGGCAATTGTGGAAGTAGAAATATTCGAGGTTCTTGAATTCGCTGCGCGCGGCGGAGAAGAGTTCCTCGCATAGCTTGATGTGGCTGTCCATCGAGCCGCCGATATCGAAGAAAATCAGCACGTTGATCTTGTTGCGGCGCTCGGGACGCATGATCAGGTCGAGATAACCTTGATGCGCGGTCGCCTTGATTGTGCCGTCGAGATCGAGTTCTGTCGGCGCGCCCTCGCGCGCGAAGCGGCGGAGCCGCCGGAGCGCCACCTTGATGTTGCGCGTGCCGAGCTCGACCTGGTCGTCGAGGTTCTTGTATTCGCGCTTGTCCCAGACCTTCACGGCCTTGCCGTGGCGGCCTTCCTTCTGGCCGATGCGAACGCCTTCCGGGTTGTAACCATTTGCACCGAAAGGAGAAGTTCCGCCGGTGCCGATCCACTTGTTGCCGCCTTCGTGGCGTTCCTTTTGTTCCTCCAGACGCTTCTGGAGCTCCTCCATGATCTTTTCCCAACCGCCCAGCGCCTCGATTTGTGCCTTCTCTTCCTCGGTGAGGAATTTCTCGGTGAGGGCGCGGAGCCATTCTTCGGGGATGTTGGCGATCTCGCCATCGCCGACCTGCTCCAAGCCCTTGAAAACATGGCCGAAAACGATGTCGAACTTGTCGAGATTGCGCTCGTCCTTGACCAGCGCGGCGCGGGACAGGAAGTAGAAATCCTCGACCCTGCGCTCGATGATGTCGGAATCCATGGCCTCCAGCAGCGTCAGGTATTCGCGGAGCGAGACGGGGACGTTGGCTTTTTTCAGTTCATGGAAGAAGTGGACGAACATGAGCATTTCCGCGGGTTTAATGGCTTGTTGGCGGCAGTCTAGGGCTTATGGACGGCAGTTTGAAGGTCCATTTGCGGGGGGCTTCCGGGCGGTCTTGAACAGGCCGTTTTGCGAGCGGAACGAATTTATCCCGCAAAGGGCGTTTTTGTCAGCCGGGGCGGGCGGTTAGGGCGGGGCGTGGAAGCACTTTGCCAGCGACTGTCATGAGACTGTTATCGAACTGTCATAAAGGCGGGTTTATGTGTTCTGTGTACGGAGCAGTTCGGGTTTATTCACGGGTGGGGAGGCGATGGCGGGTGCGCGAAACACGAAGAAGGGCGGGTGGGGATAAATAGTTTTCGCGTGGGAAGGTGTAGCACTGGCAGTCGTCGTCTGCGGGCCCGTTGCGAGTAGACAGGGCGAACGACCTGAGTGCACTATTTTCACTCAAGGGTTGGGGGACTCAGCATGACAATTGGAGGCTGCGAACGGTTATTCGACCGGAATAGATTTTCCCGTTTCTTCGGAGAGGTGGTCGCCAGTCAGCTTGTGGTCGGCTTTTGGAGAAGACAAAGGTGAGAAGTCAGGCTCAGGTCGGCGCGGCAATTGGGGTGGTAGCAGGGTTGGCCCTACTGGGATGCGGACTGATATTCGGTAGTTCAAGTTTCCCTGGACTTGCGTCGTTCGCAGCGATTTCCAGTTCTACTTTTGAAAACACGTGCAAAGTCGACGCAGGAGTCAGAGTCTATGATCGGCCGATTGATGTTGCAGGATACTCCGAGATGCCCGGGGTGGACGCGCCGTCAATTGAAGAGATCGTAGGCGGTCGCCCTCCCAAAAGCCGAGCTCGTGGTGGATGCTTCCCGTGTTTCGATGAACTGGTGAGGGATGGATACCAATATATAGAAGCTTATTACATAGCGGCTGCAGACCGGGAAGGACAACCGGTGCTAGGCCGGCAGCGGGACTACTACACGTCAAAGACAGGACTGTATCGGTACGAACTTCTTGAGAGAAGCGAAGCGGGTGAGAGGTGCGACACGTTTGACCGTATACGGCATGAGACAAGAGGATTGACGAAAATCAATCCTGCCTTTGCCGACCCGTCCATGTATTTCTTCGCTAAACAGTTCGAAGAATACGCCGCCACAATTGCAGACAAGTGTGTTGTCGCGAGCAGGATTGAAAATTTTTCCGCGTTGTATCGGATCGGGCTGGAACAAGAAGTCCTTCCTTGGTCGACTCCAGACGAGACGGTCTATAGGCGAAGATCGTTCATTGAATCAAAGCAAGGAACCGTTGTCGCTGAAGGTGTCTCTTATGCTTACTTTAGCAAAGTGCCACAGCACTATCTTAAGGTGGCAGACGCTCGCTGTGGATCGATTGTATTGCCGCCAGTGGCGGAGTTGTTGCGGCCTGCCGGCCCCAACTAGATGCTTTATCTCGGGGATAGCAATTTTTTGGGCCTCGTGAAGAAAGAGTTTTTTCCGACGCCGCTTTGCGGCTTCTGGATTGCCGGGTCAAGCCCGGCAATGACGGTCGTATTGGGTGGTGCTGTTGTGGTGAGCGCTGCGTCCCCTCCCCAAACGGCTTGCAGTCGTTTGACCCTCCCTCAGCGAGAGGATGGTAGGCAGAATTTGGGTCAGGCCGGTTTCGCGGCTTGCAGGAAGAGCCAGCCGGTGGAATCCGAACGCAGGCCGTATTCACGCACGCTCAGGAACTTAGCGAAGGTGGCGTTTCAGTAAGAGAGTAGAACCGGGTGTGGACTAAAGTGAACTGAACAGCGCCTGGATATGCACCGATCATCGTTCATGCCCGTAATGCCCAATCCGAAAGAAGCTTGTCTACATACATGTCGATGCCAGTCACGGTGTCGTTCGCAATGTGGCGCATCCGCTTCTCGATTTGGCAATCGTACGGTTTCAGGAGTTCCTTTATTTCGGCGTCGCTGCGACCGAGTTGCGCGGCTACGGCGACAATTTGGGCTACCCTGATCATATGATTACTACTTACCAACCACCGATTTGGTTCTAGGTCGGCAACAAGGAATGCGAGATAGGTCTCAAGATCAATGATGCTCTTGATGATCGGGAGTAAATTCCGGACAACAAAACCCATGACCAAATTCACCAGTTCGTCGCCGCTAGTATCGGGGACGCGAACTCTCGGAAAAGAGGTCCGCGAGAACTTATCCAGGCTTGCGAAGTGAAACGTCATGCTGCACTCCACAACAACATCACGTTCTTTCGCCCATAGCTGGAAGTTGGGGTGGCCATATTTCACCATTGCCTCAATGCCAAACTTCTGGGCATCAGGGTTCCGCAATCCGAATTGAGCCGTGAAGTACTGCCGGGAGTCTTGTCCGAAATAGAGAAAATGCTCGACTTCCGCCGTGCTCCATGTGGCGCGGTAAACGCTTTTCCTGAGGCGGTCGTAGCCGATTACCGCCAGTTCTTTCTGGATCAAGGTGTCTTCAAACACGTTCAATCTCATGTTCTCGTCCTGTTGGGACAGACGTCTCCCAAGGCAGATAGCGATACCTGCACGTTCCAACTGTCCTTGGAGGACATACGGACGCAGTTGAATCTCACCAACTTGTTTTGACCTTAACTCCTATTGTTGGTCATGTGCATCGCCTCCGGCCTGTCTCTTATCCAATTCCGGCGGACCAGTCTTGCGAAGGGTAACGCCGCTTTGCGGCTTCTGGATTGCAGGGTCAAGCCCGGCAATGACGGTTGTATTGGGGGTTGTGGTTGTGGTGGGCGCTGCGACCCCCACCCGGAAAATCCGCGAAGCCGCGAATTTTCCGGCCTCCCCGCAAGGGGGAGGCAATCGCATGTTGTGGCTTTTCAGCTAGCTGGGTTTCACGGCCTGAACGAACAGCCAATCCGTCGGTTTGCCGTCATAGCCGCTGCCGGCGGTTTCCTTGATTTCGATTTGGTGCCATGAGGCGCTCGCGGTGAGCCAGGCGGATAATTGATCCCTGGACGGATAATTGTAGTAGCGGCCGAAGCCGTCGCGGCCTTCGGCGTTGCCGCTCTTGAAGCTCGCGAAGAGGAGACCGCCGGGTTTCAGGGCGCGGTGGAGGCGGGCGAGGATGCCGGCCATGCCTTCGACGGGAACGTGAAGCAGCGAGGCATGGGCCCAGATGGCGTCGAAGGCTGCGACGTCGTCGATTTCCTCGAAGCGGGCGATGCGCACCGGTTTGCCGAGGCGGCGGGCGGCGATGGCGGCGAGGCCGGCGGAGCCGTCGAGGGGCGTTACCTCGAAGCCTGCTTCCATCATCGCCGCCGAGTGGCGGCCGTCGCCGGAGCCGAGGTCGAGGACGTGCGCGCCTTGTGCGAGGCGGGCGAGGAAGGGGTGGAGAAACGAGCCCACATCCGTCCTGTCGCCGCGCGCGGCATAGGCTTCGGCCTCCGTGTCGTAGAAGGCGAGGGTTTTGGTGTCGTGGTTTTTTTCAGTCATCCGCGCAGCTCTCTCCGGCATTCATATAGAAAAGCCCGCGCGTGAGGCGCGGGCTTCGATCTCGTGCGGCGACCGGCACACCGGTCAACGCCCTCAGGCTTTCTTTTCCTTGACGATCTCGACGACCGACCTGATGAAGCCGACTTCGACATCTTCGATGGATGTGGACGCGCCATACACTCCACCGAAGGCAAAGGTCTTCGACACTTCGTATTGAGCGAACGTCTTGCCCGCCGTGTCGATCAGAAAGACATCCGCCTCGATCTCGATCTGGCCGAGACCTGCAAGCATGGCGCGGGCGAAGGCATTGCCTTCATCGTATTCGGTAAAGACGACCTTCATCGTCACGGGCGCCGTTTCACCCTCGGCCGCCATCATGTCGGCGGCCTGAAGCGCCAGTTCCCCCATCAACTTGCCCGCAATCCGATCTAGGTCGTATTGCGTTATCTGAACGCCGGATGCGGCCTCGGCCGTGACCTCCGCAATCTTGAGCGATGACTTCTGCTCCGGCGCGAGCGCCAGAACAGGAACAGGTTTCGATACGCTGTCGGCGCAGCCGGCCAGAATGGCCGCAACGCCGAGCAGGATCGCCACACCAAAAAATCTCATGCTGAATCCCCCATTTAGATACCCGCAGAGAAGGTGCCGGAAAATTACGTTCTGGTGAAGCGTCAACTTCACTGAGCATGACGCTTATGGATCCCGGCTTTCGCCGGGATGACACCTTGTTTTGGACATGAAAAAGCCCGCGCGGTGAGGCGCGGGCTTTGGTGGCTTGAAGAAGGAGTCTTTTCCTGACGCCGCTTTCGCGGCTTCTGGATTGCCGGCTTTTGCCCTTCGCTTGCGCTTCGGGCGTTCGAGGCTCGAAAAGGTCCACCGGACCTTTTCGTTCGCTATGCGAAACGCCTCTCACCCCGGCAATGACGAAGGAGAGAGGAGGCTAGTTCCTCTCGCGGCGGGCGAGGAAGGCGAGGCGTTCGAAGAGGTGGACGTCTTGCTCGTTCTTCAGGAGGGCGCCGTGGAGGGGCGGGATGAGTTTGGTGGGGTCTTTTTCGCGGAGCGTTTCCGGCGAGATGTCTTCCGAGAGGAGGAGCTTCAGCCAGTCGAGGAGTTCCGACGTCGAGGGCTTCTTCTTCAGGCCGGGGACTTCGCGGATCTCGTAGAAGATCGAGAGGGCTTCCTGCACGAGCTTGCCCTTGAGACCCGGGAAGTGGACGTCGATGATCGCCTTCATCGTGTCTTCGTCCGGGAACTTGATGTAGTGGAAGAAACAGCGGCGCAGGAACGCGTCCGGCAGTTCCTTTTCGTTGTTCGAGGTGATGATGACGATGGGGCGGATGTCGGCCTTGATGGTTTCGTTCGTCTCGTAGACGTAGAATTCCATGCGGTCGAGTTCCTGAAGCAGGTCGTTCGGGAATTCGATATCGGCCTTGTCGATTTCGTCGATCAGCAGGATGGGGCGCTTCTTGCGCTCGAAGGCCTCCCAGAGCTTGCCCTTGGAGATGTAGTTGCGGATGTCCTTGACGCGCTCGTCGCCGAGCTGGCTGTCGCGCAGGCGCGAGACGGCGTCGTATTCATAAAGGCCCTGATGCGCCTTGGTGGTCGACTTGATGTGCCAGGTGATGAGCTCGGCGTCGAGCGCCTTCGCCACTTCCTCGGCAAGCACGGTCTTGCCGGTGCCGGGCTCGCCCTTGATGAGGAGCGGACGCTGCAGCGTGATGGCCGCATTGACGGCGACGCGCAGGTCTTCGGTGGCGATGTAATTCTTCGTACCCTCGAACTTCATGGATATGGACTTTCCCCTGGACGCGGGAACAGACGCTTGATGCGCAGGCCGCCGCTTATCTAATTGCGAAACGGGTGTGAAGCTAATGGCTGACACTGGCGGGTTCAAGGAAAACGCCTGTTCGTTTCGGAAGGGCATGGCCCCCGAAATTGGGAGGGAAAAGGGCGGTTTCGCCGCCGCCCCTGCGGCAATTTCTGCCGGGCAAAGGGCAGCAGGTACCCGGTGCGGGGAGGGTTCGTCCATCGTAACCCATTGAAAATGCTCAAATAAAACTATGGCCCGCTCCTTGCTCCCCATGGTCCAGCACGTGTCCCGCCAGCGCCTTGCCGGGACCTACCGCATGGAGACAGGACCATGAGTTTCTTTGGATCGATGACCACCGCCATCACGGGTATTCGCGCCCAGTCGAGCGCGCTCGGTCACATCTCGGACAATATCGCCAATTCGCAGACCATCGGCTTCAAGCGGACGGACACGAATTTCCAGGACATCGTGACGGCTTCGACGAGCCGCAACCACCTTCCGGGCGCGGTGCTGGCAGCGCCTTCCTTCACCAATAATGTGCAGGGCTCGATCGACGCTTCCGAAGTGCCGACGCATATGGCGATCAACGGTTCGGGCTTCTTTGTCGTGTCGGCGCGGGTGGCGACGGTCGACGGCAACCCGGTCTTCGACAATGTGAACTACTACACGCGGCGCGGCGACTTCTCGATGGACAAGTATGGCTACCTCGTGAATGGCGGCGGCTACACGCTGCAGGGGCTGGCCATCGATCCGGTGACGGGCAATCCGGTAGGCGACACGCCGAGCCGCATCCAGATCAACCGCGATTTCCTGGCGGCGCGCACGACCTCGACCATCAGCTACAAGGCGAACCTGCCGGCCTGGCCGAAGACGGTGAACGCCGATCCGGCGATCGCCAACAGCGAGCTTCTGACGGTGGGCCGCTTCACGCCGGCGCTGGCCGATCTCAGCGTCATCTCGGCGGCGAATGAAGACATCTTCCTCGACAACTCGCTCTCGGGCGGCGCGGTGACGGGCTATGACGAGCTTGGCGCACCGGCGAACGTCCAGTTCCGCTGGGCGAAGATCGACAATGAGGATGGCGGCGGCGACACCTGGAACCTGTTCTACAAGACCAGCGACAGCGCGACCGGCGCGACCGACAAATGGGTGAATGTGGGGCAGGACTATGCCTTTGACGGGCAGGGCCGGCTGACACCCGCCGTGGACTCGACGACGATTACCGGCCTGACGGTGAACGGCGTCAGCCTCGGCAATGTGACGCTCGATCATGGCGCGTCGAACGTGACGCAGTTCGAGGACGATAACGGCACGGTGAAGACGACCGAGCTCGACCAGAACGGCTATCCCTCCGGCGAGCTTGTGAGCATCGCGGTGTCGGAGAACGGGCGCATTACCGGCACCTATTCCAACGGCAAGACGGTGGACCTCGCGCAGGTTTCGCTGGCGACGTTCAATGCTTCCGACAAGCTGAAGAAGCTCGACGGCACGGCCTTTGCGGCGACGCAGGAATCCGGCGAGCCGATGCTTGGCGGCGGCGGCGACATCATCGCCTCGGCGCGGGAAGCATCCAACGTCGATATCGCCGACGAGTTTTCCAAGCTGATCGTGACGCAGCAGGCCTATACGGCCGGTACGCGCATCGTGACGACGGCGGACGAACTTATCCGCGAAACGCTGAACATGAAGCGCTGATGAGGGGCGCGGCGGGAGCCTCCACGGCACCCGGCGCGAACCGGCCGCTCTCAAGGTAAAAAGTTACAGGTCTCCAGATGAGCCTTTCCTCCGCACTCGGCGCCGCAATGAGCGGGTTGAACGTCACCCAGGCCGGGATCGACGTTACCTCGCGCAACATCGCCAATGTCGGCACGGCCGGCTACACCCGCAAGGTGCAGCAACAGGTGAACGCGCTGGCGGGCGGCGAGGGCATCGGCGTGCGGCGCGAGGCGGCGCAGCGCCAGATCGACGAATTCCTGCAGCAGCAGCTCCGCACGGCATCGGCCGGATCGGCCTTTGCCAATGTGAAGGCGAACATGCTTGGCCGCGTGGACAGCATGTTCGGCACGCCGGACTCCAATTCCTCCATCGCGGGCGCGATCAGCGGGCTTGCGACGATGCTGCAGGAGCTGGCGGGCAACCCGGAATCGGACGCGGCGCGGCAATCGCTGCTGAACGAGGCGGGGAACCTGGCGGCGAAGCTGAACAACATGTCCGGCACCGTGCAGGAGATGCGGCTCGAAGCGGAGCGGAACATCGCGGCGGCTGTGGAGAGCGCGAATGCGCTGCTCGGCACCATCGCGGATGTGAACAACCAGATCGCGCAGCGCCAGGCGGGCAATCTTTCGGTCGGCGACCTGCAGGACAAGCGGGACATGGCCATCGACGAGTTGTCGAGGCTGATGGATGTGAAGGTCGTCAACCGCGACGACGGTACGGTGACGATATTCACGTCGGGCGGGCAATTGCTGCTCGACCGGACGCCTGTCGAACTGCGGTTCGACGAGCGCACGCAGATGGACCCGACATCGACGCGGGAAAATGGCGGGGTGGGCACCATCTCGCTGATTTCCGGCTCGAACAGCATCGACCTGCTGGCGGCGGGCGCCATCCGCTCCGGCGCTATTGCGGGCTTCGTATCGCTGCGCGACGATATTCTGCCGAAGGCGCAGGCGCAGCTCGACGAACTGGCGGCGCAACTGGCGCTGGCGCTTTCCGAGGAACAGGTGGCGAGCGAAGCGGCGGTGGACGGCGCGGCGACGGGCTTCGACATCGACACCGCCTCGATGATGGCGGGCAACACGATCAGCCTCAGCTATACGGTGGGCGGCGTTACGCAGAACGTGACCATTGTGCGGGTGGACGATCCCGCGTCGCTGCCGCTTGCGAATGATTTCACGGCGAAGCCGAACGACATTGTGGTCGGCATCGACTTCAACCAGCCGATGGCGGGGATCATCGCGGACCTGCAGGCGGCTTTGCCGGCGGATGTCGTGGTGTCGAACCCGGGCGGCGATACGATCCGCTTTCTCGATGATGGCGCGGCGGGCAACAGCGACATCAATTCGGTGAGCGCGACCGTGACGCCGGCCGGACTGAGCGACGGGACGATGGGTATGGCGCTCTTCGTCGACGGCTCGGGCGGCAAGATCTTCTCCAACGAGCCGGGACAGAAGACGGGCTTTGCAAGCCGCATCCAGATCAATCCCGCGGTCGTGGCGGACGATACGCTGCTGGTTTCCTACGACACCGGCACGCCGCTGGGCGACGCGACGCGGCCGCTGGAGCTTCTGAAGCGGCTGACCGGCAATGGCCGCGACTATGCGCCGGGGACAGGGATCGGCGGCACGTCGACGCCGTTCAACGGCTCGGTCGACGCCTTTGCGCGGCGGATCGTTTCGTTCCAGTCGGGGCAGGCGGCGAATGCGACGCGCGACGCGGAAGCGCAGCAGGTCGTGGCGTCCTCGCTGCAGGACCGTTTCGACGCGCAGACGGGCGTCAATATCGACGACGAGATGTCCAACCTTCTGTTGCTGCAGAACGCCTATTCGGCGAATGCGCGCGTCATCACCACCATCAAGCAACTCTTCGATGTGCTTTTGAGCATCGGCAGGTAAGATCATGCAGATTTCCACGCTCTCCCAATCTCTCGCGCTGCGCCAGTCGATCAACAACATGCGGGCGCAGTTCGACGATCTGCAGCGGCAGTTGTCGACCGGGCTCAAGACGGACAGCTATGCGAAGCTCGGGACGGACCGCAACGTGGTGCTGTCGCTGTCGCACCAGCTCAACCAGATCTCGGCCTATACCAACACGATCTCGAAGACGCAGATGCGGATCGAGGTGATGTCGGACGCGCTGACGCGGGTGAACAGCATTTCCAGCGAGATGAAGACGGGGGTGCTGACGTCGGGCTTCGAACTCGTCAACGGCAAGCAGACCACGGCGCAGATTTCGGCGGCGATGCAGTTCGACGAGATGGTCAACCTGATGAACCTGCAGGTGGAGGACCGCTATCTCTTCGGCGGCGTCGACACGCAGACGCGGCCGGTGGCGCTGCCGGACGAGATCATGAATGGCAGCGGCGCCAAGGCGGGGCTGAAACAATTCATCGACGAGCGGGCGCAGGCCGATATGGGCGCGGACGGGCGCGGGCGGCTGACGCTCGGCATAGCGGGCGCCACGGTGACGCTGGCGGAAGACGCGGCGCCGAGCATTTTCGGTTTCAAGCTCGAGGGCGCGACATCGACGCTGAGCAATGCGACGGTGACGGGACCGGCGGGGGCGCCCGCGGGCGTGGACGTCGAGTTCACCGGGCTGCCGGCGGCGGGCCAGCAGATCACGCTCGACATGCGGCTGCCGGACGGGACGACGACAAAGGTGACGCTGAAGGCGACGATGGACAATCCGCCGGCGGCGGGCGAATTCACCATCGGCACCGACGCGGCGACGACGGCGGCGAATTTCCAGGCGGCGCTCGACACGGCGGTGCAGACGGAAGCAAGCGTCACGCTGAAGGCGGCATCGGCGGTGGAAGCCTCGAACAATTTCTTCGACTACCAGGCGGGCGGTTCGCCGCAGCGCGTGGACGGGCCGCCCTTCGCCTCGGCGACGGGGCTGCGGGACGCGACGGATGCCGACACGGTGTTCTGGTACAAGGGCGATCTCAGCGGCACGGCCGGAAACAACATGGTGGCGCAGATCGACAGCGGGCGGCAGGTGAGCTACGGCGCGCGGGCCGACCAGGCGGCGATCCGCGACACGCTGAAGATGTCGGCGCTGCTGTCGGCGGTCGAGTATTCGGACGCGGACGATCTTTCGCAGCGCAAATCCTATGCGGCGCTTTCGACGCGGGTGGGCGACAAGCTCAGCTTCAAGGGCGTGCAGTCGCTCGAGAGCATCGTGACGGGGCTCGGCCTGACGGCGGCGACGCTTTCCAATACGCAGGACCGGCATGACCTGGTGATGGCGACGTCGAACGAGCTGCTGGGCGACATACAGAATGCCGATGATTACGAGGTCGGCGTGAAGCTGACCATGCTGCAGACGCAGCTTCAGGCGAGCTATCAGGTGACGGCGATGCTGTCGCAGATGTCGCTGGCGAACTATCTCTAAGGCTCACGGCGGATGAAAGAAGAAGGGCTCGCGGTTGCGGGCCCTTTTTTATTGCGGCATCAGGCGTCCGCTTGCTCGGGGGTGAGGCCGATGGCGGCACGGTAGCTGCCGTCCATGTGGAAGGGCACGGAGGCGTGGTCGTGAAGAATGAGCCATTTGCCCGCCCGCTTCGTGAAGCAGGTGGTGGTGCGGAACCAGAGATCGACCTTCTCGCCATCCGTCTTGGTGCCGCGCATGTGCTGGAGCGCGGCGGCCCAGGCGCTGCTGCCTTCAATCACGATCTCCAGGTCCCGTGTTTCGAGGCGGATGGGGCCGTCCCATGTCGCGAACCATGCGGAGGTCGAGGCGGCGTCGAAACCGCGATGGAGAAGGGGCGGGGCGAGATCGAAGAAGAAGGCTTCCGGCGCATAGCACGCGGCCAGCGCGCCGGCATCCTTCGCGGCATGCGCCTCCTGAATCCTGGCACCGAGGGCGGCGATTTCCTGCTGCGGGCTCATGAGACAGCTCCTTTGCGGGTTCGAGGGGTTTCGAAAAGCGTTTCGATGTAACGCTTCAGGTGATCGCAGGTTTGGCGGGCGCTGCGGACACCGTTCTCCGCCTTGGCGAGAATGAAGGCGCCTTGCAGGACGGCCTGGATGTGGAGCGAGAGACTGCGCGCACTCCAGTCCGCATCCAGGCCGCGATCCGCCATGGCTGCCGCGATGTCGGCCTCGAGCATGCGCGCATGGGAAAAGATGTCGGCGGCGCAGGCTTCACGAATGGCGGGATTGGAGGCGTAGGTTTCCTGCAGCATGGTGCCCATGAGGCAGGTGAAGCCGGCGAGATCGCCCTTCATGAGCGATTTGCGGAAATCGACATAGGCGAGGACGCGGTCGAGCGGGTCCTTCGGCGCCTGAAAGGGGGCGTTGCCGAAGAAGTCCTTGTTGGTCTCGGTCCATGAGGAGGCGGCGGCGATGGCGAGCGCCTCCTTGCTCTCGAAATGATGGAAGAAGGCGCCCTTGGTGACGCCGGCGCCGGCGCAAAGATGATCGACCGTGGTGGCGGTGTAGCCGCGCTCCCGAATGAGGCGGCGGGCGGCGTCGAGAATTTTCTCCTTCGCACCGTGTCTTGCGGCGGGGGCTTTGGCAGCGGCCATGATTTCAAACCTCAGTACCGACTAGTTGGTATGTTTTTATGAGGGGCGAGCCAGCATGTCAACAGGGGAGATCAGGCCAGCTCTCCGCAACGGCAAGGCGCCGCACCGCGCCGCGAAATTTGCGCGCCGGGAAAAAGGCGGCATTCTGTGCGCCATCAAGGCATTCAGCCGAACAGAAAAAGAAGAGAGGGAGGCTCGATCATGAAGCTCGACAGTTCCATTTCCGCGGTCGTGACCGGCGGCGCGTCGGGCCTTGGCAAGGCGACCGTGACGGCGCTGCGCGCGCTCGGCGCGAAGGTGGCGATCTTCGACCTCAACCGCGAGAACGGAGAACGGGTGGCGAAGGAGCTCGGCGCGCTTTATTGCGAGGTCAATGTGATGGATGAGGCATCCGTCGATGCGGGCTTCGCGAAGGCGCGGGCGGAGAACGGGCAGGAGCGGTGCCTCGTGAACTGCGCCGGCGGCGGGCGCGGCGGCAAGACGATTGCGCGCGACAAGAAGACGGGCGAGATCGTTCCCTTCAAGATCGCGGATTTCGAATATGTGCTGGGACTGAACACGGTGGGCACGTTTCGCTGCATCGTGAAAAGCGCGGCGGGAATGGCGACGCTCGATCCGCTGGAAGGCGGCGAGCGCGGCGCCATCGTGAATACGGGATCGGTCGCGGCGGAGGACGGGCAGATCGGGCAGGTGGCCTACTCGGCGGCGAAGGCGGCGATCAAGGGCATGACGCTGACGATTGCGCGCGACCTTTCACGCGAAGGCATACGCATCAACACGATCCTTCCCGGCATCATGGCGACGCCGCCGATGCTGGGCGTGAAGGACCGCGCGCCGCAGATTTTCGACAATCTGGCGGCGTCGGTGCCTTTTCCGCCAAGGCTCGGCGATCCGTCGGAATATGCGGATCTGGCGCTGACGATGCTGAGGAACGGGTATTTCAACGGCGAGACGGTGCGTCTCGACGGCGCCATCAGAATGCCGCCGCGCTGATTGCGGGCGCCTAGGCGGCGGAGCCAAGCGTCCGCCGAGCGAGGGCGGCGATAAGGTCCGTGCGGGTGACGATGCCGGCGAGGCATTCCTCCGAGAGGACGGGCACAGCGTCGCAGCCGCTTTCCGCCAGCATCGGCAGCAAGGCGCCAGCCGGCGTGTCGGGCGCCGCCTTCGGGATGCTGACCGACATGACCTCGCCTGCTTTCACGTAAGCAGCACTCCGCGTGTCGAAGAGGCGCGTCATGGCGGCGACGAAGCCACGGTCGAGACTGAGCGTATCTTCCCTGGCGCGGCGGATCAGGTCGATCTGATAGATGATGCCGAGGAAGCGGCCGTCTTCAGCCACGACAGGCAGGGATGTGAAGCTGTATTGCCGGAAGAGGTCCGCGACTTCCGACAGCGGCGTGTCGAAGGCGACTGTCACGAGGTCACGCGACATAATGGCGGCAGCGGTGAGCGGCTCCGTCCTATGCGTGGCCGCCTGCAACTCGGCGGCCCCGATGAGGCGAGCGAGATCCTCGACGCCGAGGTTCAGCGATTGACGATAGCGCTGAAGAATGCCGGTCAGTTCCTGCTCGCTGAGATCAAGACGCTGCAGCGGCGGCGGATCGGCGGTGCCGAGCGCGTTGTCTTCCTCGAACTGCCGGAACGGATAACGGCGCCCCGTGAGATGGGCATAGATGACGGCGATGAGCACGAGGATCAGTGTTCCGAGAGCGACTGGCATCAGAGCGAACATGAAGCCCAGTTCGCGAACCATGTCGGGGCTCAGGGCTGCCGTCATCGCAACTGCGCCCGCCGGCGGATGAATGGCGCGGGCGACGCTCATCGCGGCGACGGAGAGGCTGACCGCAAGAACGACGCGCAGAAGCGGATCCGAAATGCTCAGGCACACCGCGACGCTGACCAGCGCGGCAAGCGTGTTGCCGACAATCGCCGACCAGGGCTGGGCGAGCGGACTGTTCGGCGCGGCGAAGAGGAGGACCGAGGATGCACCGAACGGAGCAATGAGAAAGAGACCGAGTTCGAGGTCGACTTTCGGCGAGAGGACGAAGAGCCCCGCGACGCCGAGACCCGCAATCGCGCCGCCGCCCGCGCGCAGGGTCTCCCGCAGGGAAACGCCGGGAATGGCGGGACCAAGAGCGCGTACCGAGCGGCGAAGCAGCTTTGCGAGAGGCGATGACATGGCGGGGGTTATACACAGATCGCGCAGGCGAAGTGACCCCTCCCCAAAATTCGCAGGCGAATTTTGACCCTCCCGCAGGGGGAGGGTGGGAAGAAAGGGAAACCGTCGTGTGGATTGCCGATCAGCCGCGGCTGTAGAGGCCGGCGGCGATTTCGCGGTTGATCATGATGAGGGTGTCGAGGAGTTGCGGCGCGGGTTCGCGGCTCGACTCGATTTCGCTCGTGCGCTTGAAGATGAAGATGGCGAGGTTGGCGATGTTCTGCTTGATCTCGCGGGGGAGCGGGTGCTCCTTCTCGGCGGCCGAGGCGGCGAAGACGGTCCAGATGCGGCGATTGTAGAGGAGCGCGTCACGCAGGGCGCTGGCCGTTTCGTTCGTCCAGTTGTCGCGGATGCGCTGCAACTGGCCGGCGGCGCGGGTCAGGATGGTCGCCTCGAACTCGCGCGGGTCCTTGGTCGCCATACGCGATGCATTGGCATACGCGTCATGAGGTCTTGACATTCTCCAGTAGCCCCCGTTCGTACTCGATCAACTTACGAGCTTCCTTGAGAGCTTTATACATTTCGCCGGTTAAGATTTTACTGTTCACCGCGTCTATAAATGGCGCAGTCGAGGGGGCTGCGTCGATCACGTCCTTGACGATCTGGAAGTAGAGATCGTGGTGGGGGCGGGGATCGGGCGCCAGATACATCATCTGAACCAGGAGATAGAGACGCTTGCAGGGCGTATCGGCGTCCGCCGCGCGGAGGATGTCCTTTTCGCGGAGGATCGGCGTCTCGCCCTCGATGAACAGGCGGGTGCGCTGGTCGTCGTTTGTGATGACGCTGTCGCCCAGGATGAAACGCTCACCGGGCTTGAGTTCGACTTTGAGAGCCATTGCGGGGCCGTCCTGACGGAGAATCTCGGAAAATTTCCTGCCCAGTCTAAACTGAATCGCGGGCGGATTCCTCGTTTTGTCATATTTTCTTGCGGGCGACCGCGGGCCGTTCCGCCGGAATATGCGGCACCAAAAGGAAACGGCGGGAACCGGGGTTCCCGCCGTCTTTTGCCGTTTGCCTGTCCGCGCGAGCGCGGGCGGGTATTAGCGCAGGAGCGAGAGAACGCTCTGTTCGGCCTGTGTCGCGAGCGACAGCGAGGTCTGCGCGAGAGACTGGCGGGTCTGCAGAGCGAGCAGGTTCGCCGCTTCTTCGTTCGTGTCGGCCAGCGTCAGGTTGCCCGAACCGGTTTCGAGAACCGAAATCATGTTCGAGGTGAAGTCCTGACGGTTCTGCACGACCGAGAGGTTCGCACCGAAGGTCGAGGCCTGGGCGCGGAGGGTCGCCGTGGCCGTATTCAGGCCAGCAACGGCTGTTTCGATGTCCGCATTGGTGGAGAAGTCAGCTTCGTCGATACCGAGATCGTCACCAACCGTCATCGTGACGCCGGTGATGTCCAGCTTGGACGTGCTGTCTTCGTTGAAGTTCACCGTCAGCGTATCGCCCTTCAGCAGGTTGATGCCGTTGAAGGAAGCGTCGTTCGCGATCTGGTCGATCTGATCGCGGAGGCCGTTGAAGTCCGTGACGTAGGTCGCACGGGCTTCCGTGAGCGTTTCGCCGTTGTCGGAGGAGAGCGTCGAGCCGAAATCGCCCGAGTCCGCGCCGGCAATCGTGATGTCTTCGCCGCTGACGGCCTTGAAGGTCACGCCCGTGCCGGAGACTTCGGCGGTGACGCCCGCCGAGGCGGCGGACAGCTGGTCGTTGATGTCAGAAACCATCGCCGCGAGCGAACCGTAGTCCTGGTCGAGCGTGATGGTGTCGGCGGAAGCGTCGCCCAGTGCGACCGTGAACGTGGCGCTGGCACCGGAAGCGGAGTAGTCGGTGTCCGCGTCGGGAGCCGCAGTTGTCGTCAGCGTGGTCGTGGTGGCTTTGGCCTGGAGAGCCTGGTTGGCAACCGACTTCGCCTGGTCGACGAGCTTCTGGATCGACTTGATGCCTTCATCGGCGGCCTTCAGCGTCTGCACACCGAGGCTCATCGAGTCCTGCAGGGCGCTAAGATCGCTCGCGCGGGCATTCAGGCCAGCGGCGGTGAAGAAAGACTGGGGATTGTCGAGAGCGCTGGAAACCTTCAGGCCGGAAGCGAGACGGTTCTGCGTCTGCGCCATCATCTTCGCGGTGCTCTGGAGGGTTTCGAGGTTCGTGCGCACTGCGCTGTTAATGGTGATATCACCCATCGTCGTAGTCCTTTCCTAGGAACTGTCTTGACCGGCTCTTTCTGAGCCATGTTCGAAGCATGCAGGACGGATGTTAAAAGGCGGTAAATCGCCCGATTTTTTTCGATTGTTTTTCAAAAAGCTTTTTTCAGGCCGTTAAACAAAAAGGGCGGACCGTGCGGTCCGCCCTTTGTGTTCGCAGAGATTTTATTCTTAACCGAAGAGACGCAGCACACCCTGTTCGGCCTGGTTCGCAAGCGACAGGGCAGTGGTGCCGAGCTGCTGGCGGGTCTGCAGGGCGAGCATTTTCGCACCTTCTTCGTTGGTATCGGCGACGGTGAGGTTCGACGCGCCGGTCTCCAGCGTGTTGACGAGGGACTTCGTGAAGTCCTGACGGATCTGCACCACACCGAGGTTCGCACCGAAGGTCGAGGCCTGCTGGCGCAGCACGTTGGTGGCGGAGTTCAGCGTATCGACGAAGGCCTTGATGCCCGCATCGAGAGCGAAACCGTGATTGCCGGATTCATTGTCCACGGCGCCGATGTTGAGATCGCCTTCCGGTGTCAGGTCTACGCCTTCAATGTCGAGCTTGCTGGTCTGCTCGGTATTGAAGAAGACGCTGAGCGTGTCGCCCTTCAGGAGATTGACGCCCTTGTAGCTGGCATCCCTGGCGAGCTGTTCGATCTGTTCACGGAGATTGTTGAAGTCGCGCTCGAACTTGTCGCGGTTCACGCCGTCGGTGGCGGTGGTGCGGGAACCGAGCAGGCCGCTGAGGCTGACCGGGGTGACACCGCTCGCCGCCGTGACGGCGACATCGCGGCCGTTGGCGCCTTCGAATGTGAGCTGACCTTCCGGGGTGAGCGCGGCCGTCAGCGGCTCGTCGCCGTCGAAAGTGTCGTTCGCCCAGTCGATGAGGTCCTGCACCGTCGCGATGTTGCCGGAGGCGGCGCCGATCGTGACCGTCTCGGTGACTTCGCCGACCGTGATGGTGATGGTGTTGCCGGTGGCAAGATCGCCGAGGCCGTTGAGGGCCGTGGCGGCGGAAAGCGCGGCGCCGGTCTGGTTGCCGGTGATGACGGCGGCCTTGACCTTGGTTTCAAGCGCCTGGTTCGCGACGGCCTTCATGCTGTCGACGAGTTTCAGGATCGACTTGATACCCTGGTCGGCGGCTTCGAGCGTCTGGACGCCCTGGCCCATCGCATCGAGCAAGCTGTTCAAATCGGATGCGCGGTTGTTGAGGCCCTGCGCGGTGAAGAATGAGGTCGGGCTGTCGACAGCGCTGCGCACCTTGAGGCCCGTCGCCAGACGCAGCTGCGTCTCGTCGAGCATCTTCGCGGTGTTCTGCATGCTGAGCAGGTTCGACCGGATCGCGCCGGAAAGGACTACATCAGCCATTTTCTCTACCCTCCAGGGTTTGGCCAGGCCGTCTCATGGCGGCACGGGCACTACACTCGGCATTAATCATTAATTCGACGTAAACGAACCAAACTGCATTGCGATTTGACTGTCAGTCCGACTATTCGGGTCTTCAGCCGCTTCGCGCTCAATCCGGATGCAGGAACCGGCCATGCCGAGTTTCGAATCCACAAGATTGCTTGCCCTCTCATTGGCAAGACGCGGGCCAAGTCAAAAAATGTAATGAAATCAATTGGTTGGTATTTTGCGCAGGCGGCGTTGTGGGCATGGATTGCCGTACCGGGGGAAAAATTTTCCGTCTTACCCGGAAAATTGCGTCGCTTGCCGGTCGGACAGAAGCGGCGTGGAAACCGGTGTCACAGCTTGCCGGCGGCGCGAAGCCGGGTCAGGGCTTCATCGGTCATGGCGCGGGTGAGGGCGAGGGGGTCGAAGCCCGGCCTGATCTGGAAGGGCTTCAGGCAGGGGTGCCAGGGGATGCCGCCGGTGCCGAGCAGGACCGGGTTGCCGGCCGCGAGATAGACGACGCCCGGAATGCAAAGCGCGCCGGCCATTTCGGAAGAGGCATTCCACTGGGCAACGAAGAAATCCAGCTCGGCGGTGAGCGCGGCGGTGCCTTCGAGGTCGTTCATGGTGTCGAGGCCGGGCATCCGGTGGATACGGATGCCGTATTTTTCCTCCGCCTCGATTATTTCCTCGTCGGCCTCGCCATATTGCAGGTTCACGACCTGGACAGTGTCGAGCTTCAGGAAATCCAGCCAATGTTCCAGCCTTGTGGCGAAGGAGGCGCGGATGGGATTTCGTACGCTGGAACGCCAGCAGAAGCCGATGCGGGGGCCGGGGCCGAGGGTGGCGAGCCAGTCGCGCGCGGCCTGCCGCCTTGCGGGATCGGCGACGAGCGGGCGCGGATTTGCGGGAAAGCTTTGCAGCGAACGGCGGCGGCGGGAGGCGACGATGCCGGCGGGGGCGGTGACGTCGAAATCGACCTCGCCGTAATTGCCGAGGCCGGTCGAGGTGCCGGTTTCGGCGCGGACGGTCGCTTCAGGCCAGGTCCGCTGGTAGAGCGAGACGAGGCGGCGGTCCGTTTCGATGATGAGGTGGCCGGCTTCGCGGACCAGATCGTGGTAGCAGGTCGAAAAGTAGAGATCGTCGCCGAGGCCCTGTTCGCGCCAGACCATGAACGTCTTGTCCGAGAGATCCTCGCCTTCCCAGATGAGGCCGGGGAAGGGGCGGTACGGCGACCGCTCGCGGCAGGCGAAGCCGAAGCCATACATGTCCCAGCCGGCTTCTATATGGCCGGTGGCGAGGAGGGCGCGGGCGAGGTTCCAGCGCGTGCCGTCGCAGTCCGGGTTCATGTTGAGCGCGATCTGGAGGAGCTGCAGGGCCTCCTGCTGCCGCCCGACAACATCGAGAAGGGCGCCGTAATTCGCGTAAACCGTGGGCAGTTCGGGATTGATGGCGATGGCGCGGCGGTAGCTTGCCTCGGCTTCGTCGTACATGGCGGCGCCCGCAAGCGCGCGGCCCAGCGTGTTGTAGCATTCGGCCGTATCGGGCCTGATCTCGAGAGCGTGCGAGATCAGGTCCACCGCTTCCTGATAGCCTGCCTTCTCGACAATTATGCTGGCGAGATTTCCGAGGGCGACGAAGGCATCCGGGTCGATTGTCAGGACGCGGCGATATAGCTCTTCGGCGCGAACATGTTTGTATGCGAAGCAAATGCCGGCGAGGGCCAGAAGGTGCTGCTTGTCCTCCGGCGCGGAAGCGGCTGCGGCATCAAGGGCGTGGACGGCTTCGTCGGGGCGGCCGACCGCGATGAGCGAGCGGCAGAGGGCGTTGAGCGCGTTGACATGGCGCGGGTCGGCGGCGAGCACCTTGCGGAAGCGGGTGAGGGCGTCGTTGGCGCGGCCTTGATCCAGGAGCCGGAGACCCTGTTCGTATTTTTTCTGAAGGTCGCCGGTGACGGATTTTCCCGCGGCAAGGCGCCGATTGCTCATGGTCGACATGGTGGAAGCTGCCCCGCGACTGCCCGATGCTTCGTATACGCCATTTCGGCGCCAGTATGGTTACCACCGGGTTAACGGCGGCGGTTAGACGCGGGAGTCGAGCGTGAGGGAGCCGGCGCCGGCCGGGTTCGAGGCGGAGCGCGCGGCCGGGGCGGCGTTGCGGCCATAGCCGAGCGAGGGTGCGGCGCGCTCGCTCATGGCGTCGGCGACCATGCGAATGAGGCTTTCGGAGACGGATTTCGCGGCCTGCAACGCCTCGGCATTGAGGGCGAGGACGCGATCAAGCTCGGCCATTGCCGATTTGAGGCGCGAGACCCGCTCGGCGGGGGCGCGGTCGATGAGTTCCTTGCGGGCGCGGATCGCCTGCACATCCATCGCGTAGTCGTTGGCGATGCGGATTTTTTCGGGCTGGAGGGCGGCGACCTCGGCCTGGGCGCGGTCGCGCAGCAGCTCCGTTTCGCGGGCGACGATGCCGGTAAGGCTTGTCGTGAGGGCGATCACGCGGTCCACGAGATCCATGGGCGCCAGGGTTTCGGCGGGGATGCGGCGGGGTTCGCTCATTTCTGCACCTCCTGCATTTGCAGCATTTCGCGGTAGACGGCGTCGGCGATGCCGATGCCGCCCGATTGGGCCATCTGGCGGCCGTACTGATCGACGAGCATGGAGCGGAACATGGTTTCGCCCGGGCCGCCGCTGAAGGGATCGTCCTCGCCGACGCCTTCATACATCGACTGGAAGAGCGTGGAGACAAACTGGGCTTCGAAATCCTGCGCGGTTTCCCAGATGCGGGCGTCGCGCGCCTCATCCTTCGCGGCGGGCTTTCCGGTATGGACGGAAGGCTGCGCGGGCGTGTGGATGAAGGCGGGGAAGACGGAGAGGGCTTCCATCACATCACCTGGATTTCGGCCTGAAGGGCGCCGGAGGATTTGATCGCCTGCAGGATCGTGATCATGTCGCGGGGGCTGACGCCCAGCGCATTGAGGCCGTCGACAAGCTCCTTGAGGCTGATGCTGCCGTCGAGAATGCCGAGCTGCTTGCCGGTTTCCTCGTCGACATCGATGTCGGTGCGCGGCACGACGACGGTATCGCCCTGGGTGGAGAAGGGAGAGGGCTGGCTGACCTGCGGGGATTCACTGACGGAGATCGTCAGGTTGCCCTGAGCGATGGCGACCATGCTGACGCGCACATCCTGGCCCATGACGATGACACCGGAGCTTTCGTCGATGACGACGCGGGCGGTGAGATCGGGCTGGACGCGGAGCTGCTCGATGTCGGTGAGCAAGGCAACGACGCCGCCGCGATAGGCGGGAGGTACGGTGAGCTGGACCGTTGTCGGGTTGTCGGCGGTGGCGGTCTGCGTGCCGATAAAGGCGTTGATGGCGGAAGCGACGCGCTGCGCGGTCGTCAGGTCCGGGTTGCGGAGCGAGAGACGAAGGGCGCGGAGGTCGGAAAGCTGGAAGTCGAGTTCGCGCTCGACGATGGCGCCGTTGGCGATGCGGCCATTGGTCGGCACGCCGCGCGTGACGGAGGCTCCTTCGCCCTTGGCAGCGAAACCGCCAGTGGCAAGCGAGCCCTGGGCGACGGCATAGACCTGGCCGTCGGCGCCCATGAGCGGGGTGACGAGAAGGACGCCGCCCTGAAGATTGGTGGCATCGCCCAGCGCGCTCACCGTGACGTCGATGCGGGTTCCCTGCGAGGCGAAGGCGGGGAGATTGGCCGAGACCATGACGGCGGCGACGTTGGCGGTTTTCAGCGAGGTGCCGCGCGTGTTGACACCGAGGCGCTCAAGCATGCCGATGAGGCTCTGCTGCGTGAAGGGGGCGTTGCGGAGCGTGTCGCCGGTGCCGTTCAGGCCGACCACGAGGCCGTAGCCGACCAGCATGTTGTCGCGGATACCCTCGACATCGACGATGTCCTTGATGCGGGAACTGGCCTGCGCGCCACCCGGATTGCCGGCGGCGAGAAGGCCGGCAAGGACCAGCGTCAGGAAGGTGCGGAGATGGAGGGCGGAAAGCCAGGACATGAAACGACCGTTTAATCGCTGCGATTACGGGCTTCCTGAAGCGAAAGCCGTGCCATGCCGGGCTCTGGCCCAAGCCATTGAAATAATTGGATTTTATTTCCGGCGGCGGGCTGGGAGGGCGCGGTGGAGACGCGGATTGCCGGGCGGTGGCCGTGGCACCCGGCAAATCCTGCCCGCCTGACCGCAGGGTTAACGCCACTTTAAGACCTGAAGGTCCATTTTGGAGGAACCGGAACGTTCCGGCATTCGAGGATCGGGATCGGGGGCGACCCAGATGAAGATCGGCAATAGCAGGGCGACATCGCAGGCGGGGGGCGGACGCACGGCCTCCGTCCGCAGCGGCGGCAGCGGCTTCGCGCCGGCCGGCGCAGGCGCGACCCGCGGCGCGGCAGGGCTTTCGGGCCCGGTTTCGCTCGGCGCGGTCGATGCGCTGCTGGCCTTGCAGGAGACGGACGACGCGCTGCACGCGCCACGCCGCAAGGCGGTGGCCCGGGGCGAGGAAATGCTAGACATCTTGGACGATATCAAGCTGGCGCTGCTGATGGGCGGGGTGCCGAAGGCGAAGCTTTCGCGGCTTCTCAGCATTGTCGAGCGGCAAATGGGGGCGGTTGCCGACCCGATGCTGCGCGAGGTGCTCGACCAGATCGAGCTGCGGGCGCGGGTGGAACTGGCGAAGTTCGGGACCTATACTAAAGGCTAGGTCCTGCCGTCCGCCCGGCGCAGCCGGGGCTTTCGAGATTTCACAGATATTTCACCGGCTTGGCGGGTTTTGAGCGGTTGAGAATCGCAAAGCCCGTCCCTATACTCCGCCGCGTTTCGGCTGGGGTTCCGTGTTACGAGAAAGATCGCCAAGGATGGCTGTCCGTTTGCCCAAGGGCTATATGCCTTCAGACGACGAACCGTTTATGAACAAGCGGCAGAAGGAATACTTCCGCCGCAAGCTCGAAAAATGGAAAGAGGATATCCTCAAGGAAAACCGGGAGACGCTGCAGCATCTTCAGGATGATTCCGTTCAGCATCCCGACATTGCGGATCGCGCCTCCTCCGAGACGGAGCGTTCGCTCGAACTGCGGACGCGCGACAGGCAGCGAAAGCTCGTTTCCAAGATCGACGCCGCGATCCGCCGGATCGACGAAGGCACATACGGCTATTGCGAAGAGACGGGAGAGCCGATCAGCCTGAAGCGGCTCGATGCGCGGCCGATCGCGACATTGTCGATCGAGGCGCAGGAGCGGCATGAGCGGCGCGAGAAGGTCTACCGCGACGACTGACGGCGCTTTCTTCACAAGCGTGAAATGAAAAACGCGGCCCTTGCGAGGCCGCGTTTTCTTTTGGTGCGCCTGGTTGCCGTCAGAACGGCATGATGATGTCGAAGAGCTGCTGGCCGTAGCGCGGCTGCTGAACGTCGCTGATCTGGCCCTGACCGCCATAGGCGATGCGGGCTTCGGCGATCTGGGTGTGGGCGACGGTGTTGGTGTTGGAAATGTCTTCCGGCCGGACAATGCCCGTCACCTCGAGGTCGCGCACTTCGTAGTTCACACGGACCTGCTGGCGGCCGGCGATGACGAGGTTGCCATTGGGGAGGACCTGCGTCACCACGGCGGCGACGGTGAGGTCGATCTTTTCCTTGCGGTCGACGGAGCCGGCGCCGGCACTCGAGCTGCTGCTGCCCAGGCGGGCGAGGTTGTCGTTGTCGACGCCGTCAGGGAAGACCTTGCCGAGATAATTTTCGTAGCCGAACAGGTTGCCGAGTTCCGCGTCCTCGGCGTTGGCGCGGCTGCGTTTTGTCGAGTTGTCGACCTTGGCGCTGTCGGCGATGCCGATAAGGACGGTCAGAATGTCGCCGACGCGGGCGGCGCGCTGATCGCGGAAGAAGGCGCGCGAGCCGGAGCGCCAGAGCGAGTTCGGCTGGTAGACGATCTGCTCGGGCTCGGGCATCGGCATTGCGATGGTGGTTGCCGGCGAGGAAATGGGCGCGAAGTCCGGCGCCTTGCCGATGTTGGATACGCGGTCGGCGGCATTGCAGCCGGCAAGCGCGGCGGCGATGAGAACGATCGAAACGAGGCGGGAAGCGTTACCGTACATTTTATCTGCCTTTGCGATCGGCGTTACGAATTGTTTGCTGTGCCGGCAATGCTCGCCGCGTGGGCGGCGCCGGGCGCGTCGATGCGGATGAGGTTCGGCCCGGTAACGATGCCCTGGACGGTGCGGTTGGACCGGATGTTCAGTACATTGACGATGTCCCCAACGGCGCCGCTCTGGAGCGCGCGCCCGCGTGCGGTCAAGGTCAGCGCACCGGAAACGAAGGTCATGTCCACCTGAGCATTTTTCTCGACAACGAGCGGCGGCTGCATGTCGGAAAGACGCAGCGGCTCTCCCGCGCGGGCGGGGTGGCGCGGCGACATGCCGACGAGATGATCGATCGAGGCGATCATATTCTGGCTGACGCGGTTCGCGGGCATGCGCACCCAGTCGATATCCTGATGGCGGACGATGTCTCCCGGCTGCATGTCGCGGACGAGGACCGGCACGTCGAGAACGGGATAGGCGCGGCCGGTGACGCGGCGGAGCGGGCTCAGCGCGTCATGCGCGGGTGCGCGGACAATGGCCGTGAAAGCGCCGCTGCGCGTGTTGAAGGAAATCTGTTCGACGCTGACCGTCGGCTCCTCGCCCTCGGCGACCTGGATGCCTGCCATGCCGTTTGTGAAGTCGACCTGAAGCCGGGCGGCGGAGGGAAGGCTCGAAGAGCGCGTTTCAACGGCGGCAGCGACGGCAGCGGCAATGTCCTCGTCGCTGACGGCAACGCCGGTGCGCGCGACCGCGACATGGGTAAGGCCTGCATCGTTGCGCCACTCGATACCGTTGCGGCGCGCGGCAAGCGAAATGCGCGAGACGGTGATCTCGCCGCGAAGGCCGGGCGCGGGCGCATTGGCGACAGCGACGGAAGCGGCGTTGCCCGCATCATCGAAGAGATCGCCGAGCGTGACGACCGGCCCTGCGACGGTGATGGCGGGGCGAAGTTCGGCCGCCTGCGCGACAGAGGCGAAAGCGAGAAGGGCGGCGGCGAGGGAAAGGATACGCGACAACATCTCTCAGCCCTTATTTCATGTTCGAGGTGACGGACATCATCTCGTCCGAGGCGGTGATGATCTTGGCATTCATCTCATATGCACGCTGGGCGGTGATGAGCGAGGTGATTTCGCTGACCGCGTTCACGTTCGAGGTTTCGAGGAAACCCTGAAGCACGCTGCCGAGACCGTCATTGCCGGGTGTGCCGATGGTCGGCGCGCCGCTGGCAGGCGTTTCCGCGAAGAGATTGCCGCCGAGAGGATCGAGGCCGCCTTCATTGGCGAAGGCGACGAGTTCCATCTGGCCGACGATCTGCGGCGCGGTCTGGCCGGGAATGGCGACCTGCACCTGGCCGTCGGCGCTGATGGCAATGTCGGTCGCCTCCGGCGGAATGGTGATGCCGGGGGCGAGCGTATAGCCGTCGGCGGTGATGAGCTGTCCGTCGGGGCCGATGTCGAAGGTGCCGGCGCGGGTATAGGCGTCGTCGCCGCTCGGCAATTCGATGCGGAAATAGCCGCGGCCCTGAATGGCGACGTCGAGCTTGTTTTCCGTGTTGTTCATGTTGCCCTGGGTCATGATGCGGTTGACCGCAGCCGTCTTGACGCCGAGGCCGACCTGCACGCCGGAGGGGACGATGGTGCCCGCATCCGACGAGTTCGCGCCGACGCGCCGCAGGTTCTGATAGAGCAGATCCTGGAATTCGGCGCGGCCGCGCTTGAAGCCGGTGGTGCTCATGTTGGCGATGTTGTTCGAGATCACCTCGACATTGAGCTGCTGGGCCATCATGCCTGTGGCGGCGATGCTGAGCGACTGCATGGACTTTCTTCCTTACTTGCGGGCCGGCCTTACGCCGCCGCTCCGAGATCCTGAATGGCTTTGCGGCGCATCTGGTCCGCCTGGTCGATAAGCTTCTGTGCGCTTGCGTAGGAGCGCGTAACCTCGATCATGTTGGTCATTTCGAGGATGGGATTGACGTTCGACCCTTCGAGCGCGCCCTGCACGAGCCTGATGTTTTCAGCCGGGACTTCTTCCTGCGCGGTGCTCAGGAGGCTGTTGCCGGCCTTTCTCATTTCCTGCTGGTTTTCGAAGGTGACGATGGCGAGCTTGCCGCGCAGGCCGCGATCGCTGGAGATCGTGCCGTCACGGGCAATGGTGATGCCGATTTCGTCGCGGGCGAAGGTGATGGGTGTGCCGGCATCGGTGAGGATCGGGTCGCCGTTCGAGGTTACGAGCTGGCCGTCGGCGTCGAGCTGGAAGTTGCCGTTGCGCGTATAGAGGACGCCCTGGCCGGTTTCGACGCGGAAAAAGCCTTCGCCGGTGATTGCCACATCGAAGGGGTTGCCGGTCGTCTGGAGCGCGCCGTCGCGGAGATTGCGGTGCTGGCCGACATCCTGGACGAAACGGATGGTGCTGTCGGGGCTGTCTTCGGAAGCGTCCTTCGCCAGAAACTCCTCGAACAGCATCGCTTCCGACTTGTAAGCGGTCGTGTTCATGTTCGCGATGTTGTTCGCGATGGTCGCCATTTCGCGCGACATCGCCATCTGGCGCGAAAGACCTATGAGAAGAGCGTTTTCCATGTCGAAGCCGGCGTCCGGTTGAATTCCTGGCGCAAGCATGGCGCCGCTCGCAGATGTGCAGGGGCTGTGCCACTCTGAAAATCAAATAAAATCAATGGCTTGTGTTGTGCCCTGGGGCTTGCGGGGTGGCTCGCGGAAGGCTTTACCGGGCAGTTTCTGCCGGATGCGGCGGCGAAGCGGGCGGGGAGGCAGACATATTCTATTAAGACAACTACACGAGAGCGCCATCCGCCAACGCTTCGTTAACCAAAGTCGGCGAGCATCCGGTTGTAGCGGCAAATATGCCGCGCGCTTGCGGCGCCGGATGACATCCGGTGCCGGTTTCAGCTGGGGTATTTCAAATGGCAGCAGTCGACGCTGACATCTCCGAAGACGAGGAAGACGCCTCCGCACCGCCGGCGAAGCGCCGGCTCGCGGGCAAGGTGCTGGTGCTCTATGTCGTGCTGCCGGTTCTGCTTCTGGTGGGCGCGGGCGTGGGCGTCTACATGTCCGGCATTCTGGGCGGCACTTCCGAAGAGGAACATGCGGTCGTGGCCGCACCCGCACCTGTCTTTTACGATCTCCCCGACTTTCTCGTAAATCTCAGCGGGCCGCCGCCGCAACATTACCTGAAGCTTCGCGTCGCACTCGAAGTGCCGAGCAAGGAAACCGTTGCGCGTCTCGAAGCGGAGATGCCGCGCGTGCTCGACGGTTTTCAGACATTCCTGCGCGAGTTGCGCCCGGAAGATCTCGAAGGATCGCAGGGCATGCTCAACCTCAAGGAAGAGCTCATGCGCCGCCTGGCGCTCGCCACGCAGGAGCCGCTGGTGACGGACGTGCTCTTCAAGGAAATCATCGTTCAATAAGCAGCAGAAGGCGCGGGAACAGATTACATGACCGCCACCGATCTTCAGGAACAAGGACAGGAAGCGCTCGCCGCCGCCGCGGAGGCCGCGACGAAGGCGCCTGAGCGCGTGCTCAACCAGGACGAGATCGACAGCCTGCTGGGCTTCGAGCTCGACGGCGATTCCACGCCGGAACGGCATGGCATCGATGCCATCGTCAATTCGGCGCTGGTCTCCTATGAACGCCTGCCGATGCTTGAAATCGTGTTCGACAGGCTTGTCCGCCTGATGACGGTTTCGCTGCGTAACTTCACATCCGACAACGTCGAAGTGTCGCTCGACAATGTGTCGTCCATTCGCTTCGGCGATTACCTCAATTCCATTCCGTTGCCCGCCATTCTTGCGGTTTTCCGCGCGAAGCAGTGGGACAATTACGGGATGTTCACGGTCGACTCGAACCTGATCTATTCGATCGTCGACGTGCTGCTCGGCGGACGGCGCGGCACGGCAGCCATGCGGATCGAAGGGCGGCCCTATACGACCATCGAACTCAATCTCGTCCAGCGCATGATCGAAGTGGTGCTGCAGGACGTGCAGTCGGCTTTCGAGCCGCTGTCGCCGGTGACGCTCGAACTCGACCGGATGGAAACCAATCCGCGCTTCGCGGCCATTGCGCGGCCTGCAAACGCCGCCATTCTCGTGAAGCTGCGCGTCGACATGGAAGACCGCGGCGGCCGCATCGAGCTGCTGCTACCTTATGCGACGCTCGAACCGATCCGCGAGCTGCTGTTGCAGATGTTCATGGGCGAGAAATTCGGCCGGGACACGATCTGGGAAAGCCATCTCGCGACGGAGTTGTGGGCGACGAAAGTGCCGCTGGAGGCGGTGCTCGACGAACAACAGCTTTCGCTGCGCGAAGTGATGGATTTCCGCGTCGGACAGACGCTGATGCTCAATAGCGGGCCGGAGGGCGCGATCGACCTGCGCTGCGGCGGCGTGCGCCTCGGCAAGGGCAAGATGGGCCGGGTCGGCAATCATGTCGCCGTGCGCGTGGAGCAGGCGATAAAGAATGCGCGGCGCGCCGTTCTCGCCGCCGCGCCCGATGCGGCGGCGCCCTCGGTGCCGCTTGAACTTCATGCACCCGCAGTCAAGCCCGGAGGAGCTGGGAAATGACGCCAGATCTGCCGCTCGGGGTATTCCTCGAGATCATCGTTTGCGTGTTTCTCGCGGCCACGATCGCCTATTGCGCGATGCTCGACCGGCGGTTGCGCGCCATGCGCTCCGGCCAGGACGGATTGCGCGACCTTGTTCGCGAACTCAACGTGGCGACGCAGCGCGCGGTAACGGCCATCGACGGGTTGAAGCAGGCAAGCGCCGCGACGAACGACGAACTGGGCGAACGGGTGCGGACAGGGCGCATTCTTGCCGACGAACTGACATTGATGATCGAAGCGGGAAACAGCATCGCGGAACGGCTTGGACATGGCGACCGCCCGGCTTTGCCGCGCGCGCCGTCGCCTTCGGCCACTTTCCAGCCCGGCAACGGACCGCGTTCGACGCCGGTGCCCAAACCCGCCTCCGGCCGCGACTCGGCCACGGCCGCGCGTGCCGCCCACCAGCTTCTGGATGCGCTGAAGCGCAGCCGCTGAGACACAGGAACAGGCCTAACGCATATGCTCGACCGTCTCCGCCTTTTGCCGACCGTCATCCTCTGCGCCTCGCTGCTGCTGGTGCTGAAACTCGCCGAAGTGGCGACGGGTGGTGAAAGCACGGCATCGCTCGGGGCCATCTCGGTTGCTCATGCGAATGCGCCCGAACCGGAGCCGGCGGAAGAGCCGAAAGCGGAAGCCGAGGCCGAGGCCGAGGCCGAGGCCGGAACAGCGGCGGAGGGTGAGGCGGAAACGGCCGGCATGCAGCCGGAAGCCGCAGCTGCGGAAGAAGCGGCGCCGCGGCTGAGCAAATCCGAAATTTCCGTCCTCGAAAGCCTCGCCGAGCGCCGCAAGGAGCTCGACAGCCGCGCCGAAGGTCTCGACACGCGGGAGCGGCTGCTGGCCGCCGCCGAAAAGCGCGTGGAGGAGCGGGTCGCCGAGCTGAAGGAAATCGAGGCGCGGATCAACCAGCAGATCAGCCGCCAGGATGCCGAGGGCGAAGAGCGGCTGGCCGGGCTCGTGTCGATGTATGAAACGATGAAGCCGAAGGATGCCGCGCGCATTTTCGAGCGGCTCGACATGGGCGTGCTGCTCGACGTGGTCAAGCGGATGCAGCCGCGCAAGATGGCCGCCGTGCTCGCGGCGATGGATCCCGTTGTGGCACAGGATCTGACGGTAGAACTTGCGGTGGGCGACCGGCTGAACGTGGCGCCCGCAGCCTCCGAGGACGAGATGCCGCAGGCAACACCGGAAGCGGCGCTGGCACCTGCGCAAAAAGCCAGCTAATCCGCGAAAATACGGTTCGGCCTTAAATCCCACTTAACCGACAGCCCCATAAACTGCGGGTCATGCGCGGCAGAAAGCCGTTGCGAGCCAGCAGAAGCTTCAGGGGCATACCGGGCGTGAACCGAATCCACCCACATATCGCGCGACACAGCGGGGTCGGAAGGCCGCGCCATTTTCTCATGGGAATGGCCGCCCTGCTGCTGATGCTCGCTGCCTTCGTTCCCGACGCGCGGGCGGAAGCCATGCGCGTTGCGCTGAGCGAGAAGGATGGCTACGGCCGAATGGTCTTCACCGCGCCGGGCGGGGAGCCCAGCGTTCGCGCTTCCATCAGTTCAGGCGTTCTGGTGATCGCGTTCGGCAAGGCGAGCGGGCTCGATCCGGATCTCTTCCTGCGGACCATGCCGCGCTATTTCGCAATGGTGCGGCAGGATGGCAATGAAAGCACCTTGCGGTTCGCTCTTACGACCGAGTTCCGGCTTGATGTCAAAAAGGCCGAGAACGCCGTTTACGTAGACCTGTTGCCGCCGGACTGGGCGGGCGAGGCGCCGCCCTTGCCGGCCGATGTGGTCGCGCGTGTCGCGGCTGCGGAAGAGGCGAAACAGAAGGCGGAAGAAGCCGCGCGACTAGCGAAGGCGCAGGGCATCGTCGAGCCCGATGCGCCGCCGCCGGGCCTTGCCGTGCGCGTGGTTGCGCGCGATGGCATGACGCGGCTCGTCTTCGACTGGAACCAGCCGGTGCTTTACTCGCTGGTGCAGCGGCAGGGGCTCGCAACCATCACATTCGATCGCACGGCAAAGGTCGACCTGTCGTCGCTCCGTGTCGATCCGCCGCCTTATCTCAGCCATGCCAGCGCGACCGAACATGACGGACGCCTCGCCGTGATCCTGACGTTGAAGCCCGGCGTGAGTATCGCCGACTTCCGCGAGGATATGGGCGTGGTGCTGGACCTGAAGCCCGCGCAGGGCGGCATCGAGGATGAAGCGAAAGCCGCAGCCGCGGCATTGACGGATGAGAAGAAGGCGCCCGCGCCGAGGGACATCAGGCCTGAGACCGCGCGGGGAGCGGAAGAGCCGGCCGCCACGGCGGAGGCGCCGGAAGATGTTCCGCCGGCGGAAGAGATGGCGGCGGCGCCGGGGAAGACGAATGCGATGCCGCAAGGCGGGCGGCCTGAAGGAAAGGCCGTCGTCCGCATTCAGCCGGGGCGCAGCGGCATGGATGTCATTGTCGCATGGCCGGAGCCTGTCGGCGCGGCGGTCTTCGAGCGGGCGGGGCGGCTGTGGGCGGTGTTCGATGCCGCGCTGCCGATGGATATTTCCGGGATCGAGGCGGAAACGTCCGGTCCCTTCGGCGCGCCGGAAGTAGTGCGTTTCGAGGGAGGAACGGCGCTGGTGCTGCCGCTCCGCGAGCGGGTGCTTGTGGGCGCCATCGAGGAAGGCGCGTCCTGGCGGATATCGGCGGGCGAGACGCTGACGACGACGGGGCGGCCGATTGCGACTTCGCGGGACTGGCGGGACGACGGGCGGGGCAGCGTGACATTCGATTTCGCCGGCGCGCGGCGCATTCTGACGGTGGGCGACCCGCTGGTGCGCGACACGATCGTTGTTGCGACGGCGCGCGGTCCGGTGCAATCGCTGCAGACGGCGCGCAGCTATGTCGAATTCCAGGCATTGCAGACGGCGCAGGGGATCGCCATCGTGCCCGTGGCCGACGATGTGAATGTCGCGGCGGCGCCGGACAATGTGCTCGTGTCGCGGCGTGAGGGGCTGACACTCTCCGCCGACGATCACCGGGACGGGAGCGGCGATAGCGAAAGCGCGTCCGTTGCGTCGGTGCCGGTGACGTCGCTGATGAATTTCGAGGAATGGCGCAAGGCGCCGGGCGAGACGTTCACGGAACGGCGCCAGCATTATCTTTCGCGTTTCGTGCAGGCGCAGGCGCATGAGCTCGGCAAGCTGCGGTTCGAATATGGGCGGTTCCTGTTGGCCTATGGGCTCGCACCGGAAGCACGCTCCATGCTCGAAAAGGCGGCGGAGGCGAATACGCGCTATGGGATCGACCCGACTTACCGCGCGGTGAAGGGCGTGGCGGGCGTGATGAGCGGACGCTATGTGGACGCGATCAACGATCTCTCCTCCACCGGCCTCGAGAACGCGCCCCATGCGGCGGTCTGGCGCGGGCTCGCGCGGACGGAGCTCGGGCATTGGGAAGCGGCGCGGGCGCAGTTCGGCCTGGCCGGTGCGGTCATAGACGCTTTCGACGACGATCTGCGGACGCTGTTCCGGTCGCGGGCGGCGAAGGCGTCGCTGAGGGGCGGCGATCTGGCCGCCGCGCAGCATTACGCGGAAGGGTTTCCCGCAGCGCCCCCCGGAAAACAGGCCAAAGCCGAAATCCTGCTCGTGAATGCGATGATCGCGGATGCGCGAGGCGGGAAGGAAGAGGCGGTCAGGCGCTATGAGGCGGCCATCGCAAACGGCTATCCGCCGGTTGCGGCGCGGGCCCGTTTCGGCAAGGCGGTGCTGCTTCACAAGGCGGGCGAGCTCGACGACGAGGCTTATGCGAAAGAGCTCGAGTCGCTGCGTTTCGCGTGGCGCGGCGACGATCTGGAACTCGATGTGCTGACGCAACTGGCGGCGCTGCGGCTGGAGCAAGGCGAGATCGCGGATGCGCTGAAGCTCATGCAGATCGCGACGGCGAATTATCCGGACAGCGACGAAGCGCACCGGATGAACATGCGCATGTCGGACATCTTCGCCGATTATTTCCTGAGCGAGAAGGCGAACGAGATGCCGCCGGTGCAGGCGCTCGCCTTTTTCGATGCCTTCAAGGAATTGACGCCCATCGGAAGCAAGGGCGACGAGATGATCCGCCACCTGGCGGAACGCCTGGTTGCGGTCGATCTCCTGCCGCAAGCCGAACATCTGCTCGATTATCAGGTGGCAAACCGGCTGCATGGCGGCATCGCCAAGGCGCAGGTCGCGGCACGGCTTGCGGCTATCTACCTTCTCGACCAGAAGGCCGACCGGGCGCTGGCGGCGCTTCGGGCGACGAAGCAGAACCTGCTGCCGGAGGCCCTGGCGGAGCGGCGGCGTTTGCTCGAAGCGCGCGCCCTGGCGGACCTCAAGCAATATGACAATGCGCTCGATCTACTGGAGGAGAAGACGGACGATCTCTCCGTGCGGCTGCGGGTCGATGTGCTGTGGGACAGCGGCCGCTGGCAGGATGCCGGACCGGCAATCGAGGCCCTTCTCGGCGACGCATGGAAGACGGAGGAGCCGCTGTCCGATGAGATGCGGCTTCTGGTGATGCGTGGCGCCATTGCCTATTCGCTCGCCGGAGAGGAGGGCGGTCTCTCGCGGCTGAGGACGAAATTCGGTGAGGCGATGGCGGCGAGCCCGGATGCGAGCGCCTTTGCGATCGTGTCGGATCCGATCGTGCAGCAAGGCGTCGCCTTCCGCGAGATGGCAAGCCGCATCGCATCGATCGATACGCTCGACCGGTTTCTCGCTTCGCTGAAAACGGACGACGCGACGGTGCTGAACTAGGTCCCGAAGCTCTGGACGAGGCTTCCCGCGATCAGCGACCAGCCATCCACAAGCACGAAGAAGATGAGCTTGAACGGCAGTGAGATGATCACCGGCGGCAGCATCATCATGCCCATCGACATCAGCACCGAGGCGACAACCATGTCGATGACGATGAAGGGCAGGAAGACGAGGAAGCCGATCTCGAAGGCGCGGCGAAGCTCGCTGATCATGAAGGCGGGAACGATCACCTGAAGGCCGATATCGGTTGCTTCCTCGGGCTGCTCGGTCTGTGAGAGGTCCACGAAAAGCTGCAGGTCCTGCTTGCGCACCTGGGAGAGCATGAAGGTCTTGAAAGGAACGCTCGACCGCTCGAAGGCTTCCGCCGTCTCGATCTGCTGGTTCATCAAGGGCTCGATGCCTTCATTGTATGCCGTCGTGAAAGTCGGCGTCATGACGAAGGCGGTGAGGAAAAGCGCGAGGCTGACCAGCACGGCATTGGGCGGCGACTGTTGCATGCCGAGCGCCGTGCGCAGAAGGCTGAGCACCACGATGATGCGGACGAAGGACGTCACCATGATCAGGATCGAGGGTGCGAGGCTGAGCACCGTGACCAGGGCGACGATCTGAACGATGTGATCGGTCAGGCCGAGATTGTCGGACAGATCCACCTGGATCGCCTGCGCAAAGGCGGGCTGTGCGACGCCGAAGCTCAGCAGGACGAGCGCGAGCGCGGGCAGGAACTTGCAAAGGGTACGGATCACGCGCGGCGCTCCCTGATGAAATCGACAATGCGCTGGAACTGGGCGGCGGGGCGCTCGAACGGCAGAACGGGCGCGGCCTCGGCGGGCGCAACCTCTGCCGGCACGGGCGCTTCGATGCCGGTTTCGACGAGAAGCGGATGGTCGCCGCCCGTCAGAAGAAGATGTTCCTTGCCATCGCGGCGAATGAGCACGAGACGATGCTTCGGATCGATCTGCTTTACCTCGACGATGCCGAGGCGGCGCTGCGAACCCGGCGCCGTGACGCCACCCGGCACAAGGCCGAAACGCTTCGCCAGAACCGCGCAAAGGCCGATCAGGCCGATGATAAAAGCAAGCGCGGCGACGAACCGGAAGATTTCCGAGAAGTCCATTTTGGATTGCATCCCCACCAAAGAGCGGCCGCCCGGCACGCCCTGTCATGGGAAGAATTTGCCGCGTCAGGCTTAATGCCGGGTTAAGGGCAAGCGTTTCCGCGCATTTCTCTGGTTACCGATTTATGAACGCACTAGAACCATTTTGCCGCGTTAGCATGATCTTAACTCTCCAGAGCAAGACTCCGGGTTGCCGCCAAGAAATGCGTGGCTTCGGATCCGGACGTTCAAGCACTCAGAATGAGAGCGCGATGAGCCGGTCGCGGGGGCACGCGGGCTAATGGCAATCGGCGATCTTCCCATCTTCGACATGATGAAGCAGCGGCTGCACTGGCTGACAGCGCGCCAGCAGGTGCTTGCGCAGAACGTCGCCAATTCCGACACGCCGGGCTATGCCGCGAAGGATCTGAAGGAACTCGATTTCGGCGCGCTGGTGAAGCGCAGCGGCCCCTCATTGACGCCGGTAGCGACGCAGGGCGGACATATCGGCAGCCCGGTTTCCGGCCATGGCAATTTTTTCCGTCCGGGGCAGTCCACGGGCGGGCAGGTGGTGAAGAAGGCGGATTTCGAAACCTCGCCGAGCGGCAATTCGGTCGTGCTTGAAGAACAGATGATCAAGGTCGCCGAGACGCAGATGGATTACCAGACCGTGACGGGGCTCTATTCGAAGAGCCTCGGCCTCATCAGGATCGCGCTCGGCCGTAGCTGAGCCGCGCTGAAAGGAATATCGAACATGAGCGCCATGGACCTGATCAAATCGATGATGGTGGCAGCTTCCGGCCTCAAGGCCCAGAGCGGCCGCATGCGCGTGATCGCGGAAAACATCGCCAACGCGGATTCGACCTCGCGCGTGGCGGGCGGCGATCCCTATCGCCGCAAGATCGTAACCTTCGAGGACAAGCTCAACCGGGAGATCGGCGCCAATACCGTGTCGCTCGGCCGGCCGGTCCTCGACAAGACCGAATTTCAGCTCAAATACATGCCGGGCCATCCGGCCGCGGACGAGGCGGGCTACGTCAAAATGCCGAATGTCAACGGCATGGTGGAGGCGATGGACATGCGCGAGGCGCAGCGTTCCTACGAGGCCAACCTCAATCTCATTCAGGCGTCGCGCCGCATGATCTCTCAGACAATCGACATTCTGCGGAAGTGACGGGAGCTAGACCATGACCACCATACCGGCATCCACAGCTCTCAACGCCTATGCCCGCGCCGCGGGAATGGGCGGCGGCGCGCAGTCGCCGCAGACGGGCGGGCTCAAGGAAGCAGGCGGCGGCTTCGGCGACATGCTGAAGCAGGCGCTCGACGAGACGGTTGAAACGTCGAAATCCGGCGAAATGAAAATGGCGGCCCTGACCGGCACCCGCGACGGCAACATCGTCGATGTGGTGACGGCGGTCGCGGAAGCGGAAACCACCTTGCAGACGGTCGTGACCGTTCGCGACAAGGTGATCGCCGCCTATCAGGAAATCTTGAGGATGCCGATCTGAAAAAGATCGCAGCTGGGCAGGGCAGAACAGAGTATGAGCGGACCTGAAGTTCTCGATCTCGCGCGACAGGCGATTTACGTGCAGTTGATCGTGTCGGCGCCGATGATGGCGGTAGCGTTGCTGGTGGGTCTTGCCATTGCGCTCTTGCAGGCGCTGACGCAGGTGCAGGAAATGACGCTCGTTTTCGTGCCCAAGATCGTCGCGATCTTTCTTACCATGCTGATATCCCTGCCATTCATGGCGCAGGCTCTTTCCGGCTTCATGACCCTGGTCGCCCAGAAGATCGTTACGGGCTGACGGGGCGGGGCCGTTATGATCACCATAGATTTCCTGCCGCAAACGGCCTTCACCTTCATGCTGGTGTTCTCGCGGCTTGCCGCGATGATCATGCTGATGCCCGCGCTTGGCGAGGCGAGCATTCCGGCGCAGGTGCGGCTCATGCTGGCGCTGCTGCTCTCCTTCGTGATGATGCCGCTGGTCGCGGGCAGCTATGGCGCGATCCCGGCAACGGTGCCCGGTCTCGTCTTCATCGTCTGCTCGGAAATCGCCGTCGGCCTGTTTATCGGCACGGCCGCGCGCCTCATCATGAGTGCGCTGCATGTGGCGGGCAACATCATCGCCGCGCAGATGAGCCTTTCCTTCGCGATGAACGTCGATCCCTCGCAGGGCCAGCAGGGCGTGCTGATCGCGAACTTCCTGTCGCTGCTCGGCGTGACGCTTATTTTCGCGACCAATCTCGATCACGTGCTGATCGCGGCGATGCGCGACAGCTATGAACTGTTCAAGCCGGGCGAGCCGATCCCGGTCGGCGATTTCCTGGCGATGGCTGTGAAGATGGTGTCGGGCTCGTTCCGGCTCGGCCTTCAGCTTGCCGCGCCGTTCCTCGTCTTCGGCCTGATCTTCTATCTCGGCATCGGCATTCTTTCGAGGCTGATGCCGCAGATTCAGATTTTCTTCATTGCGATGCCCGCCAACATCGCGCTCGGTTTCATTCTGCTTCTGTTGCTGCTCGGCGCATTGATGACCTGGTTCCTGCAGGGCTTCGAGCAGTATATTTCGATGTTCGTCGGTTAGGCCGGAGAGAGACAGATGGCCGACCAGGACGATTCGGAAAAAACAGAAGAACCAACCCACCGAAAACTAGAGGAAGCCCACAAGAAGGGCGACCTCGTCAAAAGCCAGGAAGTCAGCACCTGGTTTGTGATGATCGGCGGCGCGACGGCGATCGCGCTGATGGCGCCGTCCACGGCATCGTCGCTGATGGGCTCGCTCACCGTTTTTCTCGCACAGCCGGAAACGATCCCGATGGATGCCGAGCATCTGCGGCGGATCTGGCTGAATGTCGGCAGCAGCGCCTTCATGTCGATGATCGGGCCGCTGGCCGTTCTGGTCGGTGCCGCGCTGGTCGGCCACCTGATCCAGCATGCGCCGGTCTTCACCGCCGAAAACATGAAACCGAAACTTTCGAAGATTTCGCCGAAGGAAGGGCTGCAGCGGCTGTTCGGGCCGAAGAGCCTGATGAACCTCGCCAAGGGAATCCTGAAGCTCACCATCGTCGGATCCGTGTCGGTGCTCATCATCTGGCCGGAACGCGACCGGCTGGCATTGATGATGACCTGGGAGATTGCGCAACTTCTGCCGCTGGTGCAGATGCTGGCGCTGAAGATGTTTGCCGGCGTGATCGCGGTCATGACTGTCGTTGCGGCGCTCGACTATCTCTTCGAGCGGATGCAGTGGATGAAGAAGCAGCGCATGTCGATCCAGGAAGTGAAGGACGAATACAAGCAGATGGAAGGCGACCCCACGGTGAAGGCGAAGCTCCGCCAGATCCGTGCAGAGCGCGGGCGCAAACGCATGATGGCTGCGGTGCCGACCGCGACCGTCATCATCACCAACCCGACGCATTATGCCGTGGCGCTCAAATACGAGCAGGGAATGGGCGCGCCGGTCGTCGTCGCCAAGGGTGTCGATGCCGTCGCGTTCCGCATCCGCGAGGTCGGTCAGGAGCACGAGGTGCCGATCATCGAAAATCCGCCGCTTGCCCGTGCCCTTCACGCGACCGTCGACATCGACCAGGAAATCCAGCCGGAGCACTACAAGGCGGTGGCCGAGGTTATTGGATATGTCATGCGTCTTAAGGCTAAGATCGGCGGGCGCGGCCGGAGATGATTCGAGCCGGGGCGCGGGCTTCGGGGCTCGCGGGCTTCAGGACTATAGCGGGAGCGGCTCATGGCCGAGACACCGGCCGATTACGCCGACACGATCGATAATTTGGATGACAGCGACGAAGCCGCCGGCGAGAGCGGCTGGGCGCTGCCCGCGCGGCGCTGGATCGTCATCGGCGGGGTGGCCATCGGTATCGTGGCGACGCTTCTCGATGCCCTGGGCGTCCATGCGTTCGGCGTGCCTGGCGGGCTCACCGTTTTCGGCCTCTTCTCCATCGCCACCGTGGTGCTTTACGGGCTTTCCGGCAGCAATGCCGATGCGTTGACCCGCTCGCCGCTTGCCGCGGCCGATGCGCTGACGGCGCTTCCAGATCCCTGTTATGTGACGGACCGGCGCGGTTCGGTGCTGTTTGCAAACGAGGCCTATCGCTCGCTGGCCGGCGATTTCGATGCCGGGCGGCCGGCGCCGCTCGAACGGTTGTTGGCGGGGCAGGGCGATGCGGCGGAGGTCGTGTTCCGGCTGGCGCAGGCGGCGCGAACGGGATTTGCCGCCGAGGAAGAAGTGCGGCTCGGGCCGCGCGGGGGGCCACGCATCTACCGTGTCGTCGTCCGGCCGCTCAGCGGGCGCGCGGGTGGCGCGGTCTGGCTTTTCCGCGACCTGACGGCGGAGCGCGAACGGGCGGAAGCGGCGGAAAACATACACAAGCGTTCGCTCGCCTATGTCGAACATGCACCGTTCGGCTTTTTCGCGGCGGACAGCGACGGCACCCTCATTTTCATGAATGCCCGCCTCGGCGGCTGGCTCGGCATGGAACCTCTCAGCATCGTCCAACGGCGAATGAAGCTCGACGAGCTTGTGCAGGGCGAGGCGCCGGCGCTGGCGGAAGGTGAGGCGGAGGAAAGCGGACAATTGCCGCCGCTCGATGTCGACCTGCGGGGCGCGGAAGGCCGGATCATTCCGGTTCGCATCATGCGGACGCGCGTCAGGGCGGAGAATGGACGGCAGGGGCGCATTTTTGCGCTGGTGCTGAACCGGACGACGGGCGACAAGGCCGAAGAAACAGCGCGCGATGCCGAGATGCGTTTTGCGCGCTTCTTCAACAATGCGCCGATCGGCATTGCAACCGTCGATGCGGATTGCCGGATCGACAACGCCAACAAGTCATTTGTTGCCTATGTCGGCGAAGGTGTGGAGCGCGGTACGAAGCTCACCGATCTTGTGGTGGAAGAAGACCGTGCGGCCGTTGCGGAAACGATCGGGCAGGCGCTTTCGGGGCGGCTTTCGGCGGCGCCGGTGGATGTACGCCTCGTGCGCAATGCCGAGCGGGTGGGGCAGCTCTATGCCGCGCGCGTCGATACCGGGGCGGGCGCTTCCCTCGTTGTCTACCTGATCGACGCGACGGAGCAGAAGTCGCTCGAATTGCAATTCGCGCAGTCGCAGAAGATGCAGGCGGTGGGCCAGCTCGCGGGCGGCGTCGCACATGACTTCAACAACCTGCTGACGGCGATCATCGGTTTTTGCGACCTGCTGCTGGCGCGGCATCAGGCGGGCGATCCTTCCTTCGCGGATGTCGTGCAGATCAAGCAGAACGCCAATCGCGCCGCGAACCTGACGCGGCAATTGCTCGCCTTCTCGCGGCGGCAGACGCTCAGGCCGAAGGTTCTTTCGCTCACCGACGCGGTGGCGGAACTGCAGAACCTGCTGGCGCGGCTCCTCACCGAGAAAGTCGAACTCAAGATCGTGCATGGCCGCGATCTCGGCCTTGTGAAGGTCGACCAGAACCAGCTCGAACAGGTCATCATCAATCTCGCCGTCAATGCGCGCGACGCGATGCCGGATGGCGGCAAGCTCACCATCCGCACCGCCAATGTGTCGGAGGCGGACAGCCGCGCGCTCGATCACCCGCTGATGCCGCATGGCGAATATCTGCTGATCGAAGTGGCCGATACGGGGCACGGCATCCCGAAGGAAAATCTCGGCAAGATCTTCGAGCCCTTCTACACGACGAAAGATCCTTCCAAGGGCACGGGGCTCGGCCTGTCGACGGTCTATGGCATCGTGAAGCAGACCGGCGGCTTCATCTTCCCCTATTCGACGATCGGCAAGGGCACGACCTTCCGCATCTATCTGCCGCGCTATGTCGAGACCGCCGCCGACCGTGTGGCGGAGGAGGCGGCTGCGGCGGCGACGCGGGTGGAGCCGGCCGATCTCACCGGCAAGGGCACCATCCTTCTCGTCGAGGACGAGGATGCGGTGCGGACCTTCGCGGCGCGGGCGCTTCAGACGCGGGGCTATGACGTATTGCAGGCGGAAAGCGGCGAGGTGGCGCTGGCCGTGGTCGAACAATATGAGGGCCGGATCGACCTCGTGGTGTCGGACGTCGTGATGCCGAACATGGACGGGCCCACCATGGCCAAGGCGCTCAAGGGCATGCTTCCCGACACGCCGATCATCTTCGTTTCGGGCTATGCGGAGGACGCCTTCGCCAAGAGCCTCGACCCGAGCCAGGAGTTTCATTTCCTGCCGAAACCCTTTTCGCTCAAGCAATTGGCCGCCGCCGTTAAGGAAGTCATGAGCGCGAAGTAGCGAATGCTGGTTTCACCATGCGGGACCATGTATCCTGTGCCGGTATGAAACGACGGGGCAAGCGGTTTCGCCTGATGTCCATTGATCTGAGTACCCTCCAGCCGGACAGCTCCCGGCCGGCGCGCACGAGCGCGGAGAACCACCGGGCCGCGCTCGCCGTGGCGCGGCGGCATACGGGGCATGTCGCCTGGCCGACGGTGTTCGTGTCGCTCGGCTCGCTGGTGGCGCTTGCCGTGTCGACGGCGGCGGGGCTCACGGGCACATGGCCGCTCTGGGTGTCGATGCTGGTGAATGGCTATCTGCTGCTGATGCAGTTCATGGCGGTTCACGACGGCATCCATGACGCGATCTCGGGCGACGACCGGCGCTACAAATGGCTGAACGATACGCTCGCCTGGATCGGCGGCATCGCCACGCTCATTCCCTATCGCGGCTACGATGTGATGCATCTCGTCCATCACCGCTATACCAATGATTTCGAGCGCGACCCGGATACATGGTGCGCCTCCCGCAACCCGCTGGTGCTGGTGTTCCGCTTCTTCACGCAGACGCCGCACTACGTCTTCATGATGACGCGGATGGGCATGTGGAAAGACCCGGCGCACCGGAAGCAGTATTTCATCGCCGGCGCGCATCATTTGACGGCGTGGACGCTTGTTGCCGTCGGCTTCGTCTATGGATGGGGCTGGGAGATCCTGATGCTGTGGATCTTCCCGACCTTCCTCAACGTCGCGCTGATCGGGCTCGTCTTCAACTACCTGCCGCACCGGCCGCATCTCTCGCAGGAGCGTTACAAGGACAGCGGCGTCTTCCTGCTGCCGCGCGCCATTCACCGGCTGGTGACGGTGCTCGACATGTACCAGACCTATCACCTCATCCATCACCTCTTCCCGCGCATCCCCTTCTACCGGATCGGCGCCGCCTTCCATGAAATGCGGCCGATCCTCGAGGCGGAAGGGGCGGTCATCCATGACTGGACCCATGCCTGGGACCGGAAGCGCGGCGGGCTGGCGGCACGGCCGCTGGCGGGCGTCGCGCCGGGCGCGCGCATGGCGCGGGCCGGCGTGGCGGCAGAGGCGCCGGGTCGTGCCGTCGCGGACAGCGAAGCGGAACGCCGCGCGAACATGTGCTGATTTTCCCTTTAATCTCAATGGCTTGAAAAATCCGTTGCCAATGAGAACAAAATAAGTACATTGACCGTCAAGGAACGGCGCGTTGCGCGACTCGGCGGGTGATGGAATAAGGGGAAATCGGTCATGTCAAAGAATGTAGTGAGCCTCGTGAAAGACGATTCGGACAAGAAGAAGGCGCTGGACGCCGCTCTCAGCCAGATCGAGCGGTCGTTCGGCAAGGGTTCCATCATGCGGCTCGGCAAGAACGAGCAGATCGTGGAGATCGAGTCGGTTTCGACCGGATCGCTCGGCCTCGACATCGCGCTTGGCATCGGCGGTTTGCCGCGCGGCCGCATCATCGAGATTTACGGGCCGGAATCGTCGGGCAAGACCACGCTGGCGCTGCAGACCGTGGCCGAGGCCCAGAAGAGCGGCGGCGTCTGCGCCTTCGTGGACGCGGAACACGCGCTCGACCCCATTTATGCCCGCAAGCTCGGCGTGCAGCTCGACGACCTGCTGATTTCCCAGCCCGACACCGGCGAGCAGGCGCTTGAAATCGCCGATACGCTGGTCCGCTCCGGCGCGGTCGACGTGCTGGTGATCGACTCGGTGGCGGCGCTGACGCCGAAGGCCGAACTGGAAGGCGAGATGGGCGACAGCCTGCCGGGCCTTCAGGCGCGGCTGATGAGCCAGGCGCTCCGCAAGCTCACCGGTTCGATTTCCAAGTCGAACACGATGGTCATCTTCATCAACCAGATCCGCATGAAGATCGGCGTGATGTTCGGCAGCCCGGAAACGACCACCGGCGGCAACGCCCTGAAATTCTACGCCTCCGTCCGCCTCGACATCCGCCGCATCGGCGCGATCAAGGACCGGGACGAGGTGGTGGGCAACCAGACCCGCGTGAAGGTGGTGAAGAACAAGGTTGCGCCGCCCTTCAAGCAGGTCGAATTCGACATCATGTATGGCGAGGGTATTTCCAAGATGGGCGAGCTCGTCGATCTCGGCTCCAAGGCCGGCATCGTCGAGAAGTCCGGCTCCTGGTTCTCCTATAACAGCCAGCGTATCGGACAGGGCCGCGAGAACGCCAAGCAGTTCCTCCGGGACAATCCCGAGATGGCTGCCGAGATCGAGGCGGCGATCCGCGCCAATGCGGGCCTCATTGCCGAGAAGATCATGGATGTTCCCGGCAGCGAGCGCGATGGCGACGAGGATGCCGGCGACATGGAAGCCAGCGCATAGGGTTTTACTTCGGTTCTCTAGCCGAATGTGCAGGGCGGCGCCGGGTACCCTCCGGCGCCGCTTTCTTTTTGCGCCCTTGTCCCGTCATTTCACCTTTCCGCGCCGCTCAGGGCCTTTCTGGACAGGGGACGGGGCGACAGGTAAAAGCTGACACCCTATATATCCTTGAGAAACGGGCGGATTGCGGGCCTCGTCCCTTCCGCCCCTTATCCCGAAAACGAGCGGAAAATGGCCGGCGTCAACGAGATCAGAAGCAAGTATCTGGAATTTTTCCGGGCGCAGGGCCATGAGGTCGTGGCCTCCGGTCCCCTTGTGCCGAATAACGACCCGACGCTGCTTTTCACCAATGCCGGCATGGTGCCGTTCAAGAATGTCTTCACCGGTCAGGAGACGCGGCCCTACAAGCGCGCGGCGAGCTCGCAGAAATGCGTGCGCGCGGGCGGCAAGCATAATGACCTCGACAATGTCGGCTATACGGCGCGCCATCACACCTTCTTCGAGATGCTCGGCAACTTCTCCTTCGGCGACTACTACAAGGCCGAGGCGATCGAGTTCGCCTGGGATCTCATCACGAAGGAACTGGCGCTGCCCGAAAGCCGCCTCATGGTCACCATCTATGAGGATGATGACGAGGCGCACGGGCTCTGGAAGAAGATCACCGGCCTGAGCGACGACAAGATCGTCCGCCTCGGCGCCAAGTCGAATTTCTGGCAGATGGGCGATACCGGTCCCTGCGGCCCGAATTCGGAAATCTTCTACGATCACGGCGACAAGATCCCCGGCGGCCCTCCCGGCAGCCCGGACGAGGATGGCGACCGCTTCATCGAAATCTGGAACCTCGTCTTCATGCAGTATGAGCAGCATGAAGACGGCTCGCGCACGCGGCTGCCCAAGCCCTCGATCGACACCGGCATGGGCCTCGAGCGCATCGCCGCCGTGTTGCAGGGCACGCATGACAATTATTCGACCGACCTGATGCGCTCGCTCATCGTCGCCTCCGCCGAGGCCTCGAAAAGCGATCCGGACGGGCCGCACGCCGTCAGCCACCGCGTCATCGCGGATCATCTCCGTTCAAGCTCGTTCCTCCTCGCCGACGGCGTGATGCCGTCGAACGAAGGCCGCGGCTATGTGCTTCGCCGCATCATGCGCCGCGCCATGCGCCACGCGCAGCTCGTCGGCGTTGCCGAGCCGCTGATGTGGCGGCTCGTTCCGGCGCTTGTCCGCCAGATGGGCGATGCCTATCCCGAATTGCGGCGCGCCGAGGCGCTCGTCACCGAAACGCTGCGGCTCGAAGAAACGCGCTTCCGCGAAACGCTGACGCGCGGGCTGAAGCTGCTCGACGAGGAAATCGAAAGCCTCGGCGGCAAGGGCGTGCTGGCGGGCGAGGTCGCCTTCAAGCTCTACGACACTTACGGTTTCCCCCTCGATCTCACGCAGGATGCGCTGCGCTCGCGCGGCATGAGCGTCGATCAGACCGGCTTCGACGAGGCAATGGCGAAGCAGCGGCAGGATGCGCGCGCCGCCTGGTCGGGTTCCGGCGAGAAGGCAACGGAAGCTGTCTGGTTCGAGCTCCGCGACAAGGTCGGCGCCACGGAATTCCTCGGCTATGAAAGCGAGATTGCGGAAGGCAAGGTCGTCGCGCTCCTCGTGGATGGCCAGCCTGTCGACAAGGTGGAGGCCGGCACGGACGCCGCCCTCATCACCAACCAGACACCGTTCTATGCGGAGTCCGGCGGCCAGGTCGGCGACACCGGCATCGTCTTCTCGGCCGATGGCGCGGAGTTCCCCGTCATCGACACGATGAAGAAGCTTGGTGCGCTGCATGTCCATATCGGCAAGCTCGCGCGCGGCACGCTGAAGCTCGGCGACATCGTCGAGATGAAGGTCGACAAATCCCTGCGCGATGCAACGCGCGCCAATCACTCCGCAACCCATCTGCTGCATGAGGCGCTGCGCCGCGTGCTCGGCGATCACGTGACGCAGAAGGGCTCGATGGTCGGGCCGGAGCGGCTGCGCTTCGACTTCAGCCATCCGAAGCCGATGACGCCGGAAGAAATTTCCGAGGTCGAGACCATCGTCAATCGCGTGATCCGCCAGAACGCGGAAGTGACGACGCGGCTGATGACGCCGGAAGATGCGATCGCGGCGGGCGCGCTGGCGCTTTTCGGCGAAAAATATGGCGAGGAAGTGCGTGTGCTGGCCATGGGGCTCGATGACGAAAACCCCAACGGCACCTATTCGGTCGAGCTTTGCGGCGGTACGCATGTGCGCCGCGTCGGCGACATCGCGATCTTCAAGATCGTCAGCGAAAGTGCGGTCGCGTCAGGCATCCGCCGCATTGAGGCGCTGACGGGCGAGGGCGCTCGCGCCTATCTCGTCGCACAGGACAGGATCGCGAAGGAAGCGGCAAGCGCGCTTCGCATTTCGACGGAAGACCTGCCGGCCCGCGTCGTCTCGCTGATGGAAGAGCGCAAAAGGCTGGAGCGCGAGCTGGCGCAGGCGAAGAAGCAGCTTGCCATGTCCGGCGGCGGCGGTTCCGGCGGGCAGGAATCACCAGTGCAGGAATTCGGCGGCGTGAAGCTCATTGCGCGCAAGCTTGAAGGCGTGAACCCGAAGGATCTGCGCGGCCTCATCGACGAGAGCAAAAAGCAGCTCGGCTCCGGCGTCGTGGTGCTTGTCGCAATTTCGGAAGACGGCAAGGGCGCCATCGCCGTCGGCGTCACCGACGATCTCACCTCGCGCTACAACGCGGTCGAACTCGTGAAGGCGGGTGCGGCGGCAATGGGCGGCAAGGGCGGCGGCGGAAGGCCCGACATGGCGCAGGCCGGCGGCCCGGAAGCCGAAAAGGCCGACGCCGCGCTCGACGCGGTGAAGGCGGCGGTCGGCGAACTTGCCGGTGCTGCGTAGAGAAGCGCCTCGCTCTCTACCACCCTCTCCTTGGGGGAGGGTCGACAAAATTCAAGCGGAACGCGCCGAATTTTTCGGGGCGGGGGCTGTGCTTCCGCCCCGATGAACTTTCCCGCTCGTAATTGCAGTCAAGCCGCGACCCTGCCCCAAACCGCTTGCAGCGGTTTGACCCTCCCCCAAGGGGAGGGTGGTAGAGAGGAGCGTCCGCGAAAATAAACTTGTCCCCCTCCATTCCTCCGTCCCCATATTAGTTTCATCTCGCTCCGCGAAGGGCGCGTCCGGACGGCCGGTTGCGTGGAGAGGGAGCGGCGTCCTGCGGTGTGCGGAGTAACGTACCGTGCATCCCGGGAGGATCTGATTGTGGAGCGGACACTACGATCCGCAAGCGGCCGGCCGATAAAAGCCGGAGCACCGTTGGGTTATGGGTGGCAGGTTCAAGAATCGCCGTGCGCGGAGCGTCGGAGGAGGACGCATCCCGCCAATATAAACAAACAAAGGCGGCGTCGCCGCCGCTCCGCGCAACCTTCTTTTCCTGAAGGCCGCAAACGAAAAGAAAACCCCGAAGGCGCGTGCCTTGCGGGGCTGTTCGTGCTGAGCGGTGATCCTGCCGTTCTTTCGCTGGCTGGTCTGTTCGTCTGCAGATTACGCCTGTTTCGCGAGCGCCTTGTCGAGATTGGCGGCGACCTTGTCGAGGAAGCCTTCCGTCGACAGCCATGACTGTTCGGAGCCGACGAGCAGCGCCAGGTCCTTCGTCATGTGGCCGCTTTCCACTGTCGAAACGCAGACCTTTTCGAGCGTCTGGGCGAACTTCGCCAATTCGTCATTGCCGTCCAGCTTGGCGCGATGCGTGAGCCCGCGCGTCCAGGCGAAGATCGAGGCGATCGAGTTGGTCGAGGTTTCCTCGCCGCGCTGATGGGCGCGGAAGTGGCGCGTCACCGTGCCATGCGCGGCTTCTGCTTCCATGATCTTGCCGTCCGGCGTCAGCAGCACGGATGTCATCAGGCCGAGCGAGCCGAAGCCCTGCGCCACCGAGTCCGACTGCACGTCGCCATCGTAGTTCTTGCACGCCCAGACATAGCCGCCGGACCACTTCATCGCCGAGGCCACCATGTCGTCGATCAGGCGGTGCTCATAGGTGATCTTCGCGGCCTCGAAATCGGCCTTGAATTCCTTCTCGTAGATTTCCTGGAAAAGGTTCTTGAAGCGGCCGTCATAGGTTTTCAGGATCGTGTTCTTGGTCGAGAGGTAGACCGGATACTTCCTGGCGAGGCCGAACTTCATGCAGGCGCGGGCGAAGTCGCGGATGCTGTCGTCGAGATTGTACATCCCCATGGCGACGCCGGCGGAGGGGAAATCGAAAATCTCTTCCTCGATCGTGTCCTTGCCGTCCTCGGACACCCACTTCATGGTGAGCTTGCCCTTGCCGGGGATCAGAATGTCGGTGGCGCGGTACTGGTCGCCGAAGGCATGACGGCCGATCACGATCGGCTCCGTCCAGCCGGGCACGAGGCGCGGAATGTTGCGGCAGATGATGGGCTCGCGGAAGACGGTGCCGCCGAGAATGTTGCGGATGGTGCCGTTGGGCGACTTCCACATCTTCTTCAGCTTGAATTCCTCGACGCGCGCCTCATCCGGCGTGATGGTCGCGCATTTGACGCCGACGCCGTATTTCTTGATCGCTTCCGCGCTCTCCACCGTCACCTTGTCGTCGGTGGCGTCGCGGTGCTCCATGCCGAGGTCGTAATAGTCGATGTCGAGATCCAGATAGGGGAAGATCAGCTTGTCCTTGATCATCTGCCAGATGATCCGGGTCATCTCATCGCCATCGAGATCGACCACGGGGTTTGCGACTTTGATCTTCGGCATGGGGGATCCTTCGAACTTGTAACGGGCGGGATGCGCGGGCAGGCGCGCGGGGCCGGTAAAGGGCCCTCTTCCTATAACATTGCGGGCCGATTGATTAAAGGCGGGCAATCGCTTATTGAGCGCGGGCCGAGTTCCCCTAGGGAACAGAGAGAATATGGCGGAGCGGCATGGCCGGCACGGATCAAACCAGGAAAGACGAGGCGCTCCGGGAAGCAGGGCCTGCGGTGATTCTCGTGGCGCCGCAGCTCGGCGAGAATATCGGTACGGCCGCGCGCGCCATGCTGAATTTCGGGCTCACCGACCTGCGCCTCGTGCGGCCGCGCGATGGCTGGCCGAACGAGCGTGCCCGCGCGGCGGCTTCGGGCGCGGACGAGGTGATAGACGGGGCGCGGCTTTTCGCCACCACGGCAGAGGCCATCGCGGATCTCGATTATGTCATTGCGACGACAGCCCGCTCCCGTGACATGGTGAAGCCGATCCTGACGCCGGAGACGGCGGCTACTCAGATGCGCGTGGCCTTCGGCGCGGGCGGGCGTGCCGGGCTCCTCTTCGGGCCGGAGCGCACGGGGCTCGAGAATGACGACATTGTCCTTGCCGATGCGCTGATGATGGTGCCTGTCAATCCCGCCTTCGCCTCGCTCAATCTCGCGCAATGCGTATTGCTGATGTCCTATGAGTGGCACAAGGCGGGTGACGCTACGGAAGCCGCGCGGATCGAATATCCGCAGACGCGGCCCGCCACCAAGGAGGAGCTTGTCGGCTTCTTCCATCACCTCGAGGGCGAGCTTGACCGCTTCGGTTTCCTGAAGCCGCCGGAGAAGCGGCCCTCGATGATCCGGAACCTGCGCAACATGTTCCAGCGCGCGGTCCTCACCGAGCAAGAGGTCCGCACCTTGCGCGGTGTCGTCGCGGCGCTGACGCGGCGCTATCCGAAAGGCGAGGGGCCGCCGGACTGATATGCTGGCGGATGAGGGATTCGCCAAAGGGGGAGAAACACATGGAGCGCTATTCGGGTACGCTCGCGTCGCTGGGCGCGCGGCCGCTGCCGCAATGGTATGACGACGCCAAGTTCGGCATCTTCATTCACTGGGGCCTCTTTTCAATTCCCGCCTTCGCGCCCCGCCTCGGCAGCATCTCGGATGCCTTCAAGAAGGATTACGATCGCGCCGTCGCGATGACGCCTTACACCGAGTGGTATGCGACCGCGATCAAGGTGCCCGGACGCCCTCGGCTGAGTTTCACGCCGAGCATTATGGCAACCGGCCCTATGGCGATTTCCGGGAAGCCTTCGCCGCGGGCCTGAAAAGCTGGGATCCGGACAGCTGGGCCGAAGCCTTCGCCCGCTCCGGCGCGAAATATTTCGTGCTGGTAACGAAGCATCATGACGGGTTCTGCCTCTGGCCGAGCGGCGTCGCGAACCGTCACGAACAAGGCTGGACGACGGAGCGCGACATTGTCGGCGAACTCGCGCGTGCCGTCCGCGCGCAGGGCTTGCGCTTCGGCGTCTATTATTCCGGCGGCATCGACTGGACCTTCAATCGCGAACCGCTGCGCACGCTGGTGGATTTCCTCGGGTCGATGCCGGCGGGCGATTATCCGGCCTATGCGCTGGCGCAGACGCGAGAACTGATCGAGCGGTATGAGCCGAGCGTGTTGTGGAACGACATATCCTGGCCGACGGGGCTCGATGAATTGCTGACGCTCTTTGCGGATTACTACAATGCCGTGCCGGAAGGCGTGGTGAATGACCGCTGGCCGCATGCACGCTTCGCCTCGCGCCTGTTGCGGCAAAAGCCGGTACGCCGCCTCGTCGATTATTTCGCCAAACGCTACATCGCGAAGAATCCGCAAGCGGTCGAGGGCATCATTCCGCAGCCCATTCCGCACAGCGATTTCCGGACGCCCGAATACACGCGCTTCTCCACCATCCAGAAGAAGAAGTGGGAAGCGACGCGCGGCATGAGCTATTCCTTCGGCTTCAACCGCGACGACAAGGACGAAGACTATGAGGCGGCGGACACGCTGCTCGGCGATTTCATCGACGGTGTTTCGAAGGGCGGCAATCTCCTGCTGAATATCGGGCCGCGCGGTGCGGATGCCGGCATTCCGGAGGCGCAGCTCTCGCGGCTCAGCGCCTTTGGCGACTGGCTCGGCGCCAATGGATCGGCGGTCTATGGCAGCAAGCCATGGGGCAAGGCCGGCGAGACCTCGGACACGGAGACGGCGGACGGCCTCCCCGTCCGCTTCACGCAGCGGGACGGCATGGTCAATATTCTTATCCTCGGGCGACCGGCAGGTGAGAGCCTGCGCCTGCGCAATGTGGCGCTGACGGGCGAGGGCAAGCTCCTCGCCGACGGCAGCCCCGTCGGCCAGGACCTCCTCCTCACCTTCCGCCGCCCGCTCGATGGCGGTTTTGGCCCTGTGGTCAGGGTGGCGGCTGTTTGACAGCAGGCACGGGCCGGGCTAAAACCCGCCTCGAAACGGGCTCCCGGATTTGGGGGCCTGTTTTATTTAACTACGCACCCGCGGGGAAGGCGACGCTTGTAGCCATCCCCTGTCGGCCCAAAAAGGGCAGAGGAGGGCGCGTTTCCGTCATTCTTGACCAAGGAAACCGCGATGACAAAGCGCCAGGAGTCCAAGTACAAAATCGACCGCCGGATGGGCGAAAACATCTGGGGTCGTCCGAAGAGCCCGGTTAACCGCCGCGAATACGGCCCCGGCCAGCATGGCCAGCGCCGCAAGGGCAAGCTCTCGGATTACGGCGTGCAGCTGCGCGCCAAGCAGAAGCTCAAGGGCTTCTACGGCAACATTTCCGAAAAGCAGTTCCGCGGCATCTACAAGGAGGCGAACCGTCTCCGTGGCGATACCAGCGAAATCCTGATCGGCCTGCTGGAGCGCCGCCTCGATGCGGTCGTCTACCGCGCCAAATTCGTGATGACGCCTTTCGCCGCGCGCCAGTTCGTCGGCCATGGCCACATTCTGGTCAACGGCAAGCGCGTCAACGTGCCGAGCTACCGCGTTCGTGAAGGCGATGTGATCGAGGTGCGCGAGAAGTCGAAGCAGCTCGCGATCGTTCTCGAAGCCTCGCAGTCGGCCGAGCGCGACACGCCGGACTACATCGAAGTCGATCACGACAAGATGGTTGCGAAGTTCGTCCGTATTCCGGCCTTCAGCGACGTTCCCTACGCCGCTCACATGGAACCGAACCTCGTTATCGAATTCTATTCGCGCAGCTAGTCTGCCGCGTCACGGCAAAAGAAAAGGCCGCGCACTGCGCGGCCTTTTTTGTTGCCCGATGGCGGGGAGTTCTTACGCGGCTTCCGTCTGGACGCCCTTCTGCGCAAGGTAGTCGCGCAGTTCGCCCTGTTCGAACATTTCGCGGACGATGTCGCAGCCGCCGACAAATTCGCCCTTCACATAGAGCTGCGGAATGGTCGGCCATTCCGAGAATTCCTTGATGCCCTGGCGGATGTCGTCATCCTCCAGCACGTTGATGCCCTTGAAGGGAACGCCAAGATAGGTCAGCACCTGCACGACGGCGTTGGAGAAGCCGCATTGCGGAAAGACCGGCGTGCCCTTCATGAACAGCACCACGTCCTGGCTCGCCACTTCGCCTTTGATGCGGTCGAAGACCGGATTTTCGCTCATGTCGTTTCGTCCTTTCGCGGCTCGATGCCGGCGCTTGTGTCAGTCCTGCGGCGCGCTGGTTTGCAGCGCCAATGCGTGAAGCTCGTTGCCCATGCCGCCCTTCAGCGCGCTGTAGACCATCTGGTGCTGCTGCACGCGGGTCTTGCCCTTGAAGGCGGCGGAGACGACGTTCGCGGCGTAATGGTCGCCGTCGCCTGCCAGATCGCGAATGTCGATGATCGCATCGGGAAGGGCCTCCTTGATGAGACGTTCGATTTCCGAGGCGGTCATGGCCATGTCGTGCGGGTCTCCCGTTTGGCGTTGGCGTTCACAATTCGGCGCCTGCCGCCATATAGGCGGGCAGCCAGCCCTCATGGGCGGCTTTGATACCCGCCAATGATATGGGAACGCCCCCGTTGAGTGTCAATTCGTTACCGCCGGTCGTGCCGAGGCGGGTGGCGGGAATTCCTGCCTTTTCCGCCCGTGCGATGAAGGCTTTCGCCTCATTTTCCGGCATGGTTACCAGGTAGCGTGCCTGATCCTCGCCGAAAGCCCAGGCGTGGAGGGGAAGGGCGGTCTCCGGTTTGACGCTTGCGCCGATGCCGCCCGCCATCGCCATTTCGGCGAGCGCCACCAGAATTCCGCCATCCGAAATGTCGTGAACGGCGGTGGTTCTTCCGGCGCGGATTTCGGCGCGCACGAAGTCGCCATTGCGGCGTTCGACGGCAAGGTCGACAGGCGGCGGCGCGCTGCGGTCGTCGGTCTTTCCGGCGATGTCGCGCAGATAGATGCTCTGGCCGAGATGGCCCTTCGTCTCGCCGATCAGCACAATGGCTTCGCCTTCCGCCTTGAAGGCGATGGTGACGCGCTCTTCGAAATTGTCGAGCAGGCCGACCGCGCCGATGGCGGGCGTCGGCAGGATGCCCTTGCCGTTGGTCTCGTTGTAGAGCGACACATTGCCGGAGACGACAGGGAAGTCGAGCGCGCGGCAGGCATCGCCGATGCCTTCGATGCAGCCGACGAACTGGCCCATGATGTCCGGCTTCTCGGGATTGCCGAAATTCAGATTGTCGGTAATGGCAAGCGGCTCGGCGCCGACAGCCGTCAGGTTGCGCCAGCATTCGGCGACTGCCTGCTTGCCGCCTTCGCGCGGATCGGCGGCGCAATAGCGCGGCGTCACGTCGAGCGTGAAGGCGAGGCCCTTTGGCCCGCGCTCCACGCGGATCACAGCGGCGTCGCCGCCCGGTCCGATTGCCGTGTTGCCCTGAATGAGGTGGTCATATTGCTCCCAGACCCAGCGGCGCGAGCACATGTCCGGCAGGCCAAGCATCCGCACAAGTATCTCGCCGATATTGTTCGGCGCGGGCACGCTGGAAGGGTCGAGAGGCTCCGGCTTCACAGGCGCTATCCATGGCCGGTCATATTCCGGCGCCTGATCGCCGAGGTCCTTGATCGGCAGATCGGCCATGACCTGTCCGTGCCGCTTGATGCGGAAGCGCAGGTCGTCCGTCGTCTTGCCGATGATCGCGAAGTCGAGGCCCCATTTGACGAAGATCGCCTCGGCCTCTTTTTCCTTCGCCGGATCGAGCACCATGAGCATGCGCTCCTGGCTTTCCGACAGCATCATTTCATAGGCCGTCATGCCGTCTTCGCGACACGGCACCTTGTCGAGGTCGAGTTCGACGCCGAGGTCGCCCTTGGCGCCCATCTCGACGGCGGAGCAGGTGAGGCCCGCCGCGCCCATGTCCTGAATGGCGATGACGGCGCCCGATGCCATCAGTTCAAGGCAGGCTTCGAGCAGCAGCTTTTCGGAAAAGGGATCGCCGATCTGCACGGTCGGGCGCTTCTCTTCCGAGTTCTCACCGAATTCGGCGGAGGCCATGGTCGCGCCGTGAATGCCGTCGCGTCCGGTCTTGGAGCCGAGATAGACGATCGGGAGGCCGACGCCCTTCGCTTCCGAATAGAAAATCTTGTCGGCATCGGCGAGGCCCGCCGCGAAGGCGTTCACAAGGCAGTTGCCATTATAGCTCGGATCGAAATTCACCTCGCCGCCGATGGTCGGCACGCCGAAGCTGTTGCCGTAGCCGCCGATGCCCGCGACGACGCCCGACACGATGTGCCGCGTGCGCGGATGATCCGGCGCGCCGAAGCGCAGCGCGTTCAGCGCCGCGACGGGGCGCGCGCCCATCGTGAAGACGTCGCGCAGAATGCCGCCGACGCCCGTTGCCGCGCCTTCATGCGGTTCGATGTAGGAGGGGTGGTTGTGGCTTTCCATCTTGAAGATGATCGCCTGTCCGTCGCCGATATCGACGACGCCCGCATTTTCGCCGGGCCCGCAGATGACGCGCGGCCCCGTGGTCGGCAGCGTGCGCAGCCACTTCTTCGAGGATTTATACGAGCAGTGCTCGTTCCACATGGCGGAGAAGATGCCGAGTTCGGTCAGCGTCGGTTCGCGCCCGATCAGGTCGAGAATGCGCTGGTACTCGTCGGGCTTCAGGCCGTGCTCGGCGATCAGCTCCGGGGTGATCCTGACATCGTTCGGTATCACGCCACAGCCTCCAGCACGCTTTCAAAGAGAGCGCGTCCGTCGGTCGCGCCGTTCAACGGTTCGATCATGTTTTCAGGGTGGGGCATCAGGCCGAACACATTGCCGCGCTCGTTGAGAATGCCGGCAATGTCGTTCAGCGAACCGTTCGGGTTGGTGCCGCGCGCATAGCGCAGGCCGACGCGGCCTTCGCCTTCGAGGCGCTTCAGCGTCTCGCTATCCGCAAAGTAGTTGCCGTCGCCATGCGCGACCGGGCAGCGCCACACCTGACCGGCTTCGTATTTGCGCGTGAAGTCCGTATCGGCATTCGCAACTTCTAGATCGACATGCTTGCAGACGAATTTGAGAGCGGCATTGCGCATCAGCACGCCGGGCAGAAGTCCCGCTTCGCAGAGAATCTGGAAGCCGTTGCAGACGCCGAGTATGCGTACGCCCCTGTCCGCTGCCTTCGCCACGGCGGGCATGATGTTGCCGCGTGCGGCAATGGCGCCGGTGCGCAGATAGTCGCCATAGGAAAAGCCGCCGCACAGGACCACGAGGTCCGTCTCGGGAAGTTCCCGGTCCGCATGCCAGACGGCGGTCGGTTTGCTGCCGGTGATGGTTTCAAGCGCGTACATCATGTCGCGCTCGCGGTTCGAGCCGGGGAAGACGACGACGGAAGATTTCATGCTCACTTCTCGTCCAGCTCGATCGCGTAGTTTTCGATGACGGTATTGGCGAGAAGCTTCTTGCACATCTCGTCAATGGCGGCTTCGGCCTTCTTGCGGTCGGTCTCGGCCAGTTCGACCTCGATGTATTTTCCCTGCCGCACGCTTTCGACGCCGGAGAAACCGAGCGAGCCGAGCGCCCCCTCGATCGCCTTACCCTGCGGGTCGAGAACACCGTTCTTGAGCGTGACCTTGATACGCGCTTTCATACTTCCTCGTGTCACTTGACCAGTTTCGGGCCGCTACGCTTGGGTTCATTCTCGAACAGGATGCCGAGCCGCCTTGCGACTTCCGAATAGGCTTCGATCAGCCCGCCCATGTCGCGGCGGAAGCGGTCCTTGTCCATCTTGTCGTTGGTTCGGGTATCCCACAGCCGGCAGCAGTCCGGGCTGATCTCGTCCGCGAGAACGACGCGCACCATCTCGCCTTCGTAGAGGCGGCCGAACTCGACCTTGAAGTCGACGAGGCGGATGCCGATGCCGAGAAAGAGGCCGGTCAGGAAGTCGTTGATGCGCAAGGCGAGCGCCATCATGTCGTCGATTTCCTGCGGCGTTGCCCAGCCGAAGGCTGTGATGTGTTCTTCCGACACCATCGGGTCGTGCAGCTCGTCGTTCTTGTAATAGAACTCGATGATGGAGCGCGGCAGCACCGTGCCTTCGTCGATGCCGAGGCGCTTGGAGAGCGAGCCCGCCGCCACGTTCCGCACCACCACCTCGCAAGGGATGATCTCGACTTCGCGGATGAGCTGTTCGCGCATGTTGAGCGCGCGGATGAAATGCGTCGGCACGCCGATCTCGTTCAGCCGCGTGAAGATGAATTCGGAGATGCGGTTGTTGAGAACGCCCTTGCCCTCGATGGTGGCGCGTTTCTGCGCGTCGAAGGCAGTCGCATCGTCCTTGAAATGCTGAATGAGCGTGCCGGGTTCCGGGCCTTCGTAAAGTACCTTTGCCTTGCCTTCATAAACGCGTCTGCGCCGGCTCATGTCATGATTCCAATCGGTTAGCCCGGAGGTGGGTGCGCGAGGTCCGCCCGCGCGAATTTTGGGGCCGCTCCAAAGCGGTAGGAGAGCCGGAAGAGGCAGCGGAATCGGCCCTCCGGCGTGCGCAAAGTACCCCAAGGCCAGAAGCGATACAACGAGCCTTTGGTGCGGCGCAACCCTTGCGAAAAACGGCTGGAAATCAGGGCTTTAGCTAATTCGTCGCAGGCCGCCGCGCCGCCTCCGATCACGGTTGATTTGGGGAGGCCGGGCGGCTATGCCTAGGGCAGAATTCAGGCTTGCCGCCATTTTCCGGTAGCAGGCTTTGCATCATGTAACGGAGAGACCCGCTTATGACCACCTTCGACAAGCGCGAGGAAGGCTTCGAGAAGAAGTTCGCACATGACGAGGAGCTGCGCTTCAAGGCCACGGCCCGCCGCAACAAGCTGCTCGGCCTGTGGGCGGCGGAGCTGCTCGGGCTGTCGGGCGATGCGGCCGCGGCTTATGCGCTCGAGGTGGTTTCGGCGGATTTCGAGGAAGCGGGCGAGGAAGATGTCTTCCGCAAGGTGCGCCGCGATTTCGACGCGAAGGGTGTGGCCCAGTCCGATGCCGACATCCGCGCCGCCATGGCCCGCCTGCTCGACGAAGCCGTCCGCCAGATTCAGGCCTGACGCACGGAATTATTGGAAGATCGAGACGCAGCCAAGCAGCAGTATCTCGTCTTTCGACGCGCCTTCCATCGGCAGGTGGACGATTTCGAGTTCCAGGAAATCCCGTTTGACGCCGCAGAGGCGGCCCCGGGTGATGTGCGGCTCCTGCTGCGTCGTGACCTTTCGGTAGACGCCGGCATTATGGTCCACATGGTCCGGGTGGTAGAACTCTGAGATTGTCATGCCTGTCGGATCGAAGTCGAGCCAACGGGTCAGCGTTGTGCCGACGAGGCGCAGGCGCCAGTCCCGGGCCGAGGCGTCGGTCGGCTCCAGCACGAAAACATTGGGAAGCAAAGGGGCTGCCTCGCGGCAGGGGAGTTCGGCGCGGCTGAGCAGGCGGCCGTCCTTGCGATGCCGCTCCCAGAAGTCGATCAGCGCCAGCGAAAGAGGGTGGGATGCGGCCGGGATCGGCGCCACATTCGTCTCGATCCGTATCGCCGGATTTTCGTGATTTCTGGGTCGCGCATCGGCATACATCGCCGCTATCCCGGTTTTTATCGGGACCGCCTGCCGGCCCCTGCTTCGATGTGACCAGCAAAGCGATAAAATCCGCTTAAAACACGCCTTGTTGGGTCCAGATCGGCATCATTCCGCCTCTGCCGCCGAGATCAGCATGGTGGCGAAGCTCCGGGCCGCCGTTTCCCTTGCGTCCGCCTCGCTCAAGCCGCGAATGAAATTGACGGGCGATTCCCGCAGCCGGTGCATCGCCGCCCAGGCCACGACTTCGATGCCGAGCCGTGCCGCGAGGATGAGGGCGGGCGAGGGGGCGGCTTTCCGTCCGGCGGCTTTCACCGCCGCCTCCGCGAGCTGGTCGCGGTGCCGGGCGCGGAGATCGCGTGCATGCATCTGTTCGAACTCGGCTATCTCCGAAGAACACTGGTCGACCAGCCAGATGGCGCGGCGGGCCTCGCTCAGCATGTCGTAAAGCTCGCGTCCGATCTGGCGCAGCGTCTCCATGCCGGCCTTGGCGTTTGGCTTCAAGGCCTCGTCGAGCGCCGGCCAGTGGCGGACCTCAGCGATTCGTGCAGCGAAAATGGCGGCTGTCGCCTTCATGCCCGGGTCGGCGAGCGGGAAGGCGAGGTTTTCCAGCGGCCGCGCGCAGACCTTCAGGATCGCCAGATGGAAGAGCGCCTCCTTGCTCGTCACATAGAGATAAAGCGTACCTGCGGAGACGCCTGCAACCTTCGCCACGTCCGCCATCTGGGTCCGGCGGATGCCGAGGTCGGTAAAGCAGGCGATCGCGGCTTCCGCGATGTCGTCCACTTTCTGCGGCGTTTTCTTCCGGGCCATTCCTCGCTCCTTTGTTGCCTCGACGCGAGTATCTCCCCGAATCGTCTTGACTCTTAGAATAAATGAATGAATCATTCAGTCAAGATAGCTTGGGAGAGAGATCATGACCCGCTTCGCGTTTTTCCTGTTGTCCATCCTGTTGATGTCGTTGCCCGCGCAGGCTGCGGGCTGGAGTCATTATGGCGGCGATGCGGGCGGGCAGCGCCATTCGGCCTCGGCGCAGATCACCCCGGCGAATGTGGGCAATCTCGCGCCCGCATGGACCTACTCCACGGGCGACCTGACGGCGCGCGCTGACGACATGAAGAGCAGCGCCTTCGAGGGCACGCCGGTTCTCGTCGCAGGCTCGCTCATCTTCTGCTCGCCCTTCAACGAGGTAATTGCGCTCGATCCCGGCACGGGTGCCGAGAAGTGGCGCTACGACCCGAAGGTTACGACCGGCTACCGGCCGGGCAACCAGTTCATCTGCCGGGGCGTCACGCCCTGGGTGGATGCGGCGGCGGGGGAGGGCGACCTCTGCGCCACCAGGCTGTTCATGGGTACGGTCGACAGCCGCCTCATCGCGCTCGATGCGGGGACAGGCCAGCCCTGCCTTGGTTTCGGCATGGATGGCGAAGTCCGTATCGATCCCGGCATGGATCTCCAATGGCCCGGCGAATTCCAGATCACGTCGCCACCCGCCGTTGCGGATGGCGTCGTCGTCATCGGCTCCGCCATCAGCGACAATCGCCGCGTCGATGCGCCGAAGGGCACCGTCCGCGCCTTCGATGCGCGCACGGGCAAGCCGCTCTGGGATTTCAATCCGGTGACACGCGGCGCGAAGGATCATCCCGAGGATTGGCCGCGCGGCGTCGCGGAACATACAGGCCATGCCAATGTCTGGGCGCCGATGTCGGCGGACGAGACGCGCGGGCTTTTCTTCCTGCCGACATCATCGCCGAGCCCCGATTTCTTCGGCGGCGAGCGTTCCGGCGACAACCGCTATGCGAATTCCGTCGTCGCGCTCGATGCGCGCACCGGCGATGTCCGCTGGCACTTCCAGACCGTGCATCACGATGTCTGGGATTACGATCTGCCGGCGCAGCCGAGCCTCGTCACGCTGACGCGCGAAGGCAAGCCACTCGATGCCGTGGTGCAGGTGACGAAGACGGGCTTCGTCTTCGTGCTCGACCGCGATACGGGCAAGCCGATCTTCGAAGTGGAAGAGCGTCCCGTGCCGCAGGGCGGCGCGGCGGGCGAGTTTCTCTCGCCGACGCAGCCTTTCCCCGTCGCGCCGCCGCCGCTGGTGCCGCAAACGCTGTCGCCGGACGATGCCTGGGGCCTCACTTACTGGGACCGCAAGGCCTGCCGCGAAAAGATCGCCGGCGCGCGCTCCGAAGGTCTCTACACGCCGCCGAGCCCTCAAGGCACGATCATGTATCCCTTCACCGGTGGTGGCGCTAACTGGGGCGGCATGGCGTTCGATCCGAAAAGCCAGCTCATGTACATCAACACGAGCCGCGCCGCGCATCTCATCACGCTGATCCCGTCGGAAGATTTCGCCGCCGCGAAGGCGGCCGAGCCGAACGAGGAAATCTCGCCGCAGGCGCCGACGCGCTGGGCGGTGAAGCGCGAGCTTGTGCTCTCGCCGCTCGATCTCCCCTGCAATCCGCCGCCCTGGGGCATGTTGACGGCGGTCGATCTTTCCGACGGCACCATCGCATGGGAAAGCGTGCTCGGCACTGTGCGCGACCTCGCGCCCGTGCCCCTGCCGTGGAAACTCGGCACGCCGAATTTCGGCGGACCCATCGTCACGGCGGGCGGCGTCGTCTTCATCGGCGCGGCGATGGACGATTACCTGCGTGCCTTCGATGCGGCGTCAGGCGAGGAACTCTGGAAAGGTCGTCTCCCCGCGGGCGGGCAGGCCACGCCCATGACCTATGAATGGGAAGGCCGCCAATATGTCGTCATCGCCGCCGGCGGCCATGCTCGCGCGACGACGAGGCTCGGCGACTCCGTCGTCGCCTTCGCGCTGCCGGAGTGAGGATCAGACGGCTTCCTTCACCTTCAGCCGTGCCGCGATCTGTTCGAGCGAGAAGAGGTGGTTGCCTTCTTTCACGACGTCATAGACCGTGACGTTCAGTGCCCGGAGCGTCTTGCGGACGATCTGTCTCGTCTCCGGGTGCTCGTCGAAGTCGATGACGTTGACGCAGCAGGTGTTCTGGTCGATCGCGGCAAAGGTCGAGAGGCCGGAGCCAAGCGCCCAGCCGATCACCAGGCGGTTGATGCCGCCATGCGCGACGAGGGCGAGCGTCTCCCATTCGGGTTCGGCGATCACCTCTTCAAGCGCGGAGACGACGCGCGTATTCACTTCCTCGAAACTGTCACCGCCATTGTAGCGCGCGCCGGGCAGGTGCGCGTCGCGGAACGAATAGGCGATGTCGTTCAGGTCCTTGATCTGGTCTCGGAAGGAACTGTTGCTCTGGAACTCGACGAAGTGTTCCAGCGGCTCGATTTCGAGCCCGCGCCCTTCAAGGATGAGCTGCGCCGTTTCCACCGAACGCGGAAAGCTCGACGTCACCGCCCGGTCGAACGGAATTTTCTGAAGCGCCTTGCCGGTCAGCGTCGCCTGCTCGCGGCCCCAATCCGTCAGCGGCACGGCGGAGGCATCCGCCACCCGGTTCCCCTTGTCGTCGACATAGGAAACGTCGCCATGGCGGAACAGATAGATGCGGCGGCGGCGCGAGCCGTCGAAAGCGGTGCGAAGCATGAAAAGCCCTCCGGTAGCGGAATGTCGATGCCGCGCAGTATAGGGCGGAATGTGACGGAGAGGTGAAGCCTCTCAGGGCGCGATCAGATCGACAGTGGGAAAATAGTTTTCGTAGCGGCCCTTGTCTCTCGTCAGCAAAGGCACCGCAGCAACGGCGGCATGTGCGCCGATGAAGAAATCGGGAAGCACGCCAGTGCGCGTTCCACCGCGCTTTTTGTATTCGCGGAAGGCCTTGCCGGCAAGGAAGAGAGCGGGGCGCGGAATGTCGAGCACAGTAATGCCTGCCGCATCGAGAAAGTTATCCGTTTCCTCGATGCGCGCAAAACCGACGGAAAGCTCGGCATATATGACGGTATTAATCGCGAGACGGTCGCGGGCGGCGGCAACTTCCAGCTGGTGTTGGGACCAGTCAGCCCAGTTGGGATCGTCCTGGACGAGGTCGAGCAGCACATTTGTGTCGACCAGAATCAAGGCTTCAACTTTCGCCCCGCGTGAGAGCCATGATCTCTTCCGTGCTCATCTTTACGGTCGCCGTTCCACGAAGGCGCGCGAAGGGACTTTTTTTCAGGCTGCGTTTGCGTCCTGCCGTCGTCAGCAGAAAGCGGCCGTCTTCCGTTGGCTCGAACTGTACCTCGGTGCCGGGCTTGATCCCGAGACGGTCGCGAACCGCCTTTGGAATGGTGACCTGCCCCTTGCTTGTGACGATTGTGCCCATCAACTTGCCTTGAAAGTATTACCTTTGAATTGATAGTAATACTTCTCTCGGCGTCAGGCAAGGGGAGGAAGCCTATTCCGCCGCCTTGCCCTGTTTGGCCATCGCCTCTTTCCCGAACACCCGCGCGAAGATCGTGTCGACATGCTTGGTGTGGTAGCCGAGGTCGAACAGGTCTTCGAGTTCGGCATCGGAAAGCTTCGCCGAGACGTCCTTGTCCGCCTTCAGCAGTTCGAGAAAATTGCCTTCGCCGCGCCAGACCGGCATGGCGTTCCGCTGCACGAGGCGGTAAGCGTCCTCGCGGGAGGCACCCTTCTGCGTCAGCGCCAGCAGCACGCGCTGCGAATGGACGAGCCCGCCGAGCCGGTCGAGGTTCTTCTGCATCTGCTCGGGATAGACCAGCAGCTTGTCGATGACGCCGGTTAGCCGCGCCAGCGCGAAGTCGAGCGTCACTGTCGCGTCCGGGCCGATCATGCGTTCGACGGAGGAGTGCGAAATATCGCGCTCATGCCAGAGCGCCACGTTCTCCATCGCGGGCAACGCCATGCCGCGTACGAGCCGGGCGAGGCCGGTCAGGTTTTCCGTCAGCACGGGGTTCCGCTTGTGCGGCATCGCCGACGAGCCCTTCTGGCCTTCGGAGAAGAACTCTTCCGCTTCCAGAACCTCGGTGCGCTGCAGGTGGCGGATTTCCGTCGCCACTCGCTCGATGGAGGAGGCGATGACGCCGAGCGTCGCGAAATACATCGCGTGCCGGTCGCGCGGGATTACCTGTGTCGACACGGGCTCCGGCTCGAGGCCGAGCGCCTTCGCGACATGTTCTTCCACGCGCGGGTCGATATTGGCGAAGGTGCCGACCGCGCCCGAGATCGCGCAGGTCGCGACTTCCTTGCGCGCGTTCACCAGCCGCTCGCGGCAGCGCGTGAACTCGGCATAGGCTTCCGCCATCTTCAGGCCGAAGGTCACGGGCTCGGCATGGATGCCGTGGCTGCGGCCGATGGAAACCGTGTCCTTGTGCTCGAAGGCGCGGCGCTTGATGGCGGCCAGCAGCTCGTCGATATCCTTCAGCATGATGTCGGCGGCGCGGACAAGCTGCACATTGAAGCAAGTGTCCAGAACATCGGAAGACGTCATTCCCTGATGGACGAAGCGGGAATCCTCGCCGATGAATTCGGCGAGATGCGTCAGAAACGCGATGACGTCGTGCTTCACCTCGCGTTCGATCTCGTCGATCTTCGCGACGTCGAAGACCGCCTTGTCGCCGCGTTCGCGAATGTTCTTCGCGGCCTCCTTCGGGATCACGCCCAGTTCCGCCAGCGCCTCGCAGGCATGCGCCTCGATTTCGAACCAGATGCGGAACTTCGTATCGGGTTCCCAGATGGCGACCATTTCGGGCCGCGAATAGCGCGGAATCATCAGGCGCCTCTCAAGGTTGGCGGGGCAGGGGGAAGGAATGGGCAGGGTTTAGCACTTGGGCACCTCTCCCTCAACACTCATGGTGGAAACCCTTTCTTTCGGGGCCTTCCCGGCGTTACCCTTGGGTTAAACCGCACGAGCGGAAACAAAAACGAGGGAGGGGCTCATGGACAGCAATCTGAAGGGCGCGAAGCCGGTCATGCCGGAACTCGCAAAGCTCGACGCGACCGCGCAGGCCGAACTGGTGCGCAAGGGCGAGTTGACGGCGCTGGAGCTGGTGGAAGCCGGCATTTCGCGCATCGAACAGGTCAATCCGCAGGTCAACGCCGTGGTGGAGACATTCTACGACCGGGCGCGCGAAGCGGCCAAGGGCAAGCTGCCCGAGGGGCCTTTCACCGGCGTCCCGAACCTCGTGAAGGATCTCGACAATCTGAAAGGCACGCGCGCCACCTCCGGTTCGCGCTTTCTCGCGCAGAATATCTCGCCGGAAACCGATCCCATCATCGCGGGCAAGGAGAAGTCCGGCTTCGTCATGGTCGGCAAGAGCAACACGCCGGAATTCGGCCTGCTCGGCACGACGGAATCGCTGCTGCTCGGCGCCTGCAACAATCCATGGAACCTCGCGCATTCGCCGGGCGGTTCGTCGGGCGGCGCGGCGGCGGCGGTCGCTTCCGGCATGGTGCCTGTCGCCCATGCAACGGATGGCGGCGGTTCGATCCGCATTCCCGCCTCCTGTTGCGGCGTTTTCGGGCTGAAGCCGAGCCGTGGCCGCATCTATCTCGGCGAGCGCCAATTGCCGGGCGATATCGGTTTCCAGCATTGCGTCAGCCGTTCGGTTCGCGACAGTGCGACGCTGCTCTCGCTCACCGAGCTCACGGGCAAGGATGCCGTGCTGCCGCCGGTCGGCCGTGTCGAAGGTCCGGGCAAGAAGCGCCTCAGGATCGCTTTCGGCACCATGGACTACAAGGGCCGGGAGCCCGCGCCGGATGTGAAGGCGGCACTCGAAGATGTCGCGCAGCTTTGCGCCGATCTCGGTCACGAGATTGTCCCCGCCCAGAACCGGATCGACGGTCCTGCCTTCGAAGATGCCTTCCTCGCGGCCTGGGCGTCGGGCCCGGCGGAGCTTGTCGCGCTCGTGAAGCAGATGGGCCTCGATCCTGAAGCCGTGCTTGAGCCCTGGACCCTCGGCCTTGCCGAACTCTTCAACAGCAAGCCCGCCGGCACGCTGGAAAAGTCGCTCGCCCATTTTGCGAAAGTCACGGCGCAGACCGAAGCCTTCATGGCGGATTACGATGTCTGGCTGACACCGGTGCTGGCCACGGTGCCGCCGAAGACCGGCGAGCAGGCGCCCACCGTGCCTTTCGACACGCTTTATGAGCGCGTCTTCAACTACGTCACCTACACGCCGCTCCACAATGTGGTGGGCACGCCCGCCATGTCCGTGCCGCTGTCGTGGAACAAGGCCGGCCTTCCCATCGGCTCGCAATTCGCTGCGCTGCCCGGGCAGGAAAAAGTCCTCCTCGAACTCGCCTTCGAACTGGAGCAAGCCCGTCCGTGGGCGGACAAAATGCCGCCGGTCTTCGCCGGGTAGCTATCGCTCTTCCGACGGCGGCCTTCCAGAAGGTTGTCCAAATAATAAATGTCATCCCGGCGAAAGCCGGGACCCATTGGTTCCCTTGGCAAGGGATGTCGAAGGAGGCATTCGTCGCAGCCACGGTCCGATACAAGCCAGTGGCTGCGGCAAGTTGATCTGCGAGTGGGTCCCGGCTTTCGCCGGGATGACATTTCTTTTTCAGGGTGCCCGCTTCCAAAAACCGGGGACAAGAATCTTTTCCCCATCTGTGGCAATCGCGTCAAAACCGGAATGTCACAGTGTGCAAACCGGACACAGGGCCGAGATTTCTTATCCCCGGTTTCAGGCGCTTTGCCATTGCCACCGATGGTCCGTCTTCCATGCAGAGGCCGTCGAAATCACCCCGGGGATTAGTGCGCGCAAACTGCGTCGGGAGACGGGGATAACAAGCCGAACGCCCCTTCATGACAGTCTGATGACAGTTCGATGACGGTCGGACCGGGGGCAAGCCGGAAAGACGTGATCTTTCAACAGGTTGATGGGCATTTTCGCCATTCGACAGTTTTCGCGCGAAAACCGCGTTTTTCAGCCTGATCGTCCGTACTCAGATCAGTCCCAAAGTCCTGAAACTCGCGTGCCGTCCCTTGCCGACGACGAGGTGGTCATGCACCTCGATGCCGAGCGGCTTTGCCGTATTGACGATCTGTCGCGTCATCTCGACATCGGCGGTGGAGGGCGTCGGGTCGCCTGAGGGATGGTTGTGCACAAGGATGAGGGCGGAGGCGTTGAGTTCGAGTGCGCGTTTGACGACTTCGCGCGGATAGACCGGTGTGTGATCGACCGTTCCCTTCTGCTGCACTTCGTCCGCGATCAGAACATTCTTGCGGTCGAGAAAGAGGATGCGGAATTGTTCGGTCGGGTTGTGCGCCATGGACGCGGAGCAATAATCCAGAAGTGCCGCCCATGAGCCGAGCACTTCCTTCTTCATCACCTTCGCCTGCGCGAGCCGCAAACCAGTTTCGCGCGCGATACGGAATTCCGTCACGATGGCGTCGGACACACCTTTCGTTTCGCGCAGACGCGAAGGTTCCGCATTGATCACCTCGGAGAAGCCGCCGAAGCGTGCGATCAGTTCCTTGGCGAGCGGCTTCACATCGCGGCGCGGCACGGCGCGGAAGAGGACGAGTTCGAGGAGTTCGTAATCGGGCAGCGTTTCCGGCGATTTCAGGAAGCGCTCGCGGAGTCTTTCGCGATGTCCGGCATAATGCGGCTTGGCGTCGGCGGCGCCGCTATCCATTCGTCGGGCTCAGGCGTAGGGCGGGCAGTCGAGGCCCGCCGGCGATTTCGTGAAAATTTCCGCGCCGTCCGCCGTGATGCCGATCGAATGTTCGAACTGCGCGGAGAGCGAGCGGTCGCGCGTGACCGCCGTCCAGCCGTCGGACAGGATCTTCACGCCCGGCTTGCCGAGATTGATCATCGGCTCGATGGTGAAGAACATGCCCTGCTTCAGCACCGCGCCCTGGCCCTTGCGGCCGTAGTGGAGGATGTTCGGCGCATCGTGGAAGACGCGGCCGAGGCCATGGCCGCAGAATTCGCGCACCACCGAGCAGCGCTGGCTTTCGGCGAATTCCTGGATCGCCCAGCCGATGTCGCCGAGCGTCGCGCCGGGCTTTGCCGCTGCGATGCCGCGCATCATGGATTCATATGTTACATCGACAAGCCGCTGCGCCTTGCGCGGCGCTTCGCCGGCGAAATACATGCGGTTGGTGTCGCCGTGCCAGCCATCGAGGATGTAGGTCACGTCGATATTGACCGCGTCGCCGTCGCGCAGCACGCGGTCGCCGGGAATGCCGTGGCAGACGACATGGTTGATCGAGGTGCAGCAGGATTTGCGGAAGCCGCGATAATTGAGCGGCGCGGGGTAGGCGCCGTGGTCCATCGCATAGTCGAAGACGAGCTTGTCGAGCGCGTCCGTCGTCACGCCGGGCCGCACTTCGGCGACCAGCATGTCGAGCGCGCTCGCGGCAAGCCGGCCGACGCGGCGCATGCCTTCAAAGGCTTCGGCGTCGTGGAGCTTGATCCGGCCGATATTGATGTCCGGGGCTTCGGCTGCGTCGGTAAAACTCATCTCGTCTCGCAAATAGAAAGAACCGTGTTTTCCGACCCTAACATAGTATCGGCCGCGCGCCGGGCCTAGCCCCCGATTTTCCGCCTTTTTTCGGGGCTTCCCTGCGCATTTGAAAGGGCGATGCGCGGGGCGCTATCCTGTATAAATAGCGGCCGGCCCGCCGAGCAGAGGATGCGACCCATGTCTGATACGAAACTCGTCACCGCCTGTGTGCTGCTGATCGGCGACGAGATCCTGTCCGGCCGGACCAGGGATTCGAACCTTGGCTATATCGCGACGCATCTGAACAGGATCGGCGTGCAGGTGCGCGAGGCGCGCGTCATTCCCGATATAGAGGAGACGATTGTCGCGACGCTGAACGAAGTCCGCGCCCGCTACGACTATGTCTTCACGACCGGCGGCATCGGTCCGACGCATGACGACATCACGGCGGATGCGGTCGCCAAGGCGTTCGGCGTCGGCATCGACTATCATCCCGAAGCCGTGAAGCTGCTCGGCGATCATTACGCGGCGACCGGCGGCGAGTTCACCAAGGCGCGGATGCGGATGGCGCGGCTGCCGGAAGGCGCCACCATGATCGAGAACCCCTTGAGCAAGGCGCCCGGTTTCCAGATCGGCAATGTCTTCGTGATGGCCGGCGTGCCCATGGTCATGCAGGTCATGCTGGACAGTCTGACCGGCCGCCTCAAGGGCGGCGCAGCCATGCAAAGCCGCACCGTCACCGCCCAGATCGGCGAAGGCACCATCGCGGAAAAACTAGGCGACCTGCAAGCCCGCCACCCGGATGTCGGCATTGGCAGCTATCCCTACTACAAGGGCAAGGTTTTCGGCACCAGCATCGTCATGCGCGCCGTCGATTCGACGGAGCTCGATATCGTCGCCGGTGAGGTGGCGGAAATGATGCGTGGCTTCGGTGTGGAGCCCGCTATTGGCGATCCTACCTCGTAAATGGCGGAAAAGCTGGGTTTTCTGTCGCATATCTGCAACAGCGGCAGCAACATTACGAAAGTTTCAGCATCCCGGCCGGTTCAGGCGCGATACAATTTCCAGCGAACCGACTAGAGTTCTGGGCTTGAAGGGTCTGTCGGTCGCGATCTGCGGCTTGTTTCGCACGAGAGGCTGGCAGAGGGGAAACAGGCTTCGACCTAAAAAAATAGCCTGGGAACGATTTAGGGTCACGGTACCCGGAGGGAGATACGACATGAAGAAGACCATCGGAATTTTGGGCCTGGTTGCCGGCGCTGCGATGATGCTTTCGAGCGCTGCCTCGGCCCTTGACTCGAGCTTCGACGCGCAGTCGAAGTCGGGCACTCACAAGTTCTATGTCTGGTGCACCGGCGGTGCGGACAGCGAACAAACCGCGCAGGGCTCCAACGCCGCAGAAGCTCAGGCTTCGCTCGCCGCGAGCGCCGGCGCGAATTGCTGGCCGGTATGGCAGGGCCTTGAGGGCTAAGCTCTCGTCGCTTCGACGGAATGACAAACGGCGGTCCTTCGGGACCGCCGTTTTTCTTTGCTTTTGCGCAGAAGCCCGCGAGCGGGCATACCTAGTGTCGCGCACACAGCGGCAGGCCCCTTGGCGAAACTGGTATACGCAGCAGACTTAAAATCTGCTTCTCGTAAGGGAGTGCGGGTTCGAGTCCCGCAGGGGCCACCATTTACTCCAGTCACACAGCTGGCTCAGCATCGTGCGGGATACCGAGTCTGCGACCAAGCAAATTTCAGGTTCGCGTAGAAAACCGTTTCTATGGAACCTTTTATCAAGCCTGAAGTTATTCCCCTGAAATCTCCATAAGAATCGAGGGGCGGATGACCGATTGGCACCGACTGAGCGTTGCTGCACTCGTCGCAATCAGTGTTACTCAACCGGGGAACGCGCTGGCGCAAGATGAAGGGGAGCTTGCGCTGGAGGATGAAAGCAGCGGCTACGGATCGATCAGCGGCAATCTCCGTCTCGCGACCAACTACATGTTCCGTGGAATTTCCCAAACGGATGACGGTCCGCAGCTACAAGGCGATGTGACGTGGACTCATGACAGCGGGCTCTATGTGGGTATGTGGGCCTCGAATACCGACGCTGGCGGGCCCGGCAATTCGGTGGAAATCGACCCGTTCATCGGCTTTTCGAACCCGATCGGCGACAGCGGTTTTACCTACGATCTGGGCTTCTGGTACTACGCCTATCCAGGCTCCGATTTCGATTACGACTACTGGGAAGTCTACGGAATCCTGACCTACGACTTCGAGACGACGAGCGTCGCGGGCGCCGTCTGGTATGCCGACAATTATTTCGGCGAGGACTTTTTCAATGACGTTTCGGCTACCGCCGTCGACGTGACGGTCACACAGGCGTTGCCGTGGGACCTGTCTGTGTCCGGCACGCTTGGCCGCCAGACTTTCGATGAGACGGGCGGGATCGGCGATCAGGATTACACCTATTACGACTTCGGCGTGTCCAAGGACTGGAACGACATCACGCTCGATTTGCGTTGGCACGATGCTGTCGGCGTCACATCGGCGCTGGCAAGCAGCGACAATGTCGGTGCCGTGGTGGGCAGCGTCTCATTTGCTTTTTAGGGAACACTGAAACCGGCCTGGCGCGGAGCATCGCGGCCGAAGGAGACATGCAATGAGCGATGTTACGGACGGCGCCGGAACGAAGGACAGAGAAGACCGGATCAATCCGGCCGTCTTCTACACATCCGCCGTCGGCATCGCGCTTTTTGCCATCTGGACGATGTTTTTCATCGATTCCGCGAATTTCGTCATCAATTCAGTGCTGGCGTGGATTTCCGATGTGTTCGGCTGGTTCTACTTCGTTGCCGTGGTTCTCTATCTGGTTTTTGTGATCGGCATCGGACTATCCCGCTTCGGCAAGGTACGTCTCGGTCCCGACCATGCCAGGCCGGAATTCAACGCGATCACCTGGGCGGCAATGCTTTTCGCGGCGGGTATCGGTATTGATCTCCTCTTCTTCTGCGTCTCCGAACCTGTCACGCAGTTCCTTGCGCCTCCCGAGGGCGAGGGCAGCACGGTCGAGGCGGCGCGGCACGCGATGCAGCTCACCTTTCTCCATTGGGGCTTGTCCGGGTGGGGCGTTTACACGCTGGTCGGGATGTCGCTTGCCTATTTCAGCTATCGGCACGGCCTGCCGCTGACCATTCGTTCAGCGCTCTTTCCCATTTTCGGCCAGCGCATCTATGGCGTGATCGGCCATACGGTCGATATCGCCGCCGTTATCGGGACCGTGTTCGGCATCGCGACGAGCCTCGGCATCGGCATCATCCAGCTCAACTACGGGCTGGAGCATATGTTCGGTATTCCGCAGAGCACCCTTACCCAAGGCGCCCTGGTGATCCTGATCATCGTTTTCGCCGCGCTTTCGGCCGCGACGGGTGTGGAGCGGGGTATTCGCCGCCTTTCGGAATTCAACATGGCGCTGGCGCTGCTCCTGTTGCTTTTCGTGCTGTTCGTGGGCGAGACGACCTTCCTGCTCAATGCGCTGGTGATGAATATCGGGGATTATCTTTCCGACTTCGTCAGCCTTTCCTTCAACACCTATGCGTTTGACCCGCCTGTCGACTGGCTGAATGCGTGGACGGTCTTTTTCTGGGCGTGGTGGATTGCATGGGGACCCTTTGTCGGGCTCTTTCTTGCCCGCATTTCGCGCGGCCGCACCATTCGCCAATTTGTGGCCGGCACGCTGATCCTGCCGCTCGTCTTCATGATGGGGTGGATGTCGATCATGGGGAACAGCGCCATCGAACTTGTGATGTCCGGTGCGACAGAGTTCGGTGATGAGGCGATGGCCAATCCAGGTTCCGCGATCTACCTGTTCATGCAGAGCCTGCCATTAGCCACGGTTACGACCATCGTCGTTACGCTTCTCGGCATCGTCTTTTTCATCACTTCGGGTGACTCAGGCTCGCTGGTGCTTTCGAACTTCACGTCGACCCTCAAGGACGTCAATTCCGATGCGCCGGTCTGGATGCGGGTTCTGTGGGCGACCATTATCGGCGTGCTGACGCTGGCGCTGCTCCTTGCAGGGGGGCTTGAGGCGCTGCAGAGCACGGTCGTCATCATGGGGCTGCCATTCTCCATCGTGCTGTTCTTGATGATGCTGGGCCTCTTCAGGGCGCTCAGGGTCGAGGGCATGAAGGAAGACAGCCATCGCGCCAGTCTTTCCGGCTACCTCTCCGGCAGGATCGGCGCGCCTGCGTCCAACTGGCGGCAGCGGATTGCGCGGGCGACGAGCTTCCCGACGTTGGCGCAGGTACGGCGCTTCATGCGGGACGCCGTGAGGCCGGCGATGGAAGAGATCCGGGAAACGCTTGAAAAGCGGGGATTTCCGGCCCGGATCGTCGAGGGCGAGGGGGACGATGGCTGCCTGTCGCTCAATGTCGCAATGGCCGACGACCAGGACTTCACCTACGAGGTCTGGCCGGTATGCGGCACGATGCCTGCCTTCGCGGTACGGCCGCAACAGACGGCTTCGGAGTATTACCGCGCCGAGGTGCATCTCTTCGAGGGCAGCCAGGGCTACGACCTGATGGGCTACACGAAGGAGCAAGTGATCGAGGACATCCTCGATCAGTTCGAGCGGCACATGCATTTCCTTCATACGCAGCGCGAGGCGCCGGGCGGGGCAACCCGGATGCCGGACGACAGCACCAAGGGGCCGGACTGAAGGCAGCACACCTTCATGGAGAGCAAGCAAGGAGAGTGAACGATGAGGGACCAATCCTTCGAACGCGAGGCCGATTATGTGATTGTCGGCGCCGGATCAGCGGGTTGCGTCCTGGCGGACCGTCTCACCGCGGAGGGCAGGCACAAGGTGCTGGTGCTTGAGACGGGCGGAAGGGACAACTCCGTCTATATCAAGATGCCGACTGCATTTTCCATCCCGCTTGGCATGAAGAAATACGACTGGGGCATGCATGCCGAACCGGAGCCGGGGCTCAATGGGCGGCGGCTGCACCAGGCGCGGGGCAAGGTGATCGGCGGATCGTCGTCGATCAACGGGCTTGCCTATGTGCGCGGCTGCGCGGGCGACTTCGAGGAATGGGCGGAGCTGGGCGCGGCGGGATGGGACTATGCGAGCGTGCTGCCCTATTTCCGGCGTTCCGAGGACTGCCTCTATGGCGAGGATGCCTATCGCGGCACAGGCGGGCCGGTCGGCATCACCAATGGCAACAACATGAAAAACCCCCTTTACCGCGCCTTTATCGAGGCGGGGCGGCAGGCCGGCTATGGCATGACGGAGGATTATAACGGCTACCGGCAGGAGGGCTTCGGCCGCATGGACATGACCGTGCGGGACGGGATTCGTTGTTCTACGGCAGTGGCTTACCTGAAACCGGCGATGAAGCGCGACAACCTCGAAGTGGAGATGCACGCGCTGGCGACGCGCATTCTGATGGAGGGCAAGCGCGCGGTCGGCGTCGAATACAGGCGGCGCGGCAAGCTCCATCGCGTAAAGGCGCGGCGCGAGGTCATCGTCTCGGCGAGCTCCTTCAACTCGCCGAAACTGCTGATGCTGTCCGGCATCGGCCCGGCGGCGCATCTGAAGGAACACGGAATTCCGGTCATCCACGATCTTCCGGGGGTTGGGGATAACTTGCAGGACCATCTGGAGGTCTGGGTGCAGCAAACCTGCACGCAGCCGATCACGCTGAACGGGACGCTGGGGCCCATTTCGAAGCTGCTGATCGGCATGGAATGGTTCTTCCTCAAGCGCGGCCTCGGCATTTCCAACCAGTTCGAGTCGAACGGCTATATCAGGAGCCGCGCGGGCCTCAAGTATCCGGATTTGCAGTATCATTTCCTTGCCGGCGCCATCGCTTATGACGGCTCCAGCGCGGCGGAGGGACATGGATTCCAGGTCCATCTGGGCGCCAACAAGCCGAAAAGCCGCGGCCGGGTGAGCCTCAACTCGGCCGACCCCGAAGCACCGCCAAAGCTCGTTTTCAACTACCTGACGGAAGAGGCGGACAAGCAGGCCTATCGCGACGGATTGCGGCTGACGCGCGAGATTTTCGCGCAAAAGGCCTTCGATCCCTATCGGGGGGACGAGATATCCCCGGGGCCGAAAGTGCGGACCGATGCGGAAATCGACCAGTGGGTGGCGGAAACGGCGGAGACCGCCTATCACCCCGCGGGCACCTGCCGGATGGGCGCGGACGGCATGGCGGTGGTGGACAGCGAGTGCCGGGTGCATGGCATCGAGGCGCTGAGGGTGGTCGACTCATCCATCATGCCGACGCTGCCGAACGGCAACATCAATGCCCCGACGATCATGATCGGCGAGAAGGCGGCGGACCATATTCTCGGAAAGCCGCTCCTGCCGGCTTCGACGGCGGACGCTTATCACGCGCCGAATTGGCAGGAAAATCAAAGGGTTGGCAAGCCGGAGCGATAGGCTAGCGGTGGCCTTTGGTGGCGTAGGTGGGCTCGTGGTAGCGGGCCTCGGGCGGCAGGCTGGCATCGGCACTGAGGGCCGGATCGAATCTGTAGAGCGTCGAGCAATAGCCGCAGACGATCTCGTTCTCGCGGCCCATGTCGAGAAAGACATGCGGATGGTCGAAGGGCGGCAAGGCGCCGATGCACTCGAACTCCTTGACGCCAGTACGGATTTCCCGGACGCCGGCCTGGTTGCTGAATTTCGGGGTGGCTCCGCCGCTCATCTTCCGCTGCTCCGTTTCCGCGTGAAATCGAGGCCAAACTAGAGCCGCCGGGGGGCATCCGCAAGGGCGATCCGGGGGCTCTTTCGGGCCGATTGTCATCGAACTGTAACGAGACTGTCACAAAGCGTTTTCCGGGGTCTCCGGCGGGGTGCGGGAGGCCGGAAAAGGGCCCGAGATTTCCCCACTTGAACACCGGATCGCCCGGCGCGGCGGGGCGGGGACAAGCCCGCGCGCGGGCGGCGGAAAAGCGGTATATGTTCCGTAGGCGGATGACTGTCGCGCCCCGGCGAGGGCGGCGGGAGGCAGGCGGGCGGCTTTCGGGATATCCCCACTTGAAACGGGGAATTGCCGGGTGGGGGGAGGGTGGCACGTCCACGGGTCCGCGCTCGCTCGCGGGCCGAGGAGAGGCGCAAAGAGAGAGGAGGGGATGAAGCGCGGCGGACGCAGGCGCATGCTTTATCCCCGGGGAGGCGAGGAGCGAAGGGGGACCGCTGCGAATGGAAAATGCGTGGCGATGGGGTCACAGCGGGGATAAGGGGAGGGAAATCAGATGCCAGCGAAGGCGGCTTCGCGACTTCGATTTTCTCGGCGGCTCCAACGCGAGTGGGACGTCGGCGGTAAGATTTAGAGACAGTAATCGAATGGTGCTTTTAGCTGGGTTAGCGTTGAGAGGTTCGTGTACATACTAAGAAGAAATTTTAGGGCAGGGAAAACCAAGGGGTTGGCGGGGAATGTTAAAAGAAAAATGGAAGATAGCAGGATTTGTCTCCGCGTCTTTTCTCGTTTTATTGACGGCAGTGTGGAGTATCGGTCGTTCAAATGAGACAGCAGGCTGGAAAGAGGATAAGGCCAATTGGCATATGTCTGAATCCACGGATACTTTTACCGGGGAGTATTCTTGTTATGTAAGGGATGCTGCAGCTCGAGCGGTATTGGCTCATTATTCAGAAGGCACCCCGAAACCTTACTATTATTACATCTTCCCTGCACCAGACAGTTTTTATACAGAAATAAATTATGCTCAAAGTCGTGCACGGCGGGCGTGCTTGCTCGACGAACAGGGATGGAGAGACTGCAATTCGAGCCATCTCGTCGATCTCGTGCAAACAAATGTGCTTAGCGTCTATTCCAGCACAGAAGACGCTTCTGAGGTGCGCTCGGAAGAGATGCAATTTCTGTCAGAGGAGAGGCTCTCCCGCCGCCGCATCTCTTTGACGGCACGTATTACAGATTCGATAGACGCAGGGAATCTGACGACCAGTTTTGCGTACAGATTGGAAGCGCGATATCACACCGCCAGAGGTGAGCGTCGAGATCAACTTGTTGATGGACATGAGCTTGTCCACGATTTAGTTCGCGGAGCAGAAATGGCGCGCGAGTGCACCAGACGAGAGCTAGAAAGCAGGAAGAATTGACAGCTTTTTCCAGACAAGCACCGATGCGCACGCACTATCGGTCCGCCTTTCCATCTAGCGTTGCTACTCTTTCTTTCGTTTCCGCTTAATGGGCTTCGGTGCTGCTGTCAGCGGGGAGGAGAGTTTTTCGTATAGGCCGAAGAGGTGTTCGACACGCTCGCGGTCATTTGCGAAGGCTTGGCCGCGATAGAGTTTGTCGACGGCGGCATCGAGGGCTCGGTGAGCCTGACGGAGTTCGCGTTTCATCAGGTCGGGATCGTAGAGATCGGCCAGCGTTGCACCGGGATAAAGCGCGCGGGCGTCGAGCACAGCTTGCGCTAGCGCACGGATTTTCTGTTTCTGAGCTTCGGTAATATCCGGCCAAGGGAAAGTGTTGTAGACGACGCCGACAGAATACATGTAGTCGCTTTTCATGCGACCGGTGATTGCGCGCATCCAAGCCATGTGCATGCCGCTTGTCAGCAAACCGAATATCCACGGATCTGCGTCAGGAAGAATGCGCAATTTCTGATTGGCTACTACCTCGGGAGTCAGCCAGCCGATCGGTACGTAGTCGCGTCGCTCCGAGCTTGTATTGGGTATCACCAAATAGGGTCCGCTCAATCGCTCGTCCACACCAACCTGCGTTGGATAGTCCGCCATTCTCACCGTGCTGGGCCGAGAACTCGATAACCGGTATTGACGTACCTGCCGTATTCTTTCTTGAACAAGCGGAAGCTGTCGAAGAAAACTCGGCTCGGCATCTGCGAGATAGAGTATCCATCGGAAAAATCCATTTATATACTCATCGCCACCGATGTATTTGCGGAACAGCGGTTCCGCTTCCGGCTCCTGACGAAGAAATTCCTCCTTTTCCATTGTCGTGAAAGTGAGGATGCCGTTGTCGATCATCTGAACGCCAGTTTTGAGTTTCGGCGCTTCGCACAAAGGAGTGTTTCGTTCTTCGACTACTAGATGTCTGTCAGCTACATTGACGGCATCAAAAAGATAAGCCGTCAGAGCCTTGTGGCGTGTCTCGACCGGATCGCCCTTGATGTCGGCGTAAGAGAAGAGGCGCTTCTCGGGCCATTCGCGGTCGCGCCTTGTGAGGCCGATGATGACGACATGAACATGGGCGACGCCGCGCGCGTCCGAGCCCCAGGCGAAGGTACGGTGGGCGAAGGCGATTTCGAGCTTGCAGCGCTGAAAGAGGAGCGGCCAGAGCTGGGCGACCTGTTCGCCCTGCGTGATTGAGTTGGTGGCGACGAAGGCGATGTCCGCTTTTCCATGCTGCACATATTCGCCGGCCTTCAGGAACCATGCGGTGACGAAATCAAGCGTGCCGCCGGAGCCGCCGAGCTTTGCGATGTCACGCACTTGCCGACGCTGTTCCGCCGTCTGGAATTTTGAGCCGATGAAAGGCGGATTGCCGAAGACATAGGAGCATTTTTCCGGCGGGAGGAGAGCGGCCCAATCGGCTTCCAGCGCGTCGGCATGGAGGATGTGCGGTGAGGTCCGAAGGGGGATGCGCGCATAGTTGGAGCCGAAGGAGAGGCCGAGCCTGTTATTCATGATGTGGTCCATCATCCACATCGCGACTTCGGCTATGCGGGCGGGAAACTCGCCTATTTCGATGCCGTAAAACTGATCGACATTGACTTTCGACAATTGCGCCACGTCGAAAATGCGCTGGTCTTTGCCGTCGTGCAGGACGCGCAGAATTTCCTGTTCCAGCGCGCGTAGCTCGCGATAGGCGATGACGAGGAAGTTACCGCAGCCGCAGGCGGGATCGAAGAAGGTGAGCTGGCCGAGTTTCTCGTGCAAGGCTTCCAGCGCCTGCTGGCGGCCGCGCTTCAGCGCCTTTGCGCGCGCGAACTCTTCATGCAGGCCGTCGAGGAAAAGCGGCTGAATGAGTTTCAGGATGTTTTTCTCGGTCGTGTAATGCGCGCCGAGGGCGCGGCGCTCTGTCTTGTTCATGACGGACTGGAACAGAGCACCGAAAATGGCAGGCGAGATTGCCTCCCATTTGAACTCGCAGGCTTCGATAAGGATCAGCCGCATGGCGGCGTTGAAGGCAGGCGTGCGCAGACGCTCGGCGAAAAGCGCGCCATTCACATAAGGGAAATTTCCGAGGTCTTCATCAAGGGTTTTCTGGCGCTTGTCTTCCGGCGTGTTCAACACCTCGAACAATTCATTGAGGCGGGAGCCGAGATCGCTGCCATCCGCGCTTGTGCGGTTCTGGATGAAATCGAGAAGGATGTCCTTGGGCTCGAAAATGCCGGTGTCGTCGGCAAAGAGGCAGAAGAGAAGCCGGACCAGATATTGCTCAAGGTCGTGGCCGTCGTAACCCGATTCCTTCAGTGCATCGTGGAGCTTGCCCATCAGCTCCGAGGCTTCGATGTTGACGGGGTCCTGATCCTTGAAGGTGCGCTTCTGGACGCCGATCATGAAGCCGAAGGCTTCCACATGATCTTTCAGATCGGCGAGGCGGAAACGGACCTCGGTGTCTTCGTCCAGATCGTAAAGCTCGAAGCTCTGGAAATCGCAGAGGAGGAGGTAGCGTGGGAGTTCCTTGTCCTTCAGGCCCGGGAAATAATCGAGCGCCTGAATCTTTGCCTTTTTGAGGTCGCGGCCCGTGGTCTTGTGCTCGACAAGAAGCGTGCCTTTCCAGAAAAGGTCGATATAGCCGCGCTTGTCGCCAAGGCCCTTTACCGGCTCTTCGTAAGAGGCGACGCGACGGCGCGGGATGTCGAAAATCTGGAAGAACTCATTATAGAAGGTCTGCGTCTCGGCGCGTTCGCGCGTGACACCTTTCCATTCCTCGGAAAAACGCGCTGCGCGGGCGCGAATCTCGTTCCAGCTCAGCCGCATACGTTCCCCCGATTTGCCTTGGGGGAGAGCATGCCTTTCGCGGGGGCGGGGTCAAGCTTTTGTGTCGGAGGGGCGGGGATGCGCTCTCGCTTTGCCGGTGTGTGAGGCTTACCCCTCCCCAAAATTCGCGAGAGCGAATTTTGACCCTCCCGCAGGGGGAGGGTGGGAAGTAGGAGAGGAGCGCCCTCAGCTTCCGCCTGGTGGTAGTTGCTCCGGCTCTCTTCTGGCGAGGCGTTGCAGGGCGGCGGGTTTTTTCAGGGTGATTTTGGCGTAGCCGGTTTCGATGAGGCCTTGCGATTCCAGTTGCTTGAGGAGGCCGTTCAGCGTCTGGCGGGAGATGCCGACCGTTGTGGCGAGGTTCTGCTGGGAGAGGCGGAATTCGACGGCGCGGCGGCCGGGGAGGGATTTTCCTTCTTCCTCGGCGAAATAAAGGAGGCGCTGGGCGAGGCGGGTCATGGCGGGGAGCGTGGCCGTGCTCACGATATGGGCGATGGCGAGACGGTAGTGCTCGCAGAGCAGCCGGGTGAAGGCGGCGTAATGCGCCGCGCTTCCCTCCGTGAGCTTGCGGAAGGCGGCGGGGGTGAGCTGGAGCACGCTTGCCTCGCCGATGGCAACGGCGTCCGAGAAGCGGGGGCGGCCATCCAGCATGGAGGATTCGCCGAACCATGTGCCGGGATTGGTGGCGCCGAGAAGGGCGGGGCTGCCGTCGCTCGCGTGGTGGACGATGCGGACCTCGCCCGCGAGCAGGAGGAAGAGGCCGTTCGGTGCGTCGCCCGTGAGATAGATCGGCCGGTTGCGGAAGCGGCGGATGCGGGCTTCCGCGACGATGCCTTCCGCCAGCGCCGGCGGCAGGGAGGCGAACCATTCGGAGCGCGCGAGGATATGGCGCAGGGCTTTCCCGTTCATTCGGCACCTATACATCCGGCAGACCGGCATTGGCGGGAAAAGCGCGCGAATTGTCAAGTACCTGACAATTCGATTTGACGAAGGGGCCTAGCCTCGGCCGCATCAACAAGAGGAGATGCGGAATGGCCATGAGCGCTTTGGCGGAAACGCCGGTGAGGGAGCTGGTGAGCGAGGCGGAATGGGCGCTCCGGGTGGAGCTTGCGGCCTGCTACCGGATGATCGCGCATCTCGGCTGGGACGATCTCGTCTTCACGCATATTTCGGCGCGGGTGCCGGGGGAGGCGGGGCATTTCCTGCTCAATCCCTATGGGCTGATGTTCGAAGAGGTGACAGCGTCTTCGCTTGTGAAGCTCGATATCGAGGGCAACAAGGTTCTGCCGTCGTCTTATGATGTGATACCTGCTGGCTTCACCATCCACAGCGCGGTGCATGATGCGCGGCCAGATGCGCATTGCGTCATCCATCTGCACACGCCAGAGGGGGTTGCCGTGTCGTGCCGGAAGGGCGGGCTGAGGCCCGTGTCGCAGACGGCGCTCTACGCGCTGGCGTCGATTTCCTATCACCCTTACGAGGGCGTGGCGCTGGAGGCGGATGAGAAGCCGCGGCTGCAAGCCGATCTCGGGCGAGCGAAAATGATGATCCTCGAAAATCACGGGCTGCTCACATGCGGGCGGAGTGTCGGCGACGCCTTTCTCGCCATGTTCACGCTGCAGCGCGCCTGCGAAGTGCAGGTGATGGCGGAGGCGGGCGGGGCCGAGTTGATCGAGATACCGCGCGCGATCCTCGACGGCATCGGCGCCCAGGTGAAGCAGACGCTCGGCAACAGCGGCTCGAACCGTGTGTGGCCGGCGGTAATGCGGAAGATGGAGCGGCTCGATTCTTCGTTCCGGGAGTGAGCGCCCGGAGCCTTAACCCTCCCCAAACCGCTGCAAGCGGTATGACCCCCGGGGCGAGCCCGGGGGCAGGCTCCTCCCGCAGGGGGAGGGTGGGAGAAGAACAACGCAATTGAAGGAGATATGTCCATGAACAAGCGCGCGACATTTACCGATATGGCGGAGGGGACGCAGGAGGACTGGAGCCGGATCGCCGATGAGTTTCTGCCTTTCGCAGCGAAGCTGCCGCTGCGGGTGCTCGATCATCTGAGGCTGCTGGACGGGGATTATGGCGGGTTCATCGTCGACCGACTGACGCACAGCATGCAGACGGCGACGCGGGCGCATCACGACGGGCGGGACGAGGAATATGTCGTCTGCGCGCTGCTGCACGACATTGGCGACACGTTGGGCAGCTACAACCACCCGGACATCGCCGCGGCGATCCTGAAGCCTTTCGTAAGCCCGGAGAACCACTGGATGGTGGCGCATCACGGAATTTTCCAGGGTTATTATTTTTTCCATTATCTCGGCATGGACCGGAACGGGCGGGACCGTTTCAAGGACAATCCGCTTTACGAGCGGACGGCCGAGTTCTGCGCGAAGTATGATGCGCCGGCCTTCGATCCCGAATACCGCTCGCTTCCGCTGGAATTTTTCGAGCCGATGCTGCACCGCATTCTTGGCGCGCCGCGTCGGGAGCGGGTGCCCACCGACGGATAATGCCCCCACCTCCGTATGAGCATACGAAAATGTGAGGGTCGGGGGATCGAAGGTGCTTGGTTGGGCGGGGTTCCATCGGCATAATCGCGGCGCGGCGAGACGGGCCTCCAAGAGCCCGCGGCCACTCATATGGGAGGAACCCTCACGATGACGAACGCGGCCTCGAAGGGCCCTGCCGATGCGCGCGGCGCACAGGGGCCCCTTTCGCGCTGGACGCTGTTTGCCTTTGCGCTGCCGGCGGCGCCGATTTCGGCCATGGGGCTGCCGCTGGTGGTTCACCTGCCGCCCTTCTATGCGGGTTCGCTGGGGCTGGGGCTGACGGTTGTCGGCACCATCTTCATGCTGGCGCGCTTCTGGGACGTGTTCACCGACCCGGTGCTCGGCATTCTTTCCGACAAGTTCGAGACGCGCTGGGGCAGGCGGCGGCACTGGATCGTGCTGTCGGTGCCGATCATGCTGCTCTCCGTCTACATGATCTTCATGCCGCCCGTCGCGGTGACGGCCTTCTATCTCATCTTCTGGCTCTTCGTTCTTTATGTCGGCTGGACGCTGCTCACCATCTCGCACATGAGCTGGGGCGCGGAGCTGACGCCGGACTATCACGAACGCTCGCGCGTGCAGGGCGCACGCGAAGTGGCGCTTGTTCTCGGCATGGTGCTGGTGCTGACGCTGCCTGTGCTGATCGAGCAGACGAACCCGGAAAACCTGGCGGCGGCGCGCGTCGCCTCCATGGGCTGGTTTGTGCTGATATTGCTGCCGATCGCTGTCGGCCTTGCCGTGTGGAAGGTGCCGGAGCGGCCGACGACGGCGCCGGCGCATGTGCCGATGCGGCAGGCGATCCGCGCGCTGGTGCAGAGCCGGCCTCTGCAGGTGGTGCTGGCGGCCGATCTTCTCGGCGGCGTGTCGGGCGGGCTTGTGGCGTCGATGTTCCTCTTCCTTGCGGAGGACGCGCTGAAGCTCGGGCAATATTCGAGCCTGATGCTGCTCGGCTATTTCATTTCCGGCGTCTGCTTCATTCCGCTCATCCTGGCGGTGAGCCGGCGGCTCGGCAAACACAAGACGGCGGCCGCATCGGCGGTGTTCAACGCGCTGACCGTGCCGCTCATCCTGCTGGTGCCGCAGGGCAATGCGATGATGGCGCTTGGCGTCTGGGTGCTGTGCGGCGTCAACATGGCGGCGGGGCCGTTCCTGTTCCGCTCGCTGATGGCGGATGTGGCGGATCATGACACGGTGATCACGCGGCAGCAGCGGACGGGGCTGTTCTATTCGCTGCTGACCTCGACCAGCAAGGTGGGCGCGGCCTTCGCGATCTTCATCGCCTATTCGCTGCTCGACTCAATCGGCTTTCAGGCGGGCGGCGAGAACTCGCAATCCGTGCTCGACAGCCTGCGGGCGGTTTACGTCTGGCCGGCCTGCATCATCAGCGCGGCGGTGGCGGGCATTCTCTGGTTCTATCCGATCGACGAGAAGCAGCAGGTGGAGAACCGCCGCATCCTCGAAATGCGCGGCATCGAAGCGGCGGCGACCGCCGTTGCCATGCGGACGGGGCATCCCTCCGACGCGCAATCCTCCGGCATTCCGGCGGACTGAAGATGGCGGTGTTTTCGTCAGGCGGCGCCGACATTGCCTATGAAGTCGCGGGGGAGGGCTATCCGATCCTGCTGGTGCATGGCTTCGCGGGCACGGCCGAGGATAATTGGGGCCGCACCGGATGGGTGCAGGCGCTGACGCGGGCGAAGCGGCAGGTCGTGACGTTCGACCTGCGCGGACACGGCAAGAGCGGCAAGCTTTACGAGCCCACCGATTACACGATGGAAAAGATGGCGGGGGACGCGGTGGCGCTGCTCGACCATCTGGGGATCGAGCGGGCGGACTTGATCGGCTATTCGATGGGCGCGGGGATCGCCATGCGGCTTGCGGCGCGGCACGGCGCGCGGTTCCGCTTCGTGGTGCTGGGCGGCGTGGGCGGGCGGATGCTGGAGCCGTCCTCCTTCGGCGCGGCGACGGCCGAGGCGCTCGAAGCCGCAGACCCCGAAACGATCAGCGACCGGACGGCGCGGGGCTTCCGACTCTATGCCGAGGGGCTCGGCCAGGACCTCCGCGCGATTGCCGCCTGCGCGCGGGCGCCGCGCGAGGGGGCGGCAACGGATTTTCTCGGCGAGATACGCAACGAGACGCTGGTGATCGCAGGCGCGCGGGACGACATGGCGGGCGACCCGGCGGTGCTGGCGGCGCGCATTCCAGGCGCGAAGGCGGAAACCATTCCGGGTACGGACCATATGTTCGCGCTGCCGAACCCGATGTTCAAGGGCGCGGTGATGGATTTTCTCACCGGCTATGTTTGAGTTCGAACTGTCGAGGCACAACCGTAAATGACCCGCTTGTCGTCGTGGCGTCTGGCCGCGTTCTCTGGGCCCGCTATTCCCATCGGCGCGCTTGGCCTTCCGATCGGCGTCTACCTGCCGCATTTCTATGCCGGGCCGATGGGGCTCGGACTTGCGGCGGTCGGCACGATCTTCATGCTGGCGCGGTTCTGGGACGTCTTCACCGATCCGGCGATGGGGGTGCTCTCCGACAAGTTTCCCTCGCGCTGGGGCAGGCGGCGGCACTGGATCGTGCTGTCGGTGCCGATCCTCATGCTCTCGGCCTATATGGTCTTCGTACCGACGGCGCCGGTGTCGAGCTTCTATCTGCTGGCATGGATGTTCTTTCTCTATATCGGCTGGACGCTGCTGACGCTGTCGCATATGGCGTGGGCGGCGGAGCTTTCCGACGATTATAACGAACGCTCGCGCATTCAGGGTTTCCGCGAGGCGTTCCAGTTGCTCGGTGTGCCGCTGGTGCTGCTGCTGCCGGCGATGATCGAACGGATGGGGCCGGAGAACATGGAGGCGGCGCGCGTCGCCTCGATGGGCTGGTTCATCATCATCGTGCTGCCCATCGCGATCGGCCTCAACCTCTGGCTGGTGCCGGAGAAGAAGGCGAAGCCAGAGCGGCATGTGAGCTTCATCGCGTCGGTCGTGCCGCTGTTCCGGAACAGCCCGCTCAGGCGGCTGCTGGCGGCGGATTTCCTTTCGGGCTTCGCTGGCACGGCGCTGGCGTCGATGTATATGTATGAGGCGACGCTGGTCTGGGGCGTCGGTTCGTCGGCGAGCTTGTTGCTGCTGCTCTATTTCTTCGGCGGCATCGGCTTCATCCCGCTGGTGCTGAAGCTCAGCTATTATCTCGGCAAGCACCGGACGGTGGTGGTGGCGGGACTGTTCAACGTCTGCTTTCCGCCGGTCATTTTCCTCATTCCCTTCGGCAATGTCTGGGTGGCGGCGGCGGTGCTGTTCTTCCTCGGCGTCAATGTCGGTACGACGACGACGCTTTATCGCTCGATGATGGCGGATGTGGCCGATCTCGACGAGCTGGAGACGGGGCAGAAGCGGACGGGGCTTTTCTATGCGCTGCTGACGCTGACGCAGAAGATCGGCGGGGCGGTGGCGGTCGGCGTCGTGTTCTGGACGCTGGCGCTGATCGGCTTCAACCCGGAAGGGGAGAATGCGCCGGGCGCGGTGCAAGGGCTGTCCTATGTGTTCGTCGCCGTGCCGATGATCTGCAACGCGCTGGTGGCGGCGATCATCTGGTTCTATCCGATCGGGCTCAAGGAGCAGGCGGAGTTGCGCCGCAAGCTCGACGAGCGTTTCGTCGAGGAAGTGGAGCAGACGGAGCGGGTGCCGAACCTGCCGTGAGGCGTTACATGCAGCCGCAGCCGCCGATATGGGCGGCGCCGTCCGGATCGTAGGCGGCGGCGACGGAGCGGGCGGAGCTTTCGGCCGTTACCGCGAAATCCGCCTTCGCCTTTTCGCGCATCGCGGCGTCCGTCATGAAGTCGATGGCGGTCATGGCGAGCGCCTTGGCGCCGTCGAGGCAGGCCTTGTCGCCGAGTTCGGAGGCGGCCCATTTCGCGAATTCCGGATTGTGGATCACGACATGGGGCGGGGCGCAGGCGATCATCGGATGGATCGACGGCACGCGGTGGCTGACATTGCCCATGTCGGTGCTGCCGGCGGAGCCGGAGGGCATTTTCGACAGGGGGAAAAAGTCACGGCCAAGCGAGCGGGCATTGGCTTCGTATGAATCCGCAATCGCCATGCTGGTCTTCAGGTCGAGATAGTCGGCCTTGGCCCACATGATTTCCGCGGTGCAGCCGGTCGCCAGCGCGCCGGCTTCAAAGCAGGCCTGTACGCGCTTTTTCAGCGGCGCGAGCTCTTCGGCGGAGGCGGCGCGGACATAGAAGAGGCCGGAGGTTTCATCCGGCACGATGTTGGGCGCGCTGCCGCCCTTCTTGATGATGCCGTGGATGCGCTCGGTCGGCCTGATGTGCTGGCGGAGCTGCGCGATTGCCTGATAGGCGGTGATGAGCGCATCAAGCGCGTTGAGGCCCATATGCGGCATGGCGGAGGCATGCGCCGAACGGCCGCGATAGGTGACGGCGACTTCGGAGACGCAGATGCAGGGCATGGTGACGAGATCGACGCCGGCCGGATGCACCATCATGGCGGCGTCGAGCCTGTCGAAGGCGCCTTCGCGCGCCATCAACTCCTTGCCGCCGCCCATTTCCTCGGCCGGGGTGCCGAGATAGCGGACGCGGCCAGGAAGTTTCGCGCCGAGCTTTGCAAGCGCGAGCGAAGCGCCGAGGCCTGTCGTCGCGATGATGTTGTGACCGCAGGCATGGCCGATGCCGGGAAGGGCGTCATATTCGGAGAGGATCGCGACTTCGGGGCCGCGCTCGCCGAAGCGCGAGGCATAGGCGGTGGGGAGGCCGAAGGCGCCGCGGGTGACGGGAAGGCCCGCCGCGTCGAGGCGGGCGGTGAGGATGCGCGCGGCCTCGTGCTCATGGAAGGCGAGTTCGGGCTTGCCGTGGATTTCATGGCTGACGCCGAGGAGCTCGGCGGACATGGCGTCGATGGCATCGCAGACTTCGCGCTTGAGGGCGGCGGCTTCGGTCATTTTTCTTCTCCCCGTTTTGACGAAGCGTAGACTGTTGCGGCATGGTTTTCCAGCCATGCGGCGGCGCTGGAATTCATGCGGGAAGGGCGACATGGACTATTTCGAATCCGACGGGTTGAGGCTGGCCTATTTCGCGGAGGGCGAGGGGACGCCGATCGTGCTGGCGCACGGGTTTGCCTCGACGCATCGGGTGAACTGGATCGCGACGGGGTGGAGCCGGGCGCTGATGGAGGCGGGGTTTCGCGTCATCATGCCGGACATGCGGGGACATGGGGAGAGCGACAAGCCGCATGATGCGGAGGACTACACACTCTCCGCGATGGCGGCGGATCTTGTGGCGCTGCTCGATCATCTGGGCGAGCCGGGCGCGGACCTTATGGGCTATTCGATGGGGGCGATGGTGGCGCTGGTCGCGGCGACGGAATGGCCGGACCGGTTCGACCGGGTGATCGCGGCGGGCGTGGGCGCGCGGCTGCTCGCGGCGGACCGCGACCCGAGGCCGGTGATCGAGGCGCTGCTGGCGGACGACCCCGCAAGCGTGGAGGACGCGGGCGCGCGGATGTTCCGTGTGTTCGCGGATCAGAACGGGCAGGACCGCGCGGCGCTTGCGGCCTGTTTCGAGGCGGTGCGGGCACCCTTTCCGGCGGAGGGGCTTTCGCGGATTTCGCGGCCGGTGCTGGTGGTGGCGGGGGAGACGGACAGCCAAGCAGGCGCGGCGGGGGTGCTTGCGGCGCGGATACCGAATGCGCGCGGCTTCACGGTGCCCAAGCGCGACCACATGAAGACGGTGGGCGACCGCGCCTACAAAGAAGCGGTGCTGAAGTTTCTGGAGGGGTGAGACGGCGCGCTAAATCTTCCCACCCTCCCCTTGGGGAGGGTCAAACGGCTGAAAGCCGTTTGGGGCGGGGGCTCGGCTTGCAAGTGGAGTGAACGCTGCCGATTGTATGTGTGGGTTCTTCGGCGACCCCGCCCCGAAAAATTCTTCGCGTGCCGCTCGAATTTTGTCGACCCTCCCCCAAGGGGAGGGTGGGAAGAAAAGGCGCGGCGTCTTCTTACCGCGCCGTCAGCGGAGCGAAGCCGAGGTGCATTCCGGCGTCGGTGATCAATGTTTCGCCGGTGATGTGGTCGGAGCCTTCGCCGCAGAAGAAGACGACGGCAGTGGCGATGTCTTCCGGTGTGCCGGCGCGCTGGAGGGGGGTGGATTCTTCCTGCTGGCGCTTGATGCCTTCAAAGGTCTGGCTACCGAAGCGATCCGAGAACCAGCGCGTGCCGATGAAGCCGGGGCAGACCGCGTTGACGCGGATCTTCGGAGCGAGCGAGCGGGCGAGCGAGAGCGTCATGGTGTTGAGCGCGCCCTTCGATGCGGCATAGGCGACGGAAGAGCCGATGCCTGTGACGCCCGCGATGGACGAGACGTTCACCACCGAGCCCTTGCCCGCCTCTTTCATATGCGGCGCGCAGGCGCGGATCATCTGATAGGCGCCGACGACGTTCACCTTGTAGATCCAGAGGAAGTCTTCGGCGTTCAGTTCGTCGAGCTCGGCATGGTTGGCGAATTTCGTGCCGCCCGCATTGTTGACCAGCACATCGACGCGGCCCCATTTCTTCACGGTTTCATCCACGATGCGGCGGCAATCGGCATCCTCGCCGACATCGCCTTGCGCGAGGATCGCCTCGACGCCCTTTTCCTGACAGGCGGCAAGCGTTTCCTTCGCTTCGGTTTCGCTTTTTGTGTAGTTGATGACGACATTGCAGCCCTTGTCCGCGAGCTGCAGCGCGACGGCGGCGCCGAGGCCGGTGGCCGAGCCTGTGACGATGGCAACCTTGTTCTTGAGCGCCGACATGATGTTCTCCCTGCGTTTTGATTTGCGGGGAGTGTAGCGAGGGCAGCGGCCGGGCCCAACAGGAGATCGCGCGAAGGGCCGGATTACGACTATTCGTCAGCCGGATCGTGCAGGGGCGGGTTTCGGAAGGCGGCGAGGATCAGCCGGTCGGTCAGCTTGTCCTGACGGTCTTCGGGGACGGCGAGGTCTATTCCGACGAGACCATCGGCCGGATAGCGCGTGGCGCGGCCGCGTGCGAAGCCGACGCCAGGAACATCGAGAGCGATTTCGGCGCCGAGGGCGGGCAGCGGCGCGACTTCCACAACGGCGCCGGTGGCAGACATTTCATGGATGAGGCATTCGGCATCGACCCCGGCAAAGACGATGCGGCCTTCGACACGCGTGGCGATGCGACGAAACCGGCGGCGGTCTTCGAGCGTTGTGGATTGCGGATGGTGCAGCGGTTCGGCCATGAGACACTCCTGCCCCGAAGCTAAGGCAGGCAGGTTGCCAAATGATTGCCGGGCCCCCATTTCCAGGGCGCAGCGGAAAACAGGTTTCGACAGGAAGCAGGAGCTTTACCCATGGGTCAATTGATGTCCGGCAAGGAACATAAATCTGGCTATGAAAGTCATCCCGGCCATCTGTTGCGCCTGATGCCCGCCGGACGGCGCGTCCGTGTCCGCTTCAACGGCGAATTGCTGGCCGACAGCACGAGGGCGCTGGAGCTTTTCGAGGGGGAGTATGCGCCGGTCTTCTACCTGCCGCGCGAGGACGTGAAAATGGAGCTGCTGACGCCGACCAAAAGCGTGACCTGGTGCCCGTTCAAGGGGGAGGCGAGCTACTGGTCGCTCGAAGGCGAGGGCGGGCAGGACGCGGTCTGGTCCTACGAAGACCCGTTTGTCGAGATGGCCGAGATAAAAGATTATCTGGCGTTCTATCCCAACAAGGTCGAGTTCGAGGTGGAGCCGGCCTGAGGCTTGCTCAGGCCGGCAATATGTCAGGCCGGTTTGCGCTGGTCTTCCGGCAGGCTCGACAGGAAATCGCCGATCACCTTTTCGAAGTCGATGCGCTTGCCGAGCGTGGCCATGGGGCCCGCCGTCAGCGCGCCGTCGACGGCGATGGTCTGGCCGTTGACGAAGGTGGATTCGTCGCTGGCGAGGAAGAGCGCGGCGTTCGCGATGTCTTCCGGCAGGCCGGAGCGGGGCGTCGGCTGGATTTTCGCGAGATGCGTTTTCATGACTTCGGCGAACTGGTCGGCCACCTGCGTGCCGAGACCGAGGCCCGAGCCGAAGATCGAGGTGGCGATGCCGCCGGGGCAGATCGCGTTCGAGCGCACGAAATGTGGCGCGAGTTCGAGGGCGGCGCAGCGCGAGAAGTGATGCACGGCGGCCTTGCAGGCGGAGTAGACCAAGGGACCGTAGCCTGCCTGCAACCCGGCGACGGAAGCCGTTGAGATGATGGAGCCGGATTTCTGCGCCTTCATGTGCGGCACGGCATATTTGTAGCCGAGCACGACACCTTTCAGCAGGACGCCGACGGTTTCATCGAAACCGTTCATGTCGATTTCCTGAAGCTCGCCGCCGACGCCGCCATAGCCGGCATTGTTGAAGAGGATGTCGAGCTTGCCGAATTTCTTCACCGTGTGATCGACGAGGTTTTTCACTTCGTCTTCATGGGCGACATTGGCGCGGCAATAGGAGAAGTTCTCTCCCAGTTCGCGCTCCATCGCCTCGCCCTTGTGATCCTGCAAGTCGGCGGCGACGACTTTCGCGCCTTCCTTCAGGAAGAGATCGACCGTGCCGCGGCCAATGCCGCTTGTGCCGCCGGTGATGATGGCGACCTTGCCGTCGAGACGTCCCATGATGTTTCTCCCTGTTTTGTTGTGATTGTTTTGAAGAGCATATTAACGGCCACCCTCCCCTTGGGGGAGGGTCGAAATTTGTGAAGCATTAGCGGAACAAATTTCGGGGCGGGGTGAGCTGCGAGGCCGTGCCCCCGCCCCGAAAAATCCTTCGCGTTCCGCTCGGATTTTTCGACCCGCCCCCCAGGGCGGGTGGGAAGATGTACGGCCGCGCTACCGGCCCTTGAACACCGGCTTTCTTTTTTCCATGAAGGCGGCGCGGCCTTCCTTGTAGTCGTCGCTGGCGAAGCAGCGGGCGATGAGGGCGTCGCATTTCGCGGCGTCGAAATTGCCGGGTGCTTTCGTGAATTCGTCCACGACCTGTTTGGCGGTGCCGACGGTGAGCGGCGCGTTTTCGGCGATGAGGGCGCAGTAATCCCGGACGAAATTTTCCAATGCGTCCTTTGTCGTCACGCGGTTGACGAGGCCCATGGCGAGGGCTTCCTCATGCGTGAAACGGCGGGCGGTGTAGAAGATTTCCTTGGCGAAGGAGGGGCCGACGACATGCACCAGGCGGCCGGTGCCGCCGGCGCCATAGGCGAGGCCAAGCTTTGCGGCGGGAATGCCGAAGGTGGAGCCTTCGGCGGCGATGCGCATGTCGCAAGAGAGCGCGATGCCGAGGCCGCCGCCGATGCAGTAGCCGTCGATCATGGCGATGGTGGGCTTTGCAGTATCGGCGATGGCGTTGAAGGCCACTTCGGTTGCCGTTTCGTAGGCGAGGATGCCTTCCGCCGTGGAGCGGCTTTCGCCGAATTGCGAAATGTCGGCGCCGGCGACGAAGGCCTTGCCGCCCGCGCCCTTCAGCACGATGACGCGGATCTCCGGATCGCTCTCGAAATCCGCGAGGATTTGCGGCACGGCCTGCCACATCTCGAGGCCGACGGCGTTCAGGCGTTCGGGATTGTTGAAGATCATCCAGCCGATCGCGCCGGTTTTCTCGGCGATCATTTTCGAGGTGGGGGAGGAGATGGACAAGAGGCTGTTCCCGGATCAGATGTTTCGCTGCCGTCTGGGATACAGGCGGGGCGGGATGCTGGCAACAGGCTACCCAATCTGTCATGCCCGGGCTTGACCCGGGCATCCAGGAGTCTCTTGCACCGAGCCGTGCCGCCCTGGATTGCCGGGTCAAGCCCGGCAATGACATTCTTGTTTTAAACAGGGGCGACGTATTCGAGCTGGGGGTCGCGGACGGGGGGGAGGTTGTCTTTCAGATCGGCGAGAAGATCGGATTTCAGCTTGGCGTAGGCCGGGTCGTTCCAGAGGTTGCGGAACTGCCGCGGATCGTTGGCGTGGTCGTAAAGCTCGCCTTCGCTGCCGTCGTAGATGGTGCCGGGGAGATAGGCGGTGATGGTGTAGCCGTCGCGATAGATGGTGCGGAGGCCGACGGTGGTGCCGTCGACATGTTTGCAGTCCCATTCGGTGAAGACGCGCTCGCGGCCCTGGGCGTCGCCTTCGGCATCGGTTTTCGGCATCGGCTTTCCCTGCATCCATTCGGGCACGGGGAGGCCGGCGATTTCGCAGAAGGTGGGCGCGAGGTCGACCTGGCCGACGGGTTTTTCGACGGCGGCGGGCGCGACCTTCGCGGATTTCGCGGGGCGCCAGATCATGGGGAGGCGCATCAGCGCATCGACGTGATAGGGGCCCTTGAAGAGCAGGCCGAATTCGCCCTGGAATTCGCCGTGGTCGGTGGTGAAGACGACATCGACATCATCGCCCCAGCCGCGCTTTTCGACATAGGCCATGACTTTCGCGATGGCTTCGTCGATCAATTCGTTTTCGACATGGGTGAAGGCGTTGATCTCCTGCACCTGATCGGCGGTCATGTCCTGCGCGCGGAATTCGGGCGGGGCTTCGAAGTTCGTCACGCGCTCGCCGGTGTACCATTCCATCCAGTGGCGCGGCTTGTCCGCGAGGACGGCTTCGATCTTTTCCTTCGAGCCCGGATAGAATTCCGGCAGCGGCGTATCGCGCCAGGGATGACGGTGAAGTTCGGATTGCGGCGGGTCCCACGGGTGGTGCGGATCGGGGAAGCTCATCCAGCAGAACCAGTCGTCGCCTGCGCCGACGGAGGCGAGCCAGTCGATGGTGCGGTCGGCGACCCAGTCGGTGTGGTAGTGCTCGCGCGCGATCTTGTTGAAATGGAGCTGGCAGCCGCCGGTCTCGCCGCCGCCGGCAGCGTTCACCTGAAACTTGTCGTTGAGGTTCTGGTAGAAATAATTGAGCGCCTCGGGTTCGTTCTTCTTCATCCATTCATTGTAGTGAAGGATGAGCGGCGAATGCGTGGCGAGCTCCATGTAGTCGAAGCCGCGATGCGGACCGTTTTCGCCTCGCCGCGCCATCTGGCTTTCGTAGAATTGCTGATGGAGATCGAGGAAGGGCTCGAAATGCGCCTTGCCGATCAGCGCCGTCTTGTAGCCGCCTTTTTCGTTGAGATATTGCGCGACGGAGGGCGCATCGACGGGAAGCGGCACGCCGTTCATCCAGACGCCATGCGTCGACACATATTGCCCGGTGATCATGGTGGAGCGGGCGGGCATGCAGACGACGTTCTGATTATGCGCGCGGGTGTAGTTGATGCCGGCTTTTGCCAGCGCGTCGATGGCGGGTGTGCGCGCGACCTTCTGACCATTCGCGCCGATGGCATCGAAGCGCATCTGATCGGTGGTGATGAAAAGAATTTTCCGGCCCATGGGTTTCTCCAGCGCCGGCTTCGCTCGCCCGCGTCGCATTAATGTTATTCATTATGTTAGAGGGCGAGGCGGCTATACGGCAAGAGGGATGCCGATTTTTCAGCGTTTATATCTTACCGAGGCGCGGCGAATAGTTTTATCACCGGCGTGAATAGTTTCGTTGCAGCAGCGGTTATTCCGGCTATAGCGGAAAGACTGGATAGCGTTGGAGGGTAAGGGCAAGCATGGCCGCAAGGAGGAAAGGGAGAGCGACGAAGCCTGCGTAGCGCGGCACGAGGGAGAGAAGCCGCCGCAGCGTTGCGCCGCGTCCGATGTTTCCTTGCCGGAAGTGCCTCCGGCGCGCAGGTGGGGAGAAGGGGAGGATCTGCGCCATGGCGGCAGCCCGGGGTCAGACTTTGATGTCGAGTTGCGTTCCCGTGCCGGGCGGGGCGCTGGCGTTGAGTTTGGCGGCGGTCTCGGCGGATTCCGCGATCATCTCGACCAGTGCCATGTCCTGATTGTGACCGGCTTTCAGCATGGCCGTCTGCATGGCCAGTTGAAGCTGGCTCTGCTGACTGGCGGCGGCTGCGGCGGCGAGGTTCGATACGGACATGAGGCCCCGGGACATGAAGCGGATTTCATGCCGAGGTTAGACTTCGGGCCTTAATGCTTTCTTTGCGCGCTGTACCGTTTCGGATCAGTTCGCGTCTTCGCCCTTCAAAAAACGCGTCATGGCGGGGAGCGCCTCGCGATCCTGCAGCATGAAGAGGTGGCCGCCTTCGAAGAAGCGGAGTTCGGCACCCTTGATGCGCGAGGCCATTTTCTCCTGCGTTTCGGGGAGGGCGATGCCATCGTATTTTCCGGCGCAGATGAGGGTGGGGCAGCGGATTTCGCCGAGCCTGTCCCATGTGTCGTGGGCGGCGCGGGCTTCGAGCTGGCGGCGCTGACCCATTTCGTGGCCGGGTTCATCCGTATACGGATCGGCGGCGGCCATGGCGACGAGCGTTTCGTATGTCTCGGGATAGGCTTTTGCCCATCCGGCGTCGTGGCGGGTGTCTGAAATCGGGATCATGTGGCGGGCGCGCTCTTCGCGGCTCATATGGAGGAGTGTGTGGAGCGGGTATGACGCGCCGCCCGCGCCGCCGGGAGAGGTGCAGGCGAGGACGAGGCCTTCCACGACATGGGGATGATTGATCGCCAGCTCCTGCGCGACCATGCCGCCGAAGGAGACGCCGATGACGAGGGCAGAGCCCCAGCCGATGGCGGACATGAGGCCGACGGCGTCTTCGGCATATTCCGCCATGCTGTAGGGGGTGTCCGGCTTCGAGGTCCGGCCGAGGCCGCGCTGGTCATAGGCCAGCATGTCGAAGCTCTTCGGGAAGGGCCCATCCAGCACGTTCGGCCGATTACGGAGATCGCCGCCCGTGCCGGAAATGAACAGGAGGCGGGGGCCGGAGCCCATGCGCTCGTAAAAAATGTCGATGCCGCCCGATTTGGCGAATGGCATGGTGCGCTCCCTGTTGCTTTTGAAAAGATTAACACAAGGGGCGTGAGGGTTCCGCCATTGAACTCGCATGGGGCGGTTCTATGTATTAAGCTCTTATAAGGTGGCCCATGCTCTTTTATGGGCTGTCCGCTGTTGCGGCCTTGTCTCACGTCCCTTGCGGGCGGGCGGGCCCGGTAGGGAAGGAGCGGGGTCATGTCGAAGCCGGTCGAGAAGAATCAGGGGCTGTCCGTGTGCGATCCCGTGTGGGAGCGCGTGCGCGCCGAGGCCGACGAAATGGCACTCGGCGAGCCGATCCTTGCCAGCTTCCTCTATTCCACCATTCTCAATCATCGCAGTTTCAACGATGCGGTCGCGTATCACCTGGCGCAGAAGCTCGGCAATGCCGAAGTGCATTCGATGCAGCTTCGCGAGTTGTTCGACGAGGCGCTGACGGAGGCGCCCGATATCGGCGAGGCGACGCGGGCGGATATCGTCGCCTATTTCGACCGTGACCCGGCCTGCCACTCCTATATCCAGCCGCTGCTTTATTTCAAAGGCTTCCACGCGCTGCAGGGCTACCGCGTGGCGCACTGGCTGTGGAGCAATGGCCGCCGGGCGATGGCGCTTTATCTGCAGAGCCGCATTTCCGAACTTTTCGCCGTGGATATTCATCCCGCCGCGAAGCTCGGGCGCGGCATCTTCATCGACCATGCGACCGGCATCGTGATCGGCGAGACGGCGGTGGTGGAAGACGATGTGTCGATGCTGCATGGCGTGACGCTTGGCGGGACGGGCAAGGAAACCGGCGACCGCCATCCGAAGGTGCGGCGCGGTGTACTGATTTCCGTCGGCTCGAAGGTGCTCGGCAATATCGAGGTGGGCGAGTTCAGCCGCATCGGGGCAGGCAGCGTGGTGCTTCACGAGGTGCCGCCGCATTGCACGGCTGTCGGCGTGCCGGCCAAGATCGTCGGCTGCGCGGGCTGCGACAAGCCGAGCCATTCCATGGATCAGATGATCCGGGAAGAGGGCGACGGCATCTAAGGTTGCCTCAAGGCAACCTGTCCTTCATTGCATAGAAGATCATGCCGGCGACGAGCGCCGGATAGCGCAGCCATGTGCCGCCGGGGAATTTCGGCGTCTTGAGGTTTGCCATCCAGTCGAAGCGTTCGGCCTGTCCGGCGATCGCTTCCGCGATCAGCTTGCCGCCCAGCGTGGCGATGTTGATGCCCTGGCCGGAATAGCCATGCGCGAATACCACATTGGGCGCGAGGCGGCCGAAATGCGGCATGCGCTTCAGCGTGATGGCGACGGCGCCCGACCATGCGTAGTCGATGCGCTTGCCTTCAAGTTGCGGGAAGACGCGCAGCATGGGTTTTTCCACGAAGGCGGCGAGGTCGGCGGGAAGCGAGGGCGAATAGCTCTCGCCGCCGCCGAAAAGGAGACGGCCATCCGCCGTTAGCCGGTAGTAGTCGATGACGAATTTCGTGTCCTGCACGCAGACATCGTCGCGGATGAGCCGGCGCGCCTCATTGCCGAGAGGTTCGGTGGTCGCGACGAAATTGTTGATCGGCATCATGTAGCCGGCGACACGCGGCTCCAGCTTGCCGAGATAGGCATTGCAGGCGAGGACGACGTGGCGCGCGCGGACCTTGCCGACGGCCGTTTTCACATCCGCGGGATCGGTATGCGTTATGTCGAGGACGCGCGATTCCTCATAGATACGCACGCCTTTTTCGCGGGCGGCGCGGGCGAGGCCGAGGGCGTAATTCAGCGGGTGAAGATGGGCGCCGTTGCTGTCGAGAAGGCCGCCATGATAGCGATCCGTCGCGAGCATCTCGTGCATTTCCGCGCGCGGCACATAGCGCACCGCGTCATAGCCGTAATGCGTATTGAGGTAGTCGACTTCTGACCGGAGCCATGTGGCGCAGCTTCTCTTCCAGCCCGCCTGAAGGAGACCGGGCTTCAGATCGCAGTCTATCTCGTGACGTGCGATCAGGTCCTTCACCAGCGCGTTGCTTTCGAGGCCGAGATCCCAGAGCCGGCGCGCCCATTCCTTGCCGAGGGCTTCTTCCAGCGAACGCTGATCCTTGCGCTGGCTCGCTCCGAGCTGACCACCATTGCGGCCCGATGCACCCCAGCCGACACGTTCCGCCTCCAGCACCACCACCGAATAGCCGCGCTCCGCGAGGTGAAGCGCGGCGGAGAGGCCGGTGTAGCCCGCGCCAACAATGCAGACATCCGCCGTCTCGTCGCCGCTCAGGGAGACGAGGGGAGGCGTGTCGTTCGCTGTTGCAGCGTAGTAGGAGGAGGGATAAGCCATGCGCTTTTATATCTCGATTTTCTCGTCCTTGCGGTCATCGGCATAGATGTCGCAAAGGTCGAGGCAGGCCTCGAAGGGGGCGCTGTCGCGGACATATTCGAGCGCGTCGTCGTTTTCCCATTCGCTGCGGAAGACAACCTTGCCTGCGCTTTCCTCGACGCTGGACCGCAGGAAGCCGCGGGGCGGATTCCGATCGAACTCGCGCTCCTTGTAAGCGCGGAGCTGTGTGAGGATGTGGTCAGCTTGCGAGGTTTCAAAGGTAATCAGCAGGGCGACGGGCATCGGTATTCCTCTTTGTTGCCCGTTCGAGCGGGCGGTTCCTTGGCGGTGCCGTTCTATAACATATGGGTGCGGCGCTTTCGCGCTTTGCGGGTGGGAAAGAGCGCGGCAGAATGGCGCTCAACAAACATAAATAATGGGGAGACAGCCGAAAATGGCTCGTATGCAGGGCAAGGTAGCGATCGTCACGGGCGCGGCAAAGGGGATCGGGGCGGCGACCGCCAAGGCGCTGGCACGCGAGGGGGCGAAGGTCGTGTGCAGCGATTTCGACGCGGAGAACGGCCAGGTTGTCGCCGACGAAATCGCGGGCGAGGGTGGGACGGCAACCTTCTTCCGGCATGACGTGACCGACGAGGCGCAATGGGAAGCCGTGGTGAAGCTGGCGGAGGAGAAATTCGGCGGGCTTCATGTGGTTGTGAACAATGCAGGCATCGCGCCGGAGGCCGGCCCCATCGAGGAGAAGACGCTGGCCGACTGGCGGCACACGATCGAGGTCGATCTCGACAGCGTGTTTCTTGGCTGCAAACACGGCATCCGCACGATCAAGAAATATACGTCGAAGGGCGGCGCGGGCGGTGCAATCGTCAACATTTCCTCGATCCTCGGACTTGTCGGGCAGTCCGGCGCCAGCGACTACAATGCGGCGAAGGGGGGCGTCAGGCTTCTTACCAAATCGGCTGCGCTGGAATGCGCCGATGCGGGCTACAATATTCGCGTGAACTCCGTGCATCCCGGCTACATAGATACGCCGATGGTGAAGAACGTCATCAATCGCGGCGTGATGGGCGGTGCGACCGTAGGCGCGAACGAGATGCGCGAAATGCTGATCATGCAGCATCCGATCGGAAGGCTCGGTATTGCGGAGGAAATTGCAAACGCGATCCTGTTCCTGTCGAGCGACGAATCCACCTTCATGACCGGATCGGAAGTCGTGGTGGATGGGGGATATACGACCCGCTAGCGCGGTGCCCATACCACCTTGCCGGATGGTTCGGCGATGATGTGAGCCTCTTGCGCGCCCTCGCCCCTTTGCGACAGGGCCACGAGGGCGCCGACGGTCAAGGCGACCGCGAAAATTGTCAGCCATTTTCGAGTGCGCTGCGACATTCCGCTTCTCCCGGGGCCCCCACGGCAAGTGAGAACCGTGGCACGGACCGGAAAACCCCGCTATTGGACGAACCGCCGCAGGCGCGGGTTTACATGACACGGGCCAAATGGTTACAACCTCAGGCGCGGCCGGAGGGGCCGCCTCCACGCCATTCAGGCCTGACTTTTCAATTACGCGGTGACGGGAGACCTTCTTGGACAAGACCGAAATCAAACGTATCGAGGCCTATCTTCGCCGCAAATTCCAGCTGCCCGCGATTTCGGTGCGGCAGCGGCCGCAGAAAGACGACTCGGCCGAGGTGAATATCGGCGACGAATTCATCGGCGTCATTTTCAAGGATGTGGATGAGGGTGAGACATCCTACGCCTTCAACATGGCGATCCTCGATATCGATCTGGAAGAGTAGTTTCAGTCCAGGATCGTTCCCTGCAGGTCGTCCGTCGGCTCGACCGTCTCGAAGCTTGCGACGAGGGAAGTCAGGGCCTCGTCTATTTCGTACCAGTCACTCAGATGGTCGCGCTTGTAGCGGTAGACGAGTTCAAGCTCGCTGCCGAGCAGGAGAGAGCGTGAGCAATTGGGACTGTCGACGAGGGCACCGGTCCGGTCGCACACAATGAGCACCATCCGCGCCTCCTTGTCCTTGCCGACGAGAAGGTCCTGATTGGCATATCCGCTGTCGGAGCGGAAGGTGAAGAGCTGAAGACCCGCCGGGCCCGGCCGCGGCTCCGAGCTTTCCAGATATTTCGAATAGATGTCCTTCAGGCGCCGCGTGGCGTTCAACGGTGTCGAGGTTTCACTCAGCGAGAAGAACACGACGTCGGATTCGGCGGAGTGGTCGCCGAATTCTTCCTGCAGCCCGGTTTGGTAGGGGGTCATGTCCGGCAGCAGCGCCTGCATGTCCACCCGCATCTGGCGGCCGCCGCCTCGCTGACTGGGGTAGCGCGTATAATGTTCCGGGATAAGGAAACGCGTATCTCCGACGATTGCCTCGACGCGGCTGCTGCGGGTGCTGGCGCGAGGGTCGAGGCCGAGGAGTTCCGCAGGTGTCGGGCCGAAATAATAATAGAGGAAGACACCGGAAAAGGTCAGTACGCCGATAAAGACGAGGACAGGGATAATCCAGGCCGGGCGCTCGCGAACGAGTTCGTCGCCCGATCCTCTCCTGTTCCTATCGCCCCGCGCCACCTTCATTCTCCCTGACCATGGCCTGCGGCCTGTCTCCAATTGGTACAGGTTGCGGCGCAATCCGGTACGGCCCGGCCCACAGGGCACATTCCCAGTGCCCGCCTTTCGGGCCGTCCTCTTCTTATAACCCGCTGAAATTAAAAGATCATTTCAAATTCTCGCGCCTTGGACGCTCCCCCGAGGCGGCTGGTATGGCGCTTGCGGACAAGGGGGCATGACAAAGTTCGTTTTCAAATCGCTGATGATTGCCGGGGCCTTCCTGTTTTTCGGGGGACATCTGCCGCTGCCGGGAGATGCAGAGCTGGCGGTGCCGCAATTTGCCTGTGAGGCCGATCTCGGTTCCTGCCGGCTTGGCGAGACGGAAGTCGCGCTCGGCGACCGTTCGCCGCTCATGGCGGCGCTGGCCGCGCGGGCACACGGCAACCCTGCCGAAGATTTCAGGCGGTCGCTTGCCGATCCGCGCCTCGCCAGCCTGCTCGACGAACAGGTCATTCCGGATTTCGCGGTGGAGGCGGCACACACCCGCCTTGCGGCCGTTGCAACTCAACTTATTGCGGGGATCGAAACCGGCGCCCGCTGAGGCGGCCGGATCGAACGATACAGGGCGGACAGGGGCACATGCATCAGTTTTCGGCACTATTCTTCTCGGTCGCGACGGGCTTCATCGCGGCGGGTCTGGTCAGCAGCTTTTACAGACTGGTGACGAACAAGCCGCCGAGCTTCCAGCTCGCATCTGAGACGATGCTTTGGCAGGTCGTTGGCATCGTCACGCTGATCTTCGCCGGGCCGACGGTCATCCTTCGCAATGCGCTGCGCGCGCAGGTGTTCGAGAACCGCCCGCCATTCTGGATGGTGCTTTCCGGCTGCATCGCGATGATGTGGAGCTTTCTCTCCGGCGTCTTCCTGCTCGGCGTGATGCTTTCAGCCTAAGCTCTTTGCCGGCGGCCGCGCACCACGCGGCGGCCAAGCGCAGTCGCGAAGAGGGCGCCGATGCCCGCGACGATTGCCCAGACGAATTCAAGTGCGACCAGCAACAGATTCCAAGCGGTCTTGAAGGCCCGCAGGCTGGTCTTGCCGGTGATCTCGATGATACCGCGCGTCTTGGTGCCGAGTGTGCCGCTCATCTTCGTGACGCGGGCGAGATCGTCGGCGCTATCCACATATCTCATGACACGCACGGTTTCGGCCGGGCCGACACTCTTTTCCAGCACCGCCACATCGTCGAGGATGGGGGTGATGCGGGCCATCGAAATGCCATCGGCATATTCGGTCACGGCGCGTCGCGTCGCCTGCGGATTGGTGAGATCCACTGCGCGGAGGGTGCCGCCGAGTTTCTCGAAATTGACGGCTTCCTGGAGCGCCCGCGTCACGTCGCGCGTCAGGCCGGCGGTAATGGTGCCCGTCTTGCGGGCGATCTTGAGCAGGGAGACGCCGATGCGGGCGGGAAGGCCGCCGCCGCCGGTTGCGACTGTTGCCGTCGTCGCGGCGAGGCCGACGACCGACAGGCCGAGGATCATTTTTGAGTATTCCTCGCCCCGCGCGAGTTTCGCGCCTTCGGAGCCGATGTCGCGGACGTCGCCGATGACGGTGAGGTCCGATGCCACGGCGCCCATGAAGGCGGGCGTGTCGTTGCCCTCGCCAGTGACGAAGCCTTGAGCGAAGCTCGTTGTATTGCGGGTGAGGCGGCGGGCATAGGCGTCTTCTGCTTCGAGGCGCATGGCCGTGTCGGCGTTGAGCGGCTCCTCGATATAGTTCGCGATTTCGGCATACATCACGGCATCGTCATAGGCGTTTTCGTCGAGCGCCTTGTCGATGCGGCGGCTCAGATCCGCGCCGCTGGTCTCCTGCCGCAGCTCCGCAATGATGAAGGGTTCGGCGGGAATTTCATCATCCGCCACATAGTCATCAAGCAGGCCTTGCTGAAAGGCGAACAAGAATACAAGCGGCAGGACGAGCAGGAAAATGACGAGAGTGAAGAGAAATCGCATACAGGAACGCCCATGCTGAAAGCCGCGTGGCAAGCTTGGGCCATCATGGCCCCATACGCAACCCGCGGCTCGGGACCTGGTTCCATCCGGGAGCGGAAGTGCCGTCCACGGATCAGCCGCCGACAGGGCCGCCATTCTTCGCCGTGATGACGAGAACCGAGGGCCGGGGCGGCATGGCGGCATCGAAATCGGGCCAGCGTGTTGCCGGATCCTCGAATGTGGAGGTGCGCTCGAAGCCCTTGAAGCTTTTCGTTCCGTCGGCGCCTGGATGCTGAACGGCGAGGAAGAGCGTGGTGCCGTCGGGGGTGAAGCAGGGGCCACATACTTCGGCGCCGATGGGCGCACGGAAGATGCGCCGCGCGAGGCCGCGCTTTTCGCCCTGCGTTGCCAGAGCATAGAGCCCATCGGCCCCGCCTGAGGAGGCGCTCCAGCCGGACCCCTGGTCGGTCGCGACCCAGAGGCGGCCTTTCGCGTCCACCTCCATGTTGTCAGGACAGGTGAACCAGCCGTTCTCACCCGTATCGGGATGCCACGCCGCTCCAATGGCGGGGAAGCGCGGATCGCCGCATTTGACGATGAGCGTCCAGGCGAAATTCTCCGCACCGTGATCGCCACCTTCGGGTTCCATCTCGACGATCTGGCCCCAGAGATTTGCGGCGCGCGGGTTTACGGCGTCCACCTGTTCGGGCGCTCGCTCCTTCGAGTTGGTGAGCGCGACATAGATTTTGCCGGTGGCGGGGCTGGGGGTCACATCTTCAGGGCGGTCGAGCGGGGTTGCCCCGAGAATATCGGCCGCGCGGCGCGCTTCGATCAGCACATCCGCCTGGGAGGCGAAGCCATTCGTCTCGTCGAGGCCGTTTTGTCCGTGCACGAGCGGCAGCCATCTGCCGCCGTCTTCCTCGAAGCGGGCGACATATAATGTGCCATTGTCGAGGAGATCTGCATTCGCCGCGCGATCGCCGGCATCGACCATTCCGGCGGTGACGAATTTGTAGAGATATTCGAACTGCTGGTCGTCGCCCATGTAAACGACGAGGCGGCCATCCTTCGTCAGCGCGTTCTCGCAGCCTTCATGCTTGAAGCGGCCGAGCGCCGTACGCTTGACCGGCGTGGAGGCGGGATCGAGCGGATCGACCTCCACCACCCAGCCATAACGGTTTGGCTCTCGCGGTTCGGCGGCGAGGTCGAACCGCTTGTGATAGGCACCCCAGGGATAGGCGCGGCCGGCGGGGAAACCCATGCGTTCATGGTTTGCGGCTTCCGCCTCGTCGGAGGGCTGGCCGATGAAGTAGAAGTTGAAGTTCTCCTCCGACATAAGCCATGTGCCCCAAGGCGTGATGCCGCCGGCGCAGTTGTTGAACGTACCCATGACATTGTGACCGGTGGGGTCCTCGCTCGTCTGCAGGCGCGGATGGCCGGCGGCCGGGCCGGAGATGCTCATGGTGGTGGAGAGCGGAGTGATGCGGCGGTTGTATTTGCTTTCCGTCACGACCTGCCAGTTGCCGTTGCCGTCGCGCGCGACCTCGACGATCGTTCCGCCATGCGCGGCCATCGATATTTCCGCGATGCGGCGCGTGTAGAACTCGCGCGGGTCCGCGTCAGCCATGCCCGCATGCATGAGATCGTCATTGGTATATTCGTGATGGATGCAGAGCAGGCCGCGATCGCTGGCGTTCGACCCATAGGGCAGGGGAATGAAGCCGATGTAGTCGTTGTTGTAGCCGAACTGTGCAAGCTGAGAAGCGGCGCTCTGTTCGAGGACGTTGAAGGGCGGAGCGCCCGGCAGGACGGGGTCGCCCCAGCGGATGAGGATGCCGGCGTTGTGATCCGCGGCTATGTGGTGGGTTTCGTCGATGCCGTGCGGCACTTCCTCGAAACCGAAAATATCATCGGGCGTGTATTGGGGCGTGTCGTCACAGGCTGCGAGCGAGAGGATGGCGGGCGAAACCGTGGCGAGGAGAGCCGCCTTGCCGAAGCCGGAGAGGAGATCGCGCCGGCCGATGCGGCGTTGCCAGAGCGTGGCGAGCGAGGGCGCGGTTGCGCGCGCCACCGGCTCGTCGTCCGCGGCTTCGAGTTGCTCGCCTCGCGAATCGCACTCACTCATCCTTCAGCCCCCGTTTCGTATACCCAACCCTAGGCTTCCGCCTTGACGCTCCGATGACAGCCTTGTTTTACAGCGTTTCGCAAGTCTCGTCTCCCGGCCGCGCCCGTGCCATAGTCGCATCAAAAGCAACCGTCAGGGAGAAAGCTCATGCCCGTCTATGCTATCGGCGATACGAAACCGATCCTGCCCGCTGCCGGCGACTACTGGATCGCGCCCAATGCCGAAGTCATGGGTAATGTGAAGCTGGAGAAGAATGCCAGCGTCTGGTTCGGCGCGGTGCTGCGCGGCGACAACGACCTCATCACCATCGGCGAAAACTCCAACGTACAGGACGGCTCGGTTCTGCATACCGATCCCGGTTCCGCTCTCACGATCGGGCGCGACGTCACCATCGGCCATATGGTCATGCTGCATGGCTGCACCATCGGCGACGGAAGCCTCATCGGTATCGGCAGCATCGTTCTCAACAATACGAAAATCGGCAAGGGCTGCCTGATCGGCGCGAATACATTGATTTCGGAAGGCAAGGATATCCCGGACTATTCGATGGTGCTCGGCTCGCCCGGCAAGATCGTTCGTACACTGGATAAGGAAACCGCAGAGGCGCTGCGTCTGTCCGCCGATCATTACGTCCAGAACTGGAAACGCTACGCCGCCGGACTGAAGCGGATCGACTGATGCGCATATATGCCTTTTTGATGGTGCTTGGCGCCGTTCTTGTTTCATCCGGATGTACGGAGAAGCCGGGGCAGGACGCCAACCTAACGATCGAGACGGCAGGCGGCGAGGTGCATGAATTCATCGTGGAGCTTGCTGTCGACGACGAGGAGCAGCAGCGGGGGCTGATGTTCCGCGAGAAGCTGGCCGATGAGCGGGGCATGCTTTTCTTTTATCCGCGATGCGACACGGCGCAGTTCTGGATGAAGAATACCTACATCCCCCTCGACATGATCTTCATCGAAGCGGATGGGCGGATTTCCGGGATCGAGCGGAATACGGAGCCGGAAACACTCGCCATCTATCGCTCGGCCGGACCGGTAAACGGTGTGCTCGAAATAAATGGCGGGCTGACGCAGCGTCTGGGCATTGCCGAGGGAGACTATGTCCGCCATCCGTGGTTCGGCGAGGGCGGCAAGGCTACTTGCGGCTGATTTTATCGGCTAGACTGCGCGCAACACATATTCCGTCAAAACCAGAACATCGGGAGGGGCCATGAGCCAGGCACAGGCGGCGACGCAGGAAGCACAGGAAGTTCTCTACGGCGTGGATGGGCACATAGCGACCATCACGCTCAATGCGCCCGAGCGCATGAACACGATTTCGGGTCCGATGCTGAACCAGCTCACAAAGCGTCTTCAGGAAGCGGACGCGGACCCGGAGGTGCGCTGCGTGATCCTTACCGGCGCTGGCCGCGCATTCTGCGCCGGGCTCGACCTTCGCGCGCAGACACAGGGCGGCGGCCTTTCGATCGGCTCGAGTGGCGGTGTCACCTCGACGACGCTTGATCTCAAGAACACGCCGCCCACCGTGCTGCAGGAAATGGAAACGCCGACGATCTGCGCCGTAAATGGTGGCGCTGCCGGTTATGGCATGGATACGGCGCTCGGTTGCGACATCCGGATCATGGGCCGGTCGGCGAAACTCGCGGCGGCCTTCTGCAAGCGCGGTCTTGTGCCGGAATCGGGCGGCACATGGTATCTTCCGCGCCTCATCGGCTGGTCGAAAGCGGCTGAGCTGATCTTTACGGGCCGTACCTTGTCGGCGGATGAAACGGTCGCATGGGGCCTTGCTTCCGAAGTTGTCGAGGATGCGGAGCTGATGGCGCGCGCACGCGCGGTTGCCGGAGAGATCGCAGCCAATGCGCCGCTCGCCGTGAAGGCAGCGAAGCGGATGATGCGCATGGGGCTCAACGAGCCTTTCCCGGAGCATGTGCATCACGTCTATCTTCAGCTTCTGCCGCTGATGCGGACGGAAGACGTGAAAGAGGGAATGATGGCATTCGTCGAGAAACGGGAGCCAAAGTTCAAGGGCAGGTGATCGCCGCCACTGCGGTGAATGCTGTAGAGTTGGCGTCTGAAGTGGCGGTGCTGGACGCCCGGAGAGTAGCAAAGACGAATGATATGGGGGCTGGCCGCGACTTTCGCGGCAACGGAGACTTGGGCGAGGGCAAGATGCATAGCGGCGGCTTTGCTGGCTTTCATCATGCTTGCGCCGCCTTCGGGCGCGGCAGAGTTTGGCGGCGGTTTCGACGGGATCGGCGAGGCGGCAGGTATGACGCTCACGCTGACGCAATCCGAAAAGCGGGTCGTCGGCCGGTTCACTACGCCGGGCGGGACGGGTTACACGCTGAACGGCGAGCGTGCGGACGTATATGAGGGTAGTGCGCAGGGTGCGCTGCGAGCCGTGGGCGCGGATAATGACGGCGCTTTCTTCCATATCGAGGAGCGGCCGCTCGGCCTGCAGTTCCTCTTCATTCCGGCCGGGGCTGACGGTACGCCGGACCTTGGCTCGGCGCGGGAATATTCATTTCTGAAGCGCGGCGTACGGCCGACCATCACCGCGGAAGAGGAGAAGCGATACCGTCCGGCGCCTTCGGAGCCTGTCGATATTCTTGTGTTTCTCGACGGCTTTCGCGGCTGGAGCCCCAGCGATACGGCGCGGCTTTATGCGCAACTCGACGACCGCAACCGCGGCCTCATCCTTCTTTACGACCATGCGACGGCGGAACTGATGTGGCGCATTTGCGAGGCGGCGCCTGCCGAGGCATCGCTTGAAGCGATCAGGCTTGCGGAAATGCAGGAGCGGCAACACACGGAATGCACCGCCTATCTGCAGCTGGTGGAAGCGGCGCGCAACGGGGGACTCTTTCCGGAATTTCTCAGGCGCTCGCAGTTTCAGCTCGAGCTGGTGCGCGCGACGGTGTTATGCGACCGCCGGGAAACCGCCGCCGCCCGTTGTGCTGATGTAAGTGCACTTGGCGCCCCGCTCATTCTGCGGTGGCGGCGCGCCGAAGCCATTATGGGCGGGCTTGTGCCGGCGGACCAGCGCGTGGCAGCGCAGCCCACCGCTGAAACAGAAGAAGCGATACCTGAGGAGGCCCCTTCTGGCACCGGGCTAGCCGTGCCGCCGGAGATACAAGGTCCCGTGCCGCTTGCACGACCGGGCGGCAACCCTTCCACAGCGGAGGGCGAGTTCGTTTCGGATTTCGAGCCGGATGTCGCGGCCACACAGGCCCGCGAGGCGGCAAATTATCGTCTGCCGCTTGCGAGGCCGCGCTAGCCGGATTCTCAGTCGCCGTCAGGCGACCGCAACGAGCTGGATCTCGAAGGTGAGGTCCTCGCCCGCAAGCGGATGATTGGCGTCGAGCCGCACCACGTTGTCGTTCACTTCCGTTACGACGAGCGCAATTTCGCGTCCATCTCCGCCGCTCGCCGTCAGGCGCATGCCTGTTTGCGGCTCGAGTTCCGGCGGAAGCTCGGTGCGGGGGATATCCTGCACAAGGCGGGGATCATGCTCACCATAAGCTTCCTGCGAAGCAATGGTCACGCTTTTCGTGTCGCCCGGTTCCATGCCAACGACTGCGTTTTCGAAACCGGCAATGACCATCTGGCTGCCGATCGCGAATTCTATGGGTTCACCGCCCTGGCTCGAGTCGAACACCGTGCCGTCTTTCAGTTTGCCAGTGTAATGCACCCGAACCTTGTCGCCATTCTGTGCTGCCATTTGCGTGCCTTTCCGCGCGGCCATGTCCTTTTGGCCAAGGTCCGCGCTATTGATGTATCAGCGGGCCGATCAGACCTGATTAAAACGAAAAAGGCCTTCAGGTGTTGCACCTGAAGGCCCCCAAATCATCGCCACACAAACTTTAACAGCCGAAGGCGGGCGTGGCCACCTTTCGGATCAATAAGTCCTGCGCCAAACGCGGCGGATTTTCGCGTCAACTTCCGGGCCCATCGAGCTCCAGGCTGTACGATCGCGCGTTGTGTCGGCGATGAACATGCTGTCGGAACGGCCGATATAGGGGCTCAGATCATTGAGCAGGCCGGGCGCTGTCGCGTCCGTGTTCACGCACCAGACATTTGCGGCGAGCTTGTAGGCGGGTCCAAGCGACATGATCGCCTGCTCCAGCGGGCCTGCGAAGCGCGCCTTGATGTCCATGATGATGAGGAAGTTTGCCGTTTCGGGCTGCTTGCGTCTGTCGACCTGGCCCTTGGCTGGGCCGTAGACACGGCGTTCATCGGCGGGCTGGGTGATAGAGGCAGGTTCCGCGAAGGGCCGATCCTGTTGCCCGGGTTCATCCGCCGCAGCAACGGGATCGGCCTCGTCGCGTTCCGTCAGATCTGTGTCTTCCGCCCTGACGGCAGTTTCATGCGCCGCTTCCGCGGGGGATTGGGGCTGCAGCGCTTCCGGGTCAACGCTCGCGTCTGCATCCGGTTCCGCTTCAGGCTGGGAAAGATTTCGAAGAAGTTCGGCGAAAAGCGGCAGGTCGATCGCATAGCGCCACATGCCGGCGCCGGCGGGTGTTCCTTCGGGCGCGAGCAGGCTGTGCTCCGCGACACGGCCTTCGGCGACATAGGTCTTCATCGTTTCGAAGCTGTAGGGCCCGTAAACGCGGTCGCCATACTTCAACACCCACCGTTGTGCGGCGGCATTGTCGACGCTCGGCTGGGACGATATTTCGTTTGTTTGCGCCATGTCGGTCTGCGCCATCGCTCTTCATTCATGAGATTGGAGGATCGCTCGCGCGACCCTTGAACCGGTTTTCTGTTTCTATTTTTAGAGAATTTTGGTTACCGCAACGTCAACGCGCGACGCTTGCCGGGGTCGGGACAACGAGGCAAAGTCCCCTCCGAAGCGCATTAGAAGCGCCAATGATTAATAGATTTTAACGGGAAACGCCGATGACCGAATTCTGCAAGGCCGAGCGCGACGGGCACATGCTCATCGTCACCATCAACCGACCTGAACGCATGAACGCCCTGCATCCACCGGCGAATTTCGAGCTGGAAAAGATTTTCGACGATTTCGCCGCCGATGACGACCTGTGGGTTGCGATCATCACGGGTGCGGGCGAACGCGCCTTCAGCGCCGGCAACGATCTTCGCTGGCAGGCCGAAGGCAACAAGATGGAAGTGCCGAAGTCGGGCTTCGCCGGTCTCACCTCGCGCTACGACCTGAACAAGCCGGTGATAGCGGCGGTCAATGGCGTTGCGATGGGCGGCGGGTTTGAAATCGCGCTTGCCTGCGACCTTATCATTGCGTCGGACAACGCTGTTTTCGCTCTGCCCGAGCCGAAGGTCGGACTGGCCGCGCTTGCGGGCGGTCTGCACCGGCTGCCGCGACAGATCGGCACCAAGCAGGCGCTGGGCATGATCCTTACCGGCCGCCAGGTGCCGGCGAAGGAGGGGAAAGAGCTCGGCTTCGTGAATGAAGTGGTTCCCGCTGCCGAGCTGCTCGACGCCGCGAAGCGCTGGGCAGGCCTCATCATGGAATGCTCGCCCATGTCCATTCGGGCGTCCAAGGAATCTGTCTATCAGGGGCTCAATGAAGCCAATCTGGAAAAGGCCGTCACCGGGAAGTACCCGGCGGTTGCGGCGCTTTTCAAAAGCGAGGATCTCATCGAGGGTCCGCGCGCCTTCGCCGAGAAGCGCAAGCCTGTCTGGAAGGGCAAGTAGGCACGCAATAAAGAACCGGCCCTGCTGCGGGGGGAGCAGCAGAGCCGGCCTCGACAGGACCAGGCCCCAAGCGGGGGGCGGCGGAGCCCGGTCAGCAGATCAATTGAATGCGGCGGTGGGCGCGTCGGCCACGCCGGGGCGAAGCATGGCGGGATTGTTTTTCTGGATCGCGGCGAGGAAGGGCGCGGGTTCGCCGAGAGGCGGCAACTCGGCCTCAGCCACGTTCCTGAAGGTTCTGGCGTCAAGGTTCACCCAGAGATAGGGCCGTTCGCGCGACTGCCGCTTTATCCACTGATAGGGAGCATCGGACCAGGCGACGATTTCCCAGTTCTTGTTGTCGAGAACGAATTCCCCGCGATCGGTTTTAACGACAAGAACCGCGTGGCCGTCGCCATTCCATTCGCGCACGACGGAGAGCAGCAGGTTTTCCGGCGCCCAGCCGCGCTCGATCAGGAGCTTGCGCTTCATCAGCGCGAGGTCTTCGCAATCGCCGCCACTCGCGGTCGGGTAGGCCCACCATTCGGCGCGCTCATAAAGCGCGGAATCGGAGACCTGGGGGATCGAGCGGTTGACGTAGTCGTTGACCTTGTTGAGCTCGGCCCAGCTTTCGGGCGTCAGCGCCGTATCCTGCGGCATGTTTGTGCCACCGCCGCACTCATCGGGATTGCGCACGCAGAAGCCGATATAGCCGTAGGGCGCCATGACCCGCTGGCCCTCCGGCATCGAGGCGACAACCAGTTGCACGCTCGCCGTTTCATCAAAAAAAGAGGGGCCGATGCTGCCGACCTGGCCGGGCGCCTGACAGCCGACCATTCCAGCAGCGACACTCACCAACGCAACGATACGCAACCACGACATTTCCGTTCACCTCAACAACCGACCCCGCCTATCGGGTCGCTGAGGTGCACAATGAAGCCAATGAATTTGCGTCTGTTTAAACGTGTGAAACGTCTTTGACGTAAATACGGATCAAAGTGGATTCAGCTTTTCATAAAATTTGAATCGTTTCTGTTTGAGTAAAATTTCGACCATTCACTCACACAGGAAAAATATTTTTCTTTCAACCACTTAGCCGACACGAATGTTTCAAGTGGAGGCAATGATTTGCCATAGGCGGGTGTTTCGCGAGACACTTTTACTCCTGCGGGATTTTTTGCGAAAAATTGTCGCAGCGCGGGTTTCTGCCGTTTTCAGGAGGGGTTTGCGCCGTTGAATGTCTCCGAATCCGCATTCAGTGTCTCACGCACGCCTTTAATGGTTAAGAACCTTTCCTTCCGCTTCGTATTCGCGAAGGCGGGTTGGGAAAGGGCGGCGAGGGCGGCGGCGCGAGTCTTTGCCGCTTCGATCAGCGTGGCGAGGGGCGCGGTCTCATCCAGGTAGCCCACAGCGACAGCTTCGGCGGGAGCGTAGATGCGAGCCTGGGTGACGGCCTCCGTCAGCCGGTTCCGTGCCAACCGGTCCCGCGCGAGCTCGAGGCCAAACACCGGCATGGTCATGCCGATGGCCACTTCCGGCAGGCCAATCTTGAAATCACCCTCTGCGCCGAGGCGGCTATCGGCGGCAAGCAGCAGCAAGCCGCCCGCAGCGAGGGCATGTCCGGTACAGGCGATGACGACGGGCAGGCGGAATTCGTAGAGGCGCATGAGAAGTTCGGCACCCGCAGTGACGAGCTTGCGCACATTGTCGGGGCCAGAAGCCATGACCTCAAGGTCGAAGCCGGCGCAAAAGCGCTTCTCCCGGCCGGCAATCAGCACGGCTTTCGCTTCGTTCTCGGCGCGGTCAAGCGCGGCGTTGATCTCGCCGATCATGGCAAAGCCGAGCGCGTTGGCGCGGCCATCATCCATGGTCAGAATAGCGATATCGTTTTCGATGACGGTGGAAAGAATAGATCCGGTCATGTTGCCCCCCATTTGTTTGGGGCACTCTAGACCGGCGCGTTCCTAGCCGAAAGGCCGGGAAAGTGCGTTGGAGTGCTCGGGCACATTCGTGAACTGGATGCCGACGCCCTCTTCGGTGTGACGCACGATGCGGCCTTGCATTTTGCCTATCGAGACCTGGGTGCCGATCATGGGACGGGGATCGATAGCCACCTGCGCGCCACCCAGCGACATATCGATGATGCGGCATGGAATGGACGAGCCGTCCGTCATCGTCAGCACCGAGCTTTCTTCCAGACCAGCCTCGCCCGGCACGTAGCGCGCGAAGGCACGACGGGCTGACACGTCGATCTTTTCGCCGCGGGCAAGGGCTTCAAGCCGTTGCTGCAGACGCTCGCGGCGCGGGCCGCTGATCGCGGTTTCGATGGCGAAGCCCCCGTCGAAGACGCGCACGATCTTTCCTTCGAAACGCCCGAAATCGTCGATATACACGATGATCTGCGCCCCTATCTGGAGCGGGACGGGCGACGAAATGGCGATGCCACCAATCGAAATATCGCGAAGGGCGCATTGATGTTCGGAGCCGTCGGGAGCGAGAAAGCGTCCGGGCGTTTCCACGGCAACCCGTGGATAGCGGCGGCGCTCGTCTCCGTTCCTGTCTGATTCCTGCTCTGGCTGCATCGGGTCGCCTGTAATTTGGTGGCGCTGAGGCGCCGAATCTCCGGCCAGAGTACCCGCGTCACGGTTAACGATTTTTTACCGGGGTGGTGGCGGACTCGAATATTTTCCAGCCGAACCGAAGCTTTTGGACCGACTTTCAACAAAATGACGCTTGCGTCAGCTTCCGCTATTCCCGACAATCGTGAAAATTCCGATCAGTCACGCTGATTGCAGGAAATCGGCAGGGAGCCGGCCATGAATGGAGCCGCGCGCCGATGTTGCCGCACAGGCATCAGACGTCGCGGCGGGCGGTACCGCGAACGGCAAAACAACAAATAACTGGAAACAAGCGTATGAGCGATTTCGACTACATCATCATCGGTGCCGGCAGCGCGGGATGCGTGCTGGCGAACCGCCTGTCGGAGAACCCGGCGAACAAGGTGCTGCTGCTCGAAGCAGGCTCGAAAGATTCCAATTTCATGATTCACATGCCGGCAGGCGTCGGCAAGCTGATCGGCACGGATCTCGCCAACTGGTGCTACGACACGGAAGGCCAGCCCCACCTGAACAACCGCAAGCTCTATTGGCCGCGCGGCAAGGTTCTCGGCGGGTCGTCCTCTATCAACGGCATGATCTATATTCGCGGTCATGCGCGCGATTACGACATGTGGCGTCAGCTTGGTCTGGAAGGGTGGGGCTTCTCCGATGTTCTGCCCTATTTCCGCCGGTCGGAGGGCAATGAGAACGGCAACAGCGCCTTTCATGGCGGCGAAGGCCCGCTCGGCGTCAGCAATCCGCGCAAGACCAATGTGCTCTTCGAGTCCTTTGTCGAAGCGGGCAAGCAGGCGGGGCATCCCTATACGGAAGATTTCAACGGGCCGCAGCAGGAAGGCGTCGGTCCTTACCAGCTCACGATCAAGAACGGTCAGCGCTGCAGCGCCGCCAAGGGTTATCTCGTGCCGGCCCTCAACCGTCCGAACCTCAAGATCGAGGTTGAAGCGCTTACTTCACGCGTGATCTTCGAAGGCAAGAAGGCAGTCGGCGTCGAATATACGCAGAAGGGCGAAACGAAAGTCGCACGTGCGGCGAAGGAAATCGTCGTCTCCGGCGGTGCGGTCAACACGCCGCAAATCCTCATGCTTTCGGGCATCGGCAAGGGCGAGTATCTGCGCAAGTTCGGCCTCGACGTGGTCGCGGACCTACCGGGCGTCGGCCAGAACCTGCAGGACCATCTTGATTGCGTCGTCATCAACGAATGCACGCAGCCGATCACACTGCACAGCACGGTCAGCAATCCGCTGAAGCAGCTGATGAGCGGCATGCAGTACACCTTCTTCAAAACCGGCCTTGCGACGTCGAACGGTCTTGAATCCGGCGCTTTCCTGAAGACGCGGCCGGAGCTCGAAATTCCCGATATCCAGCTTCACTTCGTGGCCGCAATGATGCGCGATCATGCGCGGATAAAATCTGATCGTCACGGGTTCACGGTGCACATCTGTCAACTTCGACCGGAAAGCCGTGGCTATATCGGCCTCAAATCGACCAACCCGTCCGATTATGCGCTGATCCAGCCGAATTATCTGGCGGCCGAATACGACCGCAAGGTGATGCGCGACGGTGTGAAAATGGTGCGCAATATTATTTCGCAGCGCGCGATGGACCCCTATCGCGGGCCGGAGTTCTGGCCGGGTGCGGGCAAGCAGTCGGACGCGGAAATCGATGCGTGGATCCGCGAAACCGCGGAGACAATCTATCATCCGGTCGGCACCGCCAAGATGGGCACGGACCCGATGGCTGTGGTCGACGCGAAATGCCGCGTTCATGGGCTCCAAGGGCTCCGTGTCGTCGATGCCTCCGTGATGCCGACACTGGTTGGGGGCAACACCAATGCTCCGACGATCATGATCGCGGAAAAAATTTCCGATGACATGCTCGGCAAGGCGCCACTGCCGGCCGAAAATGTGACGATTGCGGAAGACCGTATCGGCAACGCAGCCTGACGGACGTCTCCCAAGAAGACAAAAGCCGGTGTCGAAGGACACCGGCTTTTTTGCTGTCTGGTTTCAGGTGGACGCAGACCTATCCGTGGCCTTCGTCCCCGCTGAGCACATTTTTCACAAGGCGCAGATAGGATCGTTCGCTTCTGAGTGGCGGCGTGCGGCCGGCGTGGCTGGCGATGCTCGAAATCGCTACCGGCGGTTTTTCGGCAACGATCCGGCGCGCAACGGTTTCGGCGGTGGGCTTGCGCTTCGGCATACGCTCCGGGTCGAGACGGCGCAGGCGGTCGATCCATTGACGAGCAAGCAAACGGTCGCCTATCCATTGGAACTGGTCGATCGGGACGGCGGCACCGAGAACGCGCGAGATAGAGCCGTCTTCATGCGCAAGCGGCAGCAGGATCATCTCGAAAGTTGCTTCGCGCTTGTCGTTGGTCGCTGCGGTATATTCTACAACGCTGATGGTTGCGTTGTTCGCCACATCGTCCAGCGCCTCTTTCAGGTTTTCCACGCAATCGTCCTGCCACATGGAAAGCATGTTGTGGCCGCGGAACTCCATCCCGTAGACGCTGCAAAGGCCGGTACCGGCCAGGCGGAAGCGGTAATCATTCCGGTCTTTCCGCTCGAGAATGAACACATAGGGCAGGATGCGGCGGATGCTGCCGGGCTCGATTTCGGCACGGCGCGGCGCCGGACGGCCCGCGCGGAGGGCGTTCCAATAGTCGAACAGCGCCTGATTGGTCTTGTGCTTCATACTCGTTCCCCTGCCGGCCTGGTCCCGTTCCGGCTGGAGAAAACCCCCGATTGCCCCAAAACGAGATACTAGCTCATTCCCTGCGGATCGTCCCGTTTCGGGTCTCACCGTCTTCCGCTGGTTCGCTCCCGGTCTTCGTTTCGATCCGGTACGGCGTTTGGCGCCGGTCCCCGCGGACGTGGGTGGAGGAGCAGAAAACATGCCAGCCGTTAACGCGTGACGGGAAGGGCGCGGCGCGGATGGAGTTTTATCAATTAAATCAGGAGGTTGTTTCGCGCTTGGTCAGGGAGGGGGAAGCGTAAACGTTAATTTCCGGGACAGCTCGTACCGGCGCCGCGTATCGAAAGGAGCGTCAGTAAGGGGTGCTCAACATCCGTTTCGACCGGCACGGCTTCTGCATTCTCTCCCGCAGAACTCTCAACGACGCAGGCCAACGTGCCCTTATGGGCCGGGAGTGTCAGGAATGAAGACGATGAATTTCCCCCTTACCAGCGGCCAGCTGGCTTTGACTTCGATGGTGGCTGGTGCCGCCCTGTTTCTTTATGCGTTCGCGGGCACGGCGCAGGCCGGTTCGTGCGGCGGCGGCTGCACGCCTCCTCCGCCCCCGCCGAGCCATGATTGCGGCTGCGATGGCGGCGGCAAGGGTGGCGGCAAGAACTACAACAAGAATTACAACTACAACTACAACAAGAACACCAACGTCAATAACAACACCAATACCAACACGAACAACAACCACAACGAGAACAACATCGATGTGATTGTGAACGTGAACAATCAGGTGAGCGCCACCGCGACGGCGATCGCGAATGCCAATGCGGCGGCGGACAGCGCCTCGTCGGCCCTCGACCGTACAAGCTCGGTTGCCGTCGGCAATGGCAGCGGCGGCGGATATGGCGGCGGCGGTTCCAGCTTCTACGTCTCCGCGCCCCAGGCGGCACCGATGGGCTCGCTCAATGTCATCGTCCGCACCGCGCGCGTTGTGAAGCCGGTCAAGGCGATCTGCGTCAGCGCGAAGGGTCTTGAAGAAGCCGCGCGCATGAGCTCCAACGTCACGGAAGTCGATCCGGCCGATGATATCGAATTGTTCCATTGCGTTGCCGGCGACATGCTTGTGGCCACGCTGGGCCGCATGGCCGGCAAGGACGAAAACGCACGCGCAGATTACACGGGTGGCTATGTCATCGAGTGCCGCGCCGGCGAGGCCCTGCGCCATGGTTCGAACGGGATGCTTGCCTGCGTGCCGCAGCAGAAATATGGCTACAGCGAAATTCCCGCGCGCACTCGCATGGCCTATGCGGAAGTTCTCATCCGCAAGAACGAACGCGGCGAGGAAGTGGCCGCCACGGGCGGCGCCTTCTTCTCGGGCGGTGTGGGCTACTAAATCAGACAACCGGGGTGGGGATCACCGGGGGCACGAGGAACGGGGAGAGCGAAAGCTCTCCCCGTTTTCGTTCTGGCGCGGAGCAAAGAAAAGCTCTCGCCGATTCCGCTGTCGCATTGCGAGGAATGTGAAGCCGCGAGACGGAAAACAGCGAGAGCAAGGGACGAACGGCGGAGGGGCAGCCGCTCGCGGTCTTGCCTGTGTTTACTCAACCCGTTCCCAGGTTTGCGAACGGCTCATTATTCCCTTGGAGCCGGTGACCTCAAGTTTCTGCCCGCCATCAAGGAGTGTCGCGCTCGCGTTTGCTGTCTTGCCGTTGGCGGGGCGCAGGATGGTGCCGCCGGTCCATTCGTTGCCTTTCGGCTTCACGTCCCAGAGAATAATCATGCCGACAAGCGGCTGGTTCTTCAGGTCACCGTCGCATTGCGAGCAGACGGTCTCACCGTCGTCCAGCAGTTCGATGATCTTCCCCTCAAGCGCACCATTGGCGTCGGTGATCTCCACGACGGTTTTTGGGGCGCCGGTATCGGGATCGAAGGTCCGCCATTTGCCGAGGGGCGAGGGTGTGTCCGCTGCTGCGGGTATCGCAAACGCCGCCACGAGGAGCAGCGTTGCAGTCAAACCACGTAAAGCCATGTTTCTCTCCCCTGCGATCTTTGACATGTGTAGCACCGAACAAGCCGGAAGGCCGGTTCAAGTCTAGCCGCGTTTCATGAATCGTCTTATTCGATCCGTTCCCATTTCTGCGTAACGCGGAGCGGTCCCCGGCCGGTTGTCATCTGAAGGGCTGCGCCGCCCGGCACAAGCTCGAAATAGGCGGGGGAGACCATGCCTGTCGCGGGGCGAAGCAGGGCGCCGCTCCAGCCTTGTCCGTCCTGTCTTGCGTCCCAGATGATCTTCATGCCGGCGAGCGGCTTGTTGTGATTTTCGCCGGAGCAGCTCCAGCAGACCGCATCTTTCGGTCCGTCCGCGAGTTCCACTATATGGCCCTCAAGCGCGCCGCCTTTTTCCTCGATCTCGATGATCATGTGGGGCTGGCCGCTCTGCGGATGATAGATGCGCCATTTGCCGCCCGGCGACGATGTGTCGGCCGCGGCGGGCTGCACCGCCGAAAAGGTACAGGCACCCGCCAGCAGCAGCGCCGCTCCAAAGCCTCTGACTGTCATGTTTTTCTCCCAGCCGTTATATTGGCATTGTGTGTGCCACTATAACACCGCTCACACGGGCCGCCAAGAGGTTATGGCAGTCGGTGTGTCTATTTATTTTCGAGCTCGGCTGCCTCGTCCGCCCGTTCCCAGACTTGGGTGCGGCCAAGCCACGAAATCCCGACATAGCCCCGCACGTCGAGCTTCTCGCCTGCTTCGTCCATCTGGAGAGAGGCGCTGTAAATCCGGCCATTGCTCGGATCGAGAATTTTGCCATCGGCCCATTGGTCGCCTTCGCGCTCAAAACCCCAAAGGACGGTCATGCCTTCTATCGGCTCACCTTTCAGCTCCCCCGGGCAACTCTTGCAGATGGCCGGTCCTGTCTGATTTTCCTGATCAAGCACACGGACAACCTTGCCCTTCAGTTCGCCATTAACTTCGCTTATTTCGACGATGCCTTTCGCACGATCGGATTTATCGTCGATCACCCGCCAGGTGCCCACAGGAGTTTCCTGCGTAACCGCCTGGGCGAGGGTGCCGAGCGCAGTGTGGGAGACGACAGCAACAAACACGGCGGATCCCACGGCGATGAATGTGTGACTGGCAAACATGTTCATTGTTCCCATGAATTCACGAAACGCCCCTTACGCTCCGGATTTCTTGGTTGTGAACGCGGGGTAAGGCTTCCAGTTCCGTATCGGGGTGCTATATATGCCGCAGGCAGGGACGACCCTGCGTGAGGCGCTTCACAGGCCTCATCCCATCGCGGGGACGGCCTCGCTTCTTCCGGAAGGAGAGGCGGCATGGCCTGGATTTATCTTCTCATTGCAAGCGCGGCAGAAATCGTCTGGGCCTTCACGTTGAAGGCGAGCGAGGGCTTTACGCGGCCATCGATGATTGCACTGAATATCGCGGCGCTGCTGGTGGCGGTCTGGTTTCTCGTGCAGGCGATGCGTACCCTGCCGCTCGGCACTGCCTATGCCGTCTGGACGGGTATAGGCGTCGTCGGTGCCGCCATACTCGGCGTTATTCTTCTGGGAGAGAGTGCTTCGCCAGCGCGGCTCGGGGCGATTACCTTAATCGTCGCCGGGGTCGTGATGCTCAAAGTGGTGGAGGGCTAGGCCGGCCGTCCGGCGGAAAAAAGGGGGAGGGCACAGCCCTCCCCAAGTGGTCTTCCGGAATGAGACGAAACTCAAAAAGGCCCCGTTCCGGTTGGCGGGCAAAGCTCCGCCGTAGCTCTCAAGGTTCGACCGGAGGCCGCCGGGCCGAACAGGCTTGAGGGGTTGAACCGGCGGCGGTGCCGCCGGTAATGCTGTTTTGGTCAGAGGATCAGTAGGCGCCGCCGCGAAGGCCGCTGTCTTCAAAGGCGAGCTCGCTGTAGTAGGCGTAGGGTTCGGTTTCCGGCTGCTTTGCCGCCATGCGCGCGGCGGGCTTTACCTTGGCGCCGGGATTGGCCTGGCGGTAGTCGATCTCGCCCATCGGGTCCTTGTTGCCAGGGAAACGGGCGCAGTCGGCGGGCTTCACGCCGTAGAGCGGAACGAGGAGCTTCAGGACCGCACGTTCGACAACCGCACGCACCGCGAGCTGGATCGGCTCCTGGGCGCTGGAGCCCACACCGAGCGAGAACAGGTTGCCGCCGAAGAAGTCGAACACACCAGCCTTGATTTCGCGGCCGACGATCTGCTTCTGGTAGGACACATAGTCGACGACTTCGAGCGTACGGCTGTTCACGAGGCGCAGGTCGAGGCCGATATTCATGACGTAGGTTGCGGCCGACGCATTCGCCGCAGCGCCCATATCGCCGCCTTCGGCGTAGGAGCCGTTGATGCCGCCGGACTGGATGTTGAAGTTCAGTTCGGTGATGCCGCCGACGAGATAGTAGTCGCTGCCGCGGATTTCGCCCGCATAGATCTTACGGTATTCGCCGTCGACCGCGTCGCCGATAAGCTTGTTGTTCGTATATTTCATCTCCAGTTCGGAGATCGACGTGTCGTAGCGCTCCACCAGCGGCACACCGGCCTTGCCGAGCGCGGACATCGCCATCAGCGAGGCGCCCTGAGTGACCTTCATGCCGGTGCCGTCGGCTTCGGCCTTGCCCGTGTAGTCGCGGATGTTGCCCACGGCGATACGCGTCGTATTGGCTGCGGACGGCACGTGGCCGGCGAGGCAGCGAAGCGCGCTGGAATAGGGGGTTTCGTTGGTGATGACGGGTGCGTTGCCGATCGGCGCCACGTAACGGCCATCCGAACCCGCATTGGCGCTGACGCAGCCGGTGAGGGCGAATGCCATGGCGAGGGCGCCTAGCGTACGCTTGGGTGCTCCCTTCTTCTTCGCGATCGACAGAACCGTTGTAAGCACTTTGGCCTCCTGGTGGTCATCGGTTGGAGGTCAGCGCAGGCGATCATTTTTTGATCTTGCTCGGCGCGCCGCCGACCGGTTGGTTGCAGGCTTGATTGCAACCGGCATGCCAGCGCTTACCTTTCGTTAAGAACCGCAGAAAACCTCGGGTTTTCAATGGCACAGACCGATGATCCGGACCAGGGCAGGCTGGCGCGAAGCCGCTTCGTTACGGGTCTGGCACGGCCCCGCGTCCCGCTTCGATACGCCAAGGGTTCATTGTGCCAATGCCGGGACAGGGCGGGCGGGGTTGCGGGTTGGATGCGTGCGGGCGACACTCCGCGCAGTGGAATTCAGACAGATGAAGTGGACGAAAGCCTTGGCTACCCTCGAATTTTTCTTCGATTGCTCCAGTCCGTGGACCTATCTCGCCTTCGCGCGAGTGGAGGCGGTGGCCGAACGGACGGGAGCCACAATCGAATGGCGGCCGATCCTTGTCGGAGGGGTCTTCAACGCGGTTAACGAAAGCGTTTACGAAGCACGCGCCAACCCGCACCCGGTGAAGGGCCGCTACTACGTCAAGGACCTTAGGGACTGGGCACGCTATTGCGGCGTGGAGATCGGCCAGCCGCCGGTCTTTCCGGTGCGGTCGGTGGATGCCATGCGGGCCGCCATTGTGGCGCAGGACGAGGGCAAGCTTCCGGCTTTTGCCTGGGCGACCTTTCGCAGCTATTGGGGCGAGCTGAAGGACATCAGCCAGCCGGAAGTGCTGGAAGAGATCTGCAATGAGGTGGGCCTCGACTGGAACATGGTTAACCAGCGCATCAAGGAAGAGAATGTGAAGGGGCGGCTGCGGGCGAACACGGAAGAGGTGATCGCGCGGGGCGGGTTCGGTTCGCCGACGATGTTCGTCAATAAGACGGATATGTATTTCGGCAATGACCGGCTGCCGCTCGTCGAGGCTGCGCTCGCCAATGGCTGAACCGCTGCCGTCCGATACCGAAGCGCGGCGCGAGCCGCCGGCCTTCAACGTGCCCGGACCGGTGGGTCTGCTGCTTGTGCTGATTGTGGGCGTGTTCCTCGCGATGAGTTTGCTGCCGCCGGAAACGGTGGAGCAGGCGATCCTGCTTTTCGCGCTCTTCCCGGCGCGCTATTCGCCGCAAGCCTTGTCGCTTTACGGAGAACTTCCGGGTGGCTTCGGGGCGGAACTATGGACCCCCGTCACCTATACGTTTCTTCATAGCGGCTGGGAGCATCTGATTGCGAACGGCGTCTGGCTACTTGCATTCGGGACGCCTGTCGCAAGGCGTTTCGGCGCTTCGCGATTTTTCATTTTCTATTTCGCCTGCGGCGCAGCGGGCGCCTTTCTCCATGTGCTGCTTTATCCCGGATCGCCGATCCCTGTCGTGGGGGCCTCGGCCGCCATATCGGGGTTGATGGGAGGAGCGGCGCGGTTCGTCTTTCTCGCCGGCGGCCCCCTGGGTGGACTTGGCGGCCGGGGCGGGCACTCAACGCGGCGGGCCGGCATACTCGCGGCCCTCGCCGACAGGCGAACGCTGATCTTTGTCGGGCTCTGGATCGGGGTGAATTTTCTTTTCGGCGCAACGCCGCTCAGCGGCGTGCTGGGGGTGGCCGGGCAGGTTGCGTGGGAGGCGCATCTGGGCGGCTTCCTTTTCGGCTTGCTGCTTTTCGGCTTTTTCGATCCGCCGCGGATGTCGCCTTCCGGCGGGCCCGGCAATGTCGGCTATGGCGAGTGGCTGAACCGCTTCGACTAGATGCGTGTTGAATTCGGATCGGGCTGAACCACATAAAAGAAAGGCCCTTTATGAAGGGTTCTTTTCAGGAGGAGGTCCAATGAGCGACACATCCGCATATCCGGGCGCCGGGCCGGAGGATGAGCGTACCGTTCACAGCGATGACGCATCGTCTGGCCGCAAAGAATTGTGGATTCGCTTTCTCTACATGATCGCGTTCTGGTTTCTCGGCAATGTTGCTTTCTCGGTTGCGATCTTTCTGGGCGCGGTGCAATTCATCGTCATTCTCGTGACGGGCGAAAAGAACGAGGAACTGCGGAGCTTCAGCCGCAATCTCATTCAGTATGTCTGGGAGTGCCTGGCCTTCGTGACGTTTGCGCGTGAGGAAAAGCCGTTTCCTCTCGGCAGGTTTCCGTCGGTCACGAACCCCGCGTAAATCCGTCCAGTTTTTTCAGGCCCGCTGGCGTCAACAGGCCGCGCAGGACCGCTCCAGCCGTTACGTTGAAGCGCTTCTCCGCGGCCTCGGCGCTGATGTGAAAGCCGGCGAGTTCGAGGCTGCTCAAGCCGTGAACCGCGGCCCATAAGGCATCCGCCAATATTTCGGCCTCGATGTCGGAGGGCAGACTGCCGTCGGCGACACAAGCCTCCACTGCATCCAGCAATGTCTGGTACGAGGGATGGCGCGTGATGCTGCGCGCGGGCGGTTCGCCTTCTGCCTGATTGCTATGACGCAGCGATGCGGGCACCGGCAAGGTGGCGCTGATCATCAACGCATAATAGGACGGGTTTTTCAGGGCGAAGCTACGATAGGCGCGAGCGAGATCCGCCAGCCAGAGCAGGGGCTCCGGGTTGCGCGGAACGGCAAGTTCTGTCGCCGCGAGACGATCGAACGCCTCTTCGAAAAGCGCGGTGATCAGGCCTTCCTTGCCGCCGAAAGCCGTGTAGACCGCCATGGTGGAGGTGCCGACTTTCGTTGCGAGCTTGCGCAGGGAGATGGCGTCCGGCCCGCCGAGCATCAGCATTTCGCTTGCGGCATCGAGAAGGGCTTCGCGTTGCGCGGTGCGGCGATTGTCGGCGGCGGGGGACGTTTCGTTGCTCATGGGCCTTTCTATCGAACAGGCTTGACCTCAAGTCCAGCGCTAACTATAACGAGATTATAACACTGTTATGGATGCTGCGCCATGCGTGCGGCAGAGGGCGAGGAGAGCCACCATGTCGAAGCCTTATCCGAACAATCCGTTTCTACAGGCGAATTTTGCGCCGGTGCAGGCGGAGTGCGATGCGCCGGACCTTGTGGTGGTGGAAGGGGAGTTGCCGCGCGAGCTGACGGGCACGCTTTACCGCAATGGACCGAACCCGATGTTTCCGCCCCTCGGCAACCAGCATCACTGGTTTCTCGGTGAAGGCATGATCCATGCGATCCGCGTGGAGGACGGGAAGGCGAGCTACCGGAACAAATGGGTGCATACGGAGCAATACGAAGCGCAGCGGAAGGCGGGCAAGCGCCTGCTGCCGACGGGCTTCGGCGAAGCGCCGGTGGAGGGCGCGGAGAATGTGAAGCGTAATGTCGCCAATACCAATATCGTCTGGCACGCCGGCAAGCTGCTGGCGCTGGACGAGGGAAATTCGCCGGTGGCGATGGATGGCGACACGCTGGAAACGGCGGGGCCGTGGACCTTCGAGGGAAAATACCAGGGGCCGATGACGGCGCATCCGAAGCTCGATCCGCGCACGGGCGAGATGCATTTCTTCGGCTATATGGCGGCAGGCCCGGCGACGCCCGATATTTCCTACCAGGTGGTGGACCGCAATGGCGCGCTCATCCGCAGCGACATGTTCAAGGCGCCTTATGCGAGCATGGTGCATGACTTCATCGTGACCGACGAGCATGTGATCTTTCCGATCTTTCCGGCGACGATCGACGTCGACCGGATCATGAAGGGCGGACCGGTGATCGCATGGGACCCCGATGCAGGCTCGCATATCGGCATCATGGCGCGGGACGCGAGTGTCGATACGATCCGCTGGTTCAAGGGCGACCCCTGCTATGTCTATCATCCGATGAACGCATGGACGACGCATGAAGGCGGGCGCACGCGGGTCATCGCGGATGTGATGAAGTACAGCCGCGTGCCGCTCTTTCCGAATGCGGATGGCAGCAAGGCGCCGGCCAGTCTCACCGACGAGCAGAGCCTGTTGGTGCGCTGGACGTTCGATCTCGACAGCAATTCGGATTCCTACACGGAAGAAGTTCTGACCGATCTCGGCGGCGAGTTTCCGCGCTTCGACGAGCGGTTTGCGGGACACAAGAACCGGCATGGCTATTACGCCGCGATGCGGCGGCCGAAGGAAGCGCCGGGTGCGTCCTACGACACGTTTGTGCATATCGATCTTCAAAGCGGCAAGCGGCGTGAGTGGGAGCCGGGTGTAGGGAGGTATGTGCACGAGCCGGTTTTCGTGCCGCGCAAGGAGAGTGCGGCGGAGGGTGACGGCTTTCTGGTGTCGCTCTGCTACGACACGGCGCGAAACATCAGCGACTTCATCGTTCTCGACACGGACGATATTTCCAGGGGCCCGGTGGCGCGAGTAGAGCTGCCAATGAGGGTGCCTTTCGGCTTCCACGGGAACTGGCGAAACGGGGCATAAAAGCGGGTTATCCCCGCGACTGTCATCGAACCGTCATCAAACTGTTGCAAACGGCTTTCGGACGGCAAGTCAGGCCACGCGTGTGACGGCGGACGTGCGCGCGGCGATACGCGCGCGCGGACGTTTATGCGTACATGTGCGCGCACGCGCAGCGTACATCCTGGCGGTAAGTCAATGGTGCGTGTTCACGTCAGGCTGAAAAAACTTATCCCCGTTTTGAAGGGCGCTAGCGGGCGCGCATGGATTTGCGGGTCGTGCGGGAGGGAGCGGCGTCCCGCAACTGAGCGGTCAGGAACCTTGCCGAGGCGGACGAGAAGCCACCGACATCCGAAGGTGCGCGCAACAAGGCGGCGAGATGAAGCGAGTGGAAGAGACGCGCGGCATTCGCCGCATCGTCTTCCGTCAGATCATAGGCGCGCTGCAGCAGGGTCGAGATGATGGCTTCGCGCGCTATGTCTGCCTTGTTGACCAGATCCCGGACCTTGCGATTGTTTGCCGCCAGCGTTCTGACGCCGATCTCCAGGCGATGGTTCACGCTGTCGGAGAGGCTTGCGAGCTTTTTCAGGCTTTCGGCCGCGCCAGGGCCAGCCAGGGCATTGCGTGCGATCGCGTCGGTTTCGGTGCGTCGCCATCGTTCGCCGACGGCGACGAGGAAATCATCCACCGATTTGAAGTGATGATAGAAGGAGCCCTTCGTCAGCTTTGCGCGCTCGCAGAGGCGGTCGACCGTCAGCGCGCCGGGACCGTGGCGGGCGAGGCTGCGGACGCCGAACTCGACCCAATGATCGCGGTTCCAGCGGCTACCGCCGCGAGGTGTGGACTCCCGTTCTTTCATACCATACGGTATCGTATGTTATTGGAAGCATGTCAATCCAGTTTAGCCACATGCCAAATCCAGCTTGAGCCAAAGGACGGTCTTCATGGTGCGAAAACTTGCGATCGCGGCGGCTGCCGCAATTTCCTTCGGCATGGCGGGGCCGGCACCGGCGTCGCCGGAACAGGGAGCGCAGAACGAGATGAAGCTCTTCGCATTTGTCTATCGGCAGGGCCCCGCATGGGAAGAGGGGCGAAGCATGAGAGAACAGGCGCTGGGTCCGCATGCGGAGTTCATGCAGCGCCTGATGGACGACGGACGGCTGCTGGCGGCGGGGCCTTTGCTGGAAACGAATGGCGGGCTTGCCGTCATCCGCGCACGCGACAGGGATGAGGCGGCGGAGCTTCTTGCCGCCGATCCGGCGATTGCCGGCGGCATCTTCACCGCCGAGGTCAATTCATGGTTCGTGACGTTCGATGCGGGTGTTCCGCTCAAGGCGGCCGACTGACGGCAACCGCTTCAGAAAAGCGGTTCCTCGTAGACGGGTTCGCCTTCGAGACGAAGGCGCTTGATCGCCCCTTCGCCGTCTCTGCCGAGCGCCACATCGACGGTGAGATTTCCAGCGTTGCGCTGGTCCTCCAGCGAGCGGCCTTCGCCTTCGGGTACGAAGTAGCTTTCGATGCCATAGGCGATGGTGGCGGTGCCGCAATCGAGGCAGGGCATTTCTTCGCCATCGGCGGGCGAGGCCACGGGGCGGGCGTCGATGACCCAGGAAACGCGGCCGCGGATGATTTCATTTCCCGCTGCCGGTTCGCGATGGTCGCGCCATGCGGCGACGGGCTGCCAGAGATCGCCGGCGGGCGCGAGTTCGACATGGATCGTGTCGCCCTGCGCGAAGCCATCGTCGCCTTCAAGGGTGTCGAGGCGGAGGCGCGATATTTCGTAGTTCAGGATGACGTAGTCGCCGCGGAAGAGATCGCGCGGGTCGACGGGCTCTGTCTTCAATGTGACGACGCTTTCGGAGCGGAGCAGCGAGACGCGGTCCCAGACCATGACAGCGAGGAAAAGCGATTGCCCGAGCGCGAGGGCGATGAGGGCGAGGCCGAAGCGGGCGTTCATGGCGCGTCTCCTTCGCTCGCGGCTTTCACCAGACGGCGGCGCATTCGCTCCATGACGATGCTGCCGGCGATGAGCAGAACGCCGCCGAGGGCGAAGAAGAGCGCCGTGCTGAGAAGATCGCCCAGCGTTTCAAAATAGAGGTAGAGGACCTCGGCGGCGAAAGCGACGAAGCCGAAATTGACGGCGAAGCGGCTGCCGCGCCCGGTGCCATAGGAGACGAGCCATGCGGCGAGGACGAGGAAGGCGGCGGCATAGAGCCAGGGAATGGTTTCCCCGGCGCCCGATCTCAGCACGGGGAACAGAAGAGCGAGGACCGCCAGCGCGCCGATGCCGATGATGTGGCGGGCTTCGAGCTTGCTTCTTGCGATGCAGAGGAAGGCGAGCCCGGCGACGACCACGGCCATGAGGCCCGTCACCAAGGGGCCGGCGGCGGAGGAGGCGATTTCATTATCGGAGGGCGCGGTCTGGAAAATCCAGAAGATCGCGAAGGCAAAGGCGATTGCATATGCTTCCGCGATGGAAGCGAAGCGCGGGCCGCGCTCGGAGAGCAAGACAGCGGCGAGCCAGATCGCCAGCATTTCCAGCAGAATAATGATGGCGAGTTGCGTTTCGACGATGCCATAGGTCTCGACGATGGCTTGCGCGTTCATCGCCTGCCAGATGAGGCCGGCGATCAGAGAGAGATGCAGCCCGGGCGACCATGAAAGACGCAGCGACAAAACGAGGGCGGCGGCCCAGGGCAGCCAGAAGCTCCAATGCGGCGAGACGGCGCCGGGCATTTCCACCACGAAATATGTCCAGACGACAGTAAGTAGAATGCCGAGGGCAAGGGCGGGGCGTGACGGAAGGAGCCATGCGGTGGAGAGGGCGGCGATGCACCATGCGAGCACGCCCGCCGGATCGTCGGTGACGATGTGATAAATCTGGGCGATGAGCATGATGCCTGCGCCAAAAAGGCCGAGGCCTATCAGCACGGCGGCTTGCGCCAGAGCCGGATGATCGCGCTTCTGGAGGAGGAAAGCGGCGATATAGGCCGCCCACATGGCGCCGAAGATCATGATGAGTTTGGCGAGCTTTGAAATCTCCGCCCAGTTGGCGGCGACGAAGCTCATGACGGCGAAGCCGATCAGCACCGCGCCGAGAATGGCGAGGACGCCGGGCATGCGCCGCGTGGCGGCAGGCTCGCGGGCGGAGAGGAGGATGGATTCGGCGTTTGCCGGTGTGACCCAGCCCCGCTCGATCCACAGATCGAGATCGTGCTTCAGGCGCTGCAAGTAGATGCGCTGCCACATGGGGAGCCCTGTTTCTCTCCGGGTGGGAAAACGGCTGATGACGACTCAAACCCGATACGGAGCCGATTATCCGGGGCGGGGGCCCGAAGTCAAAGCGCGGATCGGGACGGCGGCAAGGACGGGAGATTCCTGCGATTTGCATGTATCTCCTTGTCGGATGCGGCGGAATGTCGCATCATTGGCCAGAAAGGTTGCCGGTGCTGCTGGGGGGTGCGCAACGGCAAGGGGGGCCGCTCGACGGTCCAACTGGGAGGAAATGCCGATGAATGTTGCAGCCATCCTGAAGGCCAAAGGCTCCGATGTCGCGACCGTGAGCCCGCAGACCACATTGTCGGAGGTCGCGACGTTCCTCACCGAGCGGCGCATCGGCGCTGTTGTCGTCATGCAGGACCGCAAGGTGCTGGGCATCGTTTCGGAGCGCGACATCGTGAAGGCCGTTGCGCGCACCGGCGCGCAGGCGCTCGGCGCGCCGGTGCGGGACGTGATGACGTCGCGTGTCGTGACCTGCGGCCTCAATGATTCCGTCGACGAGCTGATGGATTCCATGACCATGGGCCGCTTCCGCCACCTTCCCGTGATCGAGGATGGCGAGCTTGTGGGCATCGTGTCGATCGGCGACGTGGTGAAGCACCGGATCGCCGAGACGGTGATGGAGACGGAAGCACTGCGGCTCTATATCGCCAACGGCTAGACGCTCTACTGCATGATCTCGATGGTTTCGAGGATCCGAGGGATCGCCTCCTCGGCGGCCTCCTCGCCGAGCCTTATCAACTCGTCGGCGCGGTCGAAATCGAGCAGGCTCAGATGTCCCACCTGCGGCGCGATCATGATGTCGGGCGGGTCGCCCGCCATGCGCATGCGCGCCAGCCTGTCCTGCACAATGTTGAGCGAAGCGAGCATGACGCTGGCGATGCCGGGGCCACGCTGGCTGCCGCCGACGACGCGGCGCATCAACTCGCTTTCGGGATTGCGTTTCCAGCTGAAATTCTTGAGACCCTGCCTGATCCTGTCGGCCACGGCGGGGGTCGTTTCAGCGGCGTCCTTCACAAGCTCGGCCGCGCCTTCGGTGGCGGCCCCGTCTTCTTCCTGTTCCGCGGCATTCTGCAGGTTCAGTTCCTCTTCGATCTTCTCCTCGATGTCGTGGAAAAGATCGTCATCGGGCAAGCGCGGCGGCGAGGAGCGGATATAGCCCGGATAGACCGCCTCATGCGCGCGGCGGCGCGCGGCGGGATCGAAGGGATCGGTGTTGAGGTTGACGGCGATGACGACGCGGGCGCCGAGCGCGCGGGCGACGGAGACGGGGACCGGGTTCACCAGCGCGCCATCGATCAGCCAGCGGCCATCGACAGCGACCGGCGGGAAGACGCCGGGGAGCGCATAGGAAGCGCGGATCGCCTGAATGAGATTGCCCTTGTGCAGCCAGAGTTCATGGCCGGTGGTGAGCTCGGTCGAGACGCCGACGAAAATCTGTTTCAGGTCTTCGATGTTGATGTCGGCAAGCTGTTCGCGCATCAGTTCGGCGAGCTTGGAATCGCCGATGAGGCCGGAGGAGCGGAAGCGGAAATCGAGAAGGCCCAACATGCGGCGGCGCGTCAGCGAGCGCGCGAAATCCTCAAGCGGTTCGAGCTTGTCGGCGACGAGGCAGCCGCCGACCAGGGCGCCGATGGAGGTGCCGGAGACGATGTCGGCTTCTATGCCCGCGCGCTTCAGCGTTTTCAGGACGCCGATATGGGTCCAGCCGCGCGCAACGCCGGCGCCGAGAGCTATGCCGATTTTTGGGCGGGGCATACGTAACTGCTTCATGGTCAAGGGTACTCGAAAGAATGCAACAAGGCCGCTCTCATACCAAGCGGCAGACGGTATATGGGGATGAAATGTGACGGAATTCGAGCGCGGAGGATGTCAGTGGCGGTGACGATAAAAATACAATGTCATGCCCGGGCTTGACCCGGGCATCCAGGGCGAGGAAGTGAGGCGTAAGAGTCTTGTGAAGAGAGACGCCGCTTTGCGGCTACTGGATTGCCGGGTCAAGCCCGGCAATGACAGGACTATTTAAGTTCAGTGCTCGTGGCTGTGCAGTTTCGTCGCGCCTGTGGCTTCGAGTTTCGCGGGCTCGCCTTTCGGAACGCGGCGATAGAAGCAGGAGCGGTAGCCGACGTGGCAGCAGCCGCCATCGCCCGCGACATCGACCTTGAGCCAGACGGTGTCCTGATCGCAGTCGGTGCGAAGCTCGATAACGGTTTGCACCTGACCCGAGGTTTCGCCCTTGTGCCAGAGCTCGTTGCGGGAACGGCTCCAGTACCAGGCTTCGCCGGTTTCGACGGTGCGGGCCAGCGCCTCGGCGTTCATCCAGGCGACCATGAGAAGCTCGCCCGTCTTCGCGTCGGTCGTGACGGCGGTGATGAGGCCGTCGCGGTCGAATTTGGGCGAGAAGGTTGTGCCTTCCTCGATTTCCTGCGCGGTGCCGCGCGGGGCGAAGGGGGATGTGCCAGTCATATTTCTCGTTTCCAATTGAAAAGGCCCCGCCATTCAGATGAAGGCGGGGCCTCTTGTCAAAGCCGTATGGCTTTTGAAGGTCAGTATCCGCGGATCATCTGCATGAACCGGCTTTCCATGCGGGGATCGTCGCGGAAGACGCCGGTGAACTGCGTGGTGATGGTGGCGACATCCGGCTTCTTGATGCCGCGCGTCGTCATGCATTGATGCTTCGCCTCGATGAGGATGGCGACGCCTTGCGGCTGGAGCGCGGCATTGATGGTTTCCGCGATCTGGGCCGTCATCGTCTCCTGCGTCTGGAGGCGCTTGGAATAGATCTCGATGACGCGGGCGAGCTTCGATATGCCGACGACCTTCTTGGTCGGGACATAGGCGACATGTGCCTTGCCGAGAATGGCCACCATGTGATGCTCGCAATGCGACTCGATGTTGATGTCGCGGAGCATGACCATGTCGTTATAGCCTTCGACTTCCTCGAAGGTGCGGGTCAGTTCCTTGTAGGGGTCTTCGTTGTAGCCCTCGAAGAACTCCTCATAGGCGCGCACGACGCGGCCGGGGGTGTCGATCAGGCCTTCACGTTGCGGATTGTCGCCCGCCCAGGCGATGAGGGTGCGCACGGCGGCTTCCGCCGCCTCGCGGCTCGGCTTCTCGACTTGCGTCAGGCGCTCGTCATCCGGCTGGGCGCGGAGCCCATCAACTGCAGCATTCATGTCCATTCGACCAATCTCGTCTAGGGGTTTCCCGGCCATACGGCCCTTCTTTCGGGACCGTTCGTCCGGTTCAAGTCACAGGCCGTTCCATTGCCGGAACCGCCCATTTTGCCCATCAAGCACGGGGTCTTATGCCATGCTGAAGCTGATGTGACATCGTCTCAACCATGCATATAGCCTTGCGGAAAGGGGCTATCAAGGGTGCGTTAAACGCAGGGTTGCGCAAAATCGGGGGGCGGGCCGGTTCGTATTTTCAGGGTTTTGGACGCAGAAAAGCGGCTGCCGGTTCTCTTTTGCGGCGTTTTTGGTTAATTCTTAAACCTTGCCGGGCAGCATCGGCTCGGCTAACAGAGTGGCAGACGGTCCACAGGATTTGATGGTCATGACGCGCCGGACGACATGTTGTCGAACTTCGCTCCACCCCTCCTTCGTTTTTTGGGGTGGATGCGCGGACTGCTGCGCAGGCACCCGCACCGCCGACTGAAGGCCCGTGATGAAGGCGGGCCGCCAGGGAAGCCCACGCCGAACCACATCAAGGCCTGACCGATGAATACCCAGCCCAACAAGTTGAAGCTCTCGCTCTACAACACGCTGACGCGGCAGAAGGAAATCTTCGAGCCGGCGGAGCCCGACCGCGTGACGATGTATGTCTGCGGGCCGACGGTCTATAACCGCTCGCATATCGGCAATGCGCGGCCGGCGGTCGTGTTCGACGTGCTGGCGCGGCTGCTGCGGCGGCTTTACCGGCATGTCGTTTATGCGCGGAACATCACGGACATCGAGGACAAGATTATCGCCGCCGCGAAAGAGGCGGGCGTCGATATTTCCGTCATCACGGAGAAATATGCGCGGATATACCGCGAGGATATGGGCGCGCTCGGCGTGTTGGCGCCGGATATCGAGCCGAAGGCGACGGAAAGCATCGCCGAGATGATCTCGATGATGGAGCGGCTGATCGCGAGCGGGAACGCCTATGCGGCGGAGGGCCATGTGCTCTTCAACGTGCCGAGCTTTGCGGAATATGGGCGGCTTTCCGGGCGGGACCGGGACGACATGATCGCGGGCGCGCGCGTCGAAGTGGCGCCCTACAAGAAGGACCCGGCGGATTTCGTGCTGTGGAAACCGTCGACGCCGGAGCAGCCGGGCTGGGATAGCCCGTGGGGACGCGGGCGGCCGGGCTGGCATATCGAATGCTCGGCGATGATCGAGAAGCATCTCGGAGAGACAATCGACATTCATGGCGGCGGCATCGACCTGCAGTTCCCGCATCACGAGAACGAGCTGGCGCAATCGTCCTGCGCGCATGGCCACACGCCGCTCGCGCGGTTCTGGCTGCATAACGGCTTCGTGAACATGGGCAGCGAAAAGATGTCGAAATCGCTCGGCAATGTGCTGCTGGTGCATGAGCTGCTCGCGCAGGCGCCGGGCGAGGCGGTGCGGCTTGCGCTGCTCAACGCGCATTACCGGCAGCCGCTCGACTGGTCGGATGAGGGGCTGGCGCAGGCGAAGCGGATGCTCGACCGGCTTTACGGCGCGCTGCGGGCGCTTTCGGATGTGAAGGCGGAGCCGACAAACGACGCGGCGCCCGATGCCTTCATGGAGGCGCTGGCGGACGACCTCAACACGCCGAAGGCGCTGGCGGTGCTGTTCGACCTAGCCAAGCGGGCCAATACGGAGACGGACCCCGGCACGAAGGCGCAGCTCAAGGCGGCGCTGATCGGGGCGGGCCGGCTTCTCGGCGTGCTCGAAATGGACCCCGAAGCCTGGTTTGCAGGGGCGGGGGCGGCTTCCCATATAGACGGGGAGGAAGTGGAGCGGCTGATCGCGGCGCGCAATGCCGCCCGCAAGGCGAAGGATTTCGCCGAGGCCGACCGCATCCGCGGCGCGCTTGCCGAGATGGGCGTGGCGATCGAAGATGGGCCGCAAGGCACAAGCTGGAGAGTGGCGAGCTAGATGCTCAACGAAATCTACAACAAGCGCATTCTCGAACTCGCATCGGATATTCCGCATGGCGAGCGGCTTGCCGCGCCTGACGCCTCGGCGACGGCGGTGTCGAAGCTCTGCGGCTCCAAGGTGACGGTCGATGTGAAGCTCGACGGCGAGGGTCGGGTTGTGGATTACGGCGCCGACGTGAAGGCGTGTGCGCTGGGGCAGGCGTCGTCCTCTATCATGGCGCGGCATGTGATCGGCGCGAGCGCGGCCGAGCTGCACGAGATCGGCGCTGCGATGAGGCGGATGCTGAAGGAAGGCGGCGAGCCGCCGCGCGAGATCTATGGCGGCAAGTGGAAAGACCTCGAAGTGCTGGAGCCTGTGCGCGAGTACAAGGCGCGGCATGCCTCGACGTTGCTCGTATTCGACGCGGTGGAAGAGGCGGTGGACGCCGCGCTGGCCGAAAAAGGGAGTGGTACTGCGCCGCAGACCGGGACCCTCACTAGCACCGGCCCGGCCGCTTAGGCGCCGGGCCCGACCGCTCCCGCGCGACCCCGCGCCCGGGCGGCTTTTTCCCAGACGAATCAGACGGATAGGCCGGAAGGCGCCGAGGGTGCCTGCAAGTTGTGCCGATTCCAATTAAAAGCTAACAAGTGCGTGTAACAAGGGGACTTCCGATCCCATGCGGCGCGATCCTTTGTCGCTCATCATGCGCGGGCTGATCCGGTTCTATCAGTGGTTCATATCGCCGCTGATCGGGCCGAAATGCCGGCATTTGCCGACCTGCTCGGACTATACGATGCAGGCGATCGAGCGGCATGGAGCATGGCGCGGCGGATGGCTGGGGCTGGCGCGGATCGCGCGGTGCCACCCATGGGGGAGCCACGGTTTCGACCCGGTGCCGGAGCGGCTGGCGGACCAGCCTTTCTGGGCGCCGTGGCGATATGGAAGCTGGCGGATGGAAGAACAACGCGACTGCACGCACGGAACGCATTGAGAGAGACAAATGATAAAGCTGAAACTTCCAGACGGTTCCGTTCGCGAGCATGAAGTGCCGCTCGACGGGCTCGCCTTTGCCGAGAGCATCGCGAAGTCGCTGGCGAAGAAGGCGGTCGCGATCAAGATCGACGGCCAGATGAAAGACCTCTCCACGGTGATCGACCGCGATGCCGAGGTGGAGATCGTGACGCGCGAGACGCCGGACGGCGTCGACCTGCTGCGCCACGATGCCTCGCATGTGATGGCGGAAGCCGTGCAGGAGCTTTTTCCGGGCACGCAGGTGACGATCGGGCCGGTGATCGAGAACGGCTTTTATTACGACTTCGCGCGGGCAGAGCCCTTCAAGGCGGAAGACCTCGAGAAGATCGAGCAGCGGATGCGCGAGATCGTGGACCGCGACGAGACGATCACGCGGGAAGTGTGGGACCGCGACGCGGCGGTCGAGTATTTCAAGAAGATCGGCGAAATCTACAAGGCGGAGATCATTGCCTCCATTCCGGCGGGCGAGCAGGTGTCCGTCTACCGGCAGGGGAACTGGCTCGATCTCTGCCGGGGACCGCATCTGCCCTCGACGGGGAAGCTCGGCAAGGCGTTCAAGCTTACGAAGCTCGCGGGCGCATACTGGCGGGGCGACAGCCGCAACGAGATGCTCCAGCGCATCTATGGCACGTGCTGGGCGAACGAGAACGACCTCAAGGCTTACCTCACGATGGTGGAGGAGGCGGAGCGCCGCGACCACCGCAAGATCGGCCGCGAGATGGACCTGTTCCATCTGCAGGAGGAAGCGCAGGGCTCGGTCTTCTGGCATCCGAAGGGATGGCGCATCTGGCAGGCGCTGGAACAATATGTCCGCAGGCGGATCGACGCGGCGGGCTATGTGGAAGTGAGGACGCCGCAGCTTCTCGACTCGAAGTTCTGGGAGCAGTCCGGCCATTGGGGCAAGTATCGCGAGAACATGTTCGTGGTGCCGGACGAGGTGCCGTCGACGGATGAGGACGCGCCTGTGCTTTCCGGCAAGGCGAAGCTCATGGCGATCAAGCCGATGAACTGCCCGGCGCATATCCAGATTTTCAAGCAGGGCGTGAAATCCTATCGCGACCTGCCGCTGCGGATGGCGGAGTTCGGCTGCTGCCACCGCAACGAGCCGCATGGCGCGCTGCACGGGCTGATGCGTGTGCGCCAGATGACGCAGGATGACGCGCATATCTTCTGCACGGAAGACCAGATCAAGGAAGAGACGGAAGCCTTCGTGGCGCTGCTCGAAAGCGTTTATGAGGATATGGGCTTCACGGGCACGAAGCTCCGGCTGGCGACGCGGCCCGATGTGCGGGCCGGTACGGACGAGACGTGGGACAAGGCGGAGAAGGCACTTGAAGAGGCGCTGAAGGCGCTTGGCAAGGAGTTCGACTTCGCGCCGGGCGAGGGCGCGTTTTACGGGCCGAAGCTCGAATTCCATCTGCGCGACGCTATCGGCCGCTCATGGCAGCTCGGTACGCTGCAGCTCGACTTCGTGCTGCCGGAACGTCTCGATGCGTCCTATATCGGCGAGGACGGCAACAAGCATCGCCCGGTGATGCTGCATCGCGCGATTTTGGGTTCGCTCGAACGCTTCATCGGCATTCTGATCGAGAATTACGAGGGACGCTTCCCGATGTGGCTGGCGCCGGTTCAGGCGGTGGTGACGACGATCACTTCCGACGCCGACCCCTATGCCGAAGAGATGCTGCAGAAGCTGCGCGATGCAGGCATTCGCGCGGAGCTCGATCTTCGCAATGAGAAGATCAACTACAAGGTGCGCGAGCATTCGGTGGCGAAGGTGCCGGCGATCTTCGTGGCCGGCAAGCGCGAGGCGGAGGAGGGGACTGTGTCGATCCGCCGTCTCGGTTCGCAGCAGCAGCAGACGATGAAGCTCGACGAGGCGATCAAGGCGCTGGCGGAAGAGGCGACGCCGCCTGATATGCGATAGCGCTCTGGCTGAGCGATGTGAGTGGCCCGTCCTCCTTTGTAATAAAGGTGGGCGGGCTTTTTTTATGGACAGGTACGGAGCGTGCCGCCCTGGATTGCCGGGTCAAGCCCGGCAATGACATTGTTTTTTAGAACTGGTTTTGGATGCTCACGGCAGGTTCAGCTGCCAGGAGATTCCGTAGCGGTCGCTGAGCCAGGTGAAGCGTTGGCTGAAGCCGTAATTATCGAGGGGCATCATCACCGCGCCGTCCTTGCCGAGGATGGCGGCGATCCTTTCAAGTTCTTCGAGCGAGGGAAGATCGACGAAGAAGGAGAAGGATGGCGTGAAGGTGAAGGCGTGTTTTGCCGGGCTGTCGATGCACATGACCGTTTGCCCGGCGAGGGTGAAGCTCGCGAGCTGCACCGTGCCTTCGGGGCCGGGTTCGCCCGGTCCATATTTGTTCATGCTGTCGATGCGGCTGCCGGGGAAGAGCGAGACGTAGAGGTTCATCGCTTCCTCCGCGTTGCCTTCGAACATCAGGAAGGGTCTGATCGTCGTGCCGGTCATCCTGTTTCCTCCTGCGCTTACTTTTCCGAATAGCGCTTTCTGTATTCGTCCTCAATGCCGTCGAAGGCTTCCCAGAAGGGGGTTTTCGGATTGCCTTCGAGCTGTTCGGCGAGCATCGCGAGGTGGGTGTGCCAGCCACCCGAGAAATTGATTGCGTCGCTGACGCCGGAGACGCGGCGGTGGGTGAGGACGAGGCGGACCTTGTCGCCTTGTTCCGTCAGTTCGATTTCCACAACCGAGCCCTTGGGGTCCATGTCTTCGTCCCAGGTGAAACCGAGGCGATGAGGTGGCTCCCAGATCGTGACGACATGCTTGCTGTCGAAGGGGCCGGCATATTTCCTGAAGCGTTCAGGCGGCGCGGAGGGGTGGGGCCCAATATTCGAATTGTCGAAGACAATGTCCATTTTGCCGCCGACGCGCGGCTCCATGGGGCCGGCCGCGAACCAGAGGCCGCGCAGTTCGGCATCCGTCAGATATTTCCAGACGCGCTCGATCGGGCCGGGGAGCAAGCGTTCGAAGCGGACGGTGTGATTGTCGACCAGGGTGCCGTATTCACTCATCGGATTACCTCGCGGGAGTTATTCGGGGCTGTCATTGCTTCCTGTCTCGCTCCGCCGCCGCGAGAAGTTCGCGCTCCAATGCATCGAGCTTCGGGCCCCAGAAGCGGCGGATATTCGCGAGCCAGGTTTCGATGCCCTCGATGCCCTGCGGGTCCAGTGAATAGATGCGGCGCTGCGCATCGACGCGAACGCGGACGAGGCGGGCGGATTTCAGGGCCTTCAGGTGTTGCGAGACGGCAGGTGCGCTCATTTCGAAACGGCGCGCGATGTCGCCAGCCGCAAGTTCGCCGGCGGCGAGCATTTCGACGATCTGCCGCCGGGTGGGGTCTGCCAATGCCGTGAATGTTTCCATGTTTCTTATTTTCACATTTGACTTAATTAAGTCAATGCGAAATTTAAAAGCCGTGGCGGGGCGGTATCGGACAGAAGCGTGTGGCTATGGTTAAATCCAGCCACGGGGTACTGCTGCAGAACGCCGGTGAGGGGCCTTCAAGATGATGCTTTCAACGAAATGGCGGGGTGCGATGTTCGCGCTCGGGCTGGCTTGCGCTTTCGGCCCCGCGCGGGCGGATGTGCCGGAGCCGGCCACGGCAACGATGACGCCGGTGGCGAGCGGGGGCGAGGTGCTGAGCCCTGAGCTTTACCAGACGCCCGAGGGCTTTCGCTGGCGCATCACCAAAACCGCGTGGACGGAGAGCGACGAGCGCGCCTTTGGCGAATTCGTGACCGCGATCGGCGAGAGCAATTGCCGGACCTTCGATGAATGCCTGAAGGGGCCGTGGAACATCTACCGGACGAGCGATCCGAAAGGCATGTTCTTCTATGCCGATTGCGCGGACCTGCCTTATGCGCTGCGCGCCTATTTCGCCTGGAAGACGGGATTGCCGTTTTCCTACACAAGCGGCGTGGCGGCGGTGGGGCAGTCGAGGGATCTGCGCTATTCGCGCTATGGCAATTACGTCTACAAGCGCACCGATGTGGTTCCCTCCGTGGAAGGAGCATTTCCGAACGGACGCAGCGTTCTCAACGCCATCAACAATGTCGTTTCGACGGCGATGTACCGTTTCGCGCCTTCGCCGTCGCGCGGCGACCTGTTCGATTTCTATCCGGTGAAGATCGCCAAGGGGTCGATCCGTCCCGGCACCGTGATCTACGATCCGAACGGACATGTGGCGGTCGTCTACAGCGTGGACGAAGAGGGACGCATCCGCTTCATCGACGCACATCCCGACAATTCGTTGACGCGCGGCAGCTATGGCAAGCGGTTCGTGCGTGCCTCTGCGCCAATGGGTGCGGGCTTCAAGAACTGGCGGCCGATGAAGCTTGCCGGGGCGAGGCAGGGCGCCGACGGCACATGGTATGGCGGGCGCGTGGTGCTGGCAGCGGACCATGAGATCGCCGACTGGTCGGACGAACAATTTTACGGGAACGGTTCGCCCGCCGCAAAGCAATGGGCTTCGGCAATCTTCATCCATGACGGACAGCGGCTCGACTATTACGACTATGTGCGGCAGGCGGTTGCGGGCGGCAATGTCACTTACGATCCGATCATGGAAACGCGGCTGATGGTGCGCGAGCTGTGCGACGATCTTCACTACCGCGCGCAATCGGTCGATGTGGCGGTGATGGCGGGGCTGCACCGGCAGGCGCAACCGGCGCGGCTGCCCGACAATATTTACGGCACGACCGGCGACTGGGAAACCTATTCGACGCCGTCGCGCGATGCGCGGCTGAAGACCTCATTCGTGGAGTTGCGCGAGCTGGTGGAACGCTTCATCGGCATGGCGGAGAAAGGCGATCCGAAACTCGACTATGAAGGGGGCAGTCTTGCGAAGGATTTGAAGGCGGCCTATGCGGAAGAGGCCGGCGCCTGCGAGGTTGCCTATACCGCGAGCGACGGCTCTTCGCGGCGCATGAGTTTCGAGGAAGCGCGGGCGCGGGTCTTCGGGTTTTCGTTCGATCCCTATCACTGCCCGGAACTTCGCTGGGGCGCGCGCTCGGCCGACGAGCTTGCCACATGTCCTGACGGAGAAACAAAGCGCGCCTGGTATGACGCGCAGCAGCGCCTGCGCAACCAGATCGACCGGACCTATGACGTGCGGATGGGTTTCACGCTGGCGGACCTCAGGAGGGGTGCATCCGGGAGCGGGGCGGACGCGGCGCCGGATACGGATGTGATGGCGGCGCTTCGGCGGCATGTGGCGGAGGGACAGGGCAACGGACTTCGGGCCGCTTCGTCCGAACCGTGAGCTAGAAGCTGTACCAGATTGCGAAACGCAACACTGTCTCCTCAATGGTGCTGCGGCCGATGATCGTCTGCTCGATGCCTGTTTCCGCCGACCAGCCGGGTGCGAAATGCCGCGGCAGGGTATGGACGGTGGAGAAGCCGAGCTTGCTCGACTGATAGAGCTCATCATTGGCGGTGGATTTCAACGCGACGGTGTTCAGGCTTTTCAGCAGGAACATGATGTCCGGCCAGGGCTTGATACCGAGGGTGACGTCGGCGCGGGCTTCGTCGGGCCTTTGCCGGTCGCGATACCGGTAGGCGACCTCCTGCACCGAGAAGATGTTCATGCCATAAAACATATCGCTTCGTGCCATGACGATACCGAATTCAGTATCGACGTCGCCGCTGCGCGTTGCGGCGGGGTCGTTTCCGTTTTCCATCAGATGAAGCGTTATGAGGGGTTGCAGCGAGTAGAGCGTTTCCTTCCACGTGCCGAGGGCGATGCGCGCGCCGGCCTTGAGGCGAGACAGGCCGGCATTGGAAAACTCATAGCCGAAGTAATCCGTCTCTTCGCTCGTGTAGGCGGCTTCGCCGATCAGGGTGAGGTTTTCGAGAAGACCATATTCGGCATAGGGCGCGATCTCGAGCTTGGTGTAGCGGCTGGTCGAGCGCTTGTTGCCGTCGGCGTTGTATCTTTCATCCGCCGAGAGCCAGGTGATGCTTGTGATGATTTCGCCGCTGCCGGGCGCAAGCGGCCAGCCGCCCGCACAAACCTCGCCGCCCATGAGCGACATGGCGAAGAAGCAGACCATAAATATGTTATTGCGCGGTAGGAATCGCCGCACAGAAAGCCCCCCTGGCATTAAGGCCATGGTGACGGGCAGGCTTGTCTAAGTAAAGCGGGGAGCCTAAGTAAAATGCGAGCTCCCGCGCGCCGCCTATATGGAAGAGGATTTTCTTTTGGCCCGATCCCAGGAAACCATCGATCTCCTGCTCACGCGCCGCTCCGCGAAGGCGCTGACCATGGTGGAACCGGGGCCGAGCGAGGACGAGCTTCAAACGATCCTGCGGGCGGGGGCGCGGGTGCCGGATCACGGCAAGCTGGCGCCATGGCGCTTCATCGTCTTCCGGGGCGAGGCGCGGGGACAATTCGGCGCGGTGCTGCGGGATGTCTATGCGCGGGCCCAGCCTGGCGCCACCAATGACCAGCTCGATTTCGAGGCAGGACGGCTGACGCGCGCGCCGGTGGTTGTCGCCGTGATATCCCGCGTGACGCCGGGGATAAAGATTCCGGAGTGGGAGCAGCTTCTGTCCGCGGGCGCGGTCTGTCAGAACATGCTGATCGCGGCGACGGCGCTCGGCTTCGGCGCGCAATGGCTGACGGAATGGTATGCGTTCGATGCGAAGGTGAATGAGGCGCTCGGCCTTGGCGAGAACGAGAAGGTTGCCGGCTATCTCTATTTCGGCAGCGAGAGCGTACCCAAGGACGAACGTCCGCGCCCGGAGCTTTCGGAGATCACCTCCGAATGGGCGGCGAAAGGCTGACGCCTAGTTTCCCTTGTAGTTCGGCGTGCCGCGCACTTCGCCTTCGGAGAAGCGCGTGAGCGCCGCAGCCTGAGCGACCGCAAGGCCGGCCTTCCCGTCCACGACCTCCTTGCGTCCTGCGTCGCCCCGGAAGAGCGTGCGCCTGTTGTCGAACAGGAATGAAACCACGACGAGGCCGAGCAGGAGCCCGACCGCGATTGCCGCACCGCCGCTTTGCAGATAGATCATGCCCGTCACGCCGATGCAGAAAGCGGCGAGCAGCACGGCCAGAATGATCTTGAAGGTCCTCATAAGGTACCCCTACGGCTTCCGGTTGGCTCGGTCAGACGACAATATAGCGCGAAATTGTATCGAAACGGAACAAGGGAAGGGCGGGCATGGCCGGCGGCGCGGGGCGAAAGCCGAGGGGCATCCTGTTCGACAAGGATGGAACCTTGTTCGACTATCACGGAACCTGGGGCCCGATCCTCGTCGAAGCGGCTGAAATGGCCGCGCGTGAGCGGCGCGACCTTGTGCCGGAGATGCTGTCGGTCATTGGCTTCGATCCGGCGACGGCGCGGGTCGCGGCGGGCAGCATTGCCGGGGCGGGAGATACGTTCGGGCTGGTGGATGCGTGGATCACGATTGCCGGCGGGTGGGAGAGGGCGGCGCTGATCGCGGCGCTGGACGGGCTCTTCATCCGGCTGGCGCCGGAGCGGTCGCTGCCGGTGACGGATCTGCCGGTGTTCTTCAGGGGGCTGAAGGACAGGGAGATCAGGACAGGCATTGCCACCAACGATGTGGCGGAATCGGCGCGGGCGACGATCCTGCGGTTCGGGCTTGAGACCTATATCGAATTTTCGGCCGGGTATGACAGCGGGCATGGGCAGAAGCCGGGGCCGGGCATGGCGCTCGCCTTTTGCGCGGCGGTGGGGCTCGCGCCCCATGAGATTGCCGTGGTGGGGGACAACAGCCATGACCTCGAAATGGGCCGAAGGGCGGGCGCGGCGCTCAATATCGGCGTGCTGACGGGGACTAGCGGGCGCGACGATCTCGCGCCGCTTGCCGATCACGTTATCGGGAGCATTGCGGAACTGCCGGCGCTGCTGGACGAGCTGGGCGGCTAGGCGAGATCCCAGATGGATTTGAAGTCCCGCGTTTCGCCGAGGAGGCGCTGGGCGGGCGTTTTCTTGTCGATATGGCCGATCAGGTTCATGTAGGTGCCGAAGCCGCAGAGTTCCTGGAGGCGCGGCTCGAAGGTCTTCACGAGGTCGAGCGGGAGACCGAGCTGCTGGTTCTCCTGCTGACGGATGAAGCCGGCGCAGTAATTCATGGCGATGCCGACACGGCGCGCGCCGGACTTGTTGGCGCCGCCGCCATGCCAGAGGCTGCCATGCCAGATGAGGACGGAGCCTTTCGGCATCTCGGCGGGGATGCTGTCGTAATGCGTTCCGTATTCGGGGGAGCGGTCCCATTTATGAGTACCGGGGATAATGCGCGTGGCGCCGTTCTCCTCGGTGAAATCCGTCAATGCCCACATTGAATTGCAGACGAAGGGCGCGTGGGGCTTTGCCACCGGCATCACCTGATCGTCGGCATGGATCGGCTGGCTCTTTTCGCCGGGGTCGATCGAGATGGAGGAGAGCGAGGAGATCAGGCAGCCCTTGTCCAGCACGCCTTCGATGACGGGAAGGACGGATGAATGGACGGGGATGCGCTGGAAGACGGCGCCGAAGGCGAGCAGGTTGTAGATGCGGACGGTATGGTGCCCCTCGAAGCCGTTTTTCGCGGGCACCACATTCATGTCGCGCTCAAGGCGAAGCAGCGTTTCGTTCAGCTCGTCTATGAGAGCCGGTTCGATGGCGTTTTCGACGATGGTGTAGCCTTCGGCATCAACGGTGGCGATGTGGCGGTTTGCTTCTTCCGGTGTCATTTTCTCCTCCCCGCCAGCCGCATGATACGTGCGGCGGCGGTTTCGTCCAGATCAGCGCCAGCTTGTCGGCTTCACGTCGAAGGCAAGGCTGATGCGTTGCACGTCGCCCGAGAAGGGCAGCGTGCGGTGGAAGAGATATGAGGGGAAGAAGAGAGCGTCGCCCTCTCGCGGCTCATAGGCAATCGTCTTCGGTTCGAACTTCGCATCGAATTCCGGTGGCGGATGGCCGAATTCAATCCAGCCGTCATGGCTGCCTTCGCCCGTGCCGAGGGCGGGCGGGAGGGCGACATAATAGACGCCGCTCATCCAGCCGCCGACATGGATATGCGAATGCTGGTGGCCGCCTTCGGAGAGCAGCGTGCCCCAGAGATCGAGATGGTAGGTCTTTGGCACTTGCCCCCGGTATGGGTGGCCCGGCTGCGGCTTGATACTGTCGAAATGGGCGTCGATGGCGCGGCGAAGGGATTTCTCAAAGGCAATGAAAGGCTCGCGCGGCGCGTCGAGCAGGAGGCCGGTCTGGCCGCCCTTGCGGGTCGCCTTTCCGAGCGGCTCCCATGTGACGGTGGGATCTTCTTTCAGGGCTTTTGCGAGCGCGGAGTTGAGATCGGCGAGGCTTGCATAGCCTTCGGGTGGCGTCAGCGTTGCGCGGCTGACGAGATTGCCGATTTCAGCGCGGTAGCCTGACGGCATGTCGCCGAATTCCTGCGCGCGGGCGAAGGGAAGCCATGCCGCCGCGCGCCGTTCCGGGCCATGGGTGGCGAGGGCACGCTCGAAGATTTCGGCGGCTTCGCGCGCGGCGCCGAGCTTGAGGCGCGCCATGCCGAAGCTGACATATGAGAGCGTGTCTTTTGGATTGAGGGCGACCGCTTTCTCGTAGGCGGCGGCGGCGGCCTCGATGTTTCCACGCTTCTGCTCGGCATTGCCCAGATTGCCATAGGCGGCGGCGAGGTTCGGGTTGCCCTTGATTGCGGTCTGCAGTTCCTCGACGGCTTCGTCGGTGCGTTCCTGCCGCAGGAGAACCATGCCGAGCTGCATGTGATAGGCGGGGATGGGCCGGTTTTCCAGAGCGCGGCGATACTGAGCTTCTGCGTCCGTGAAACGGTTTGCGCGCTGATAGAGCTGGCCGAGCGTGGCGGCGATGCCGGCGTGAGCGGGGAAGAGGGTGGCGGCATGATGGTAATGGTCCATCGCGTCGCCCCAGCGGCCGGCCTGCTGCAACAGGCGGCCGAGGTTCATCCAGGGGGTCGGTTCGGTGGGCGCAAGTTTCAGCGCGTAGCCGAGCAATTGCTCCGCCTCTTCCAGCCTGCCGCTTTCGACGACGATGGAGGCGAGCAGTGCCAGGGCATCGGGGTCTTCCGGCGTTTCAGCCAGGAGCGCGCGGCACTTTTCCTCCGCGATGCGCTTGCGGCCCTCTTTCAGAAGGGTGAGGACATCGCTGTAGCGGTCGGGAAGGGCGGTCTCGGCGGCGGTTTCAGTGCTCAAGTTCTTGTCCATTCATCGGCGGAGCGAGGTTCAACCTGCATAGCGGCGCGGAACCCGTCAATCCCATATCCTGGCCTATGTCGGCGGGGCGGCCATGCTGCATGTATCACAAACGGGTGTCATATTGGCGGCGGAGAAAGATTCGTTACCGGAAGGCTTGATGGATGACCGATCTACGCACCGTTTCCTTTGGAGAAGCCTTCGGGATATGGGCGAAGATCGGCTTTCTGAGCTTTGGCGGCCCGGCCGGGCAGATCGCCCTCATGCACCGCATTCTGGTGGATGAGAAGAAGTGGCTGAGCGAGCCGCAATTCCTTCATGCGCTCAATTTCTGCATGTTGCTGCCGGGGCCAGAGGCACAGCAGCTTGCGACCTATTCGGGCTGGCTGCTGCATGGCCTGAAGGGTGGGCTGGCAGCGGGACTGATGTTCATCCTGCCGGGCGTGGCGGTGATGCTAGGCCTCAGCATGCTTTATGCGGCTTATGCCGATCTCGGGCTGGTGGAGGCTGTGTTCTTTGGCATCAAGGCGGCGGTCTTCGCCATCGTGATCGAGGCGCTGATCCGCATTTCAAAAAGGGTTATGAAATCGGGCGCGCTTTATGCGGTGGCGGCTGCCGCTTTCGCCGCAATCTTCTTTTTCGACGTGCCGTTTCCATTGGTTGTCGCGGCGGCGGCGTTGTTCGGTCTGGCTGCCGCGAGGCGGGCGCCGTGGATATTCGGCGATACGCTGAAGGCGCCGGAGGAAGAAGAGCGGCGGGTCAATGGAGGCGATCATACGCGAGCGTCTCCGCGACGCACTTTCGTTACCGCTCTCGTGGGGCTCGCGCTGTGGCTCGGGCCGGTGGCGGCGCTGATCCTTTTCTTCGGCATGGGGCATGTGTTCGCGCAGGAGGCGGTTTTCTTCAGCAAGATGGCCGTCATCACCTTTGGCGGCGCCTATGCAGTGCTGGCCTATGTGGCGCAGGAGGCGGTGCAGAATTACGGCTGGCTCAATCCCGGCGAGATGCTGGACGGGCTTGGCCTCGCCGAGACGACGCCGGGGCCGCTGATCCTGGTGTTGCAGTTCGTGGGCTATCTCGCAGCGCATCGGGCGGAGACGGGGATAAATCCCGCGCTTGCGGGCGCCATCGGTGCGCTGGTGACGGTTTGGGTCACGTTTGCGCCGTGCTTCCTGTGGATTTTTCTCGGTGCGCCCTATGTGGAGCGGCTGCGGAAGGTCGCGACGCTCAATGCAGCCTTCACGGCGATCACGGCGGCGGTGGTCGGCGTGATCCTCAACCTTGCGATCTGGTTCGGACTGCATGTCCTTTTCGGCGAGGTGGAGGAAGTGCGGACGGGGATTTTGCGTCTTTGGATACCGGACACGGCCACGCTCGATCCATGGGCTCTCGCCCTGAGCGTGGCCGCGCTTGTCGCGGTATTGCGCTTTCACGCAGGCATGCTGCCGGCGCTCGGTATGGCGGCGGCGGCAGGCGTTGCGATCAGCTTTCTCTGAAACCTGGTGTCCTTCACCGTTTCATGGAAACGGTGAAGGACACCCAAGTCTTTGTTTTGTCGCGTTTTCGAACCGCAAAAGTGGCAGCCACTTTTGCTGAAAACGCTTTAGTCCGCCGCCTGAACGGACGGGACCTGACGCTGCGGGCCACGGATGAGGCGGCCGGGCATTTCGCCTGTCGCTTCTCCGTTTTCGAAAGTGACCGCGCCGTTGACGATGGTGGCGCGGTAGCCGTCGGCGCGCTGGATCATGCGGCGGCCATCGGCGGGAAGGTCGAAGACCATCTCCGGCGCGAGGATGCGGAGTTTCTCCAGGTCGATGATGTTGAGATCCGCCTTCATGCCGGGCGCCACGACGCCGCGATCGTTGAGGCCGTAGAGGCGAGCCGTATCGTGCGTCTGCATGCGCACCACTTCCTCGAGCGGCAGACGCTCGCCGCGCGAACGGTCGCGCACCCAATGCGTCAGCATGTAGGTGGGGAAGCTCGCATCGCAGATGACGCCGCAATGCGCGCCGCCGTCGGACAGGCTCAGCACCGTTGCCGGGTGGCGCATCATTTCGTGGATGTGGTCGAAGTTGAAGAGCGTGTAGTTGAGGAGCGGCAGGTAGACATATCCCCGGCCGTCCTTCTCCATCAGCATGTCATAGACGATTTCGGCGGGGTTCCTGCCCGTGCGCTCCGCAAGGGCGGCGACGCTGTCTTCGGCGCGGGGCTCGTATTCAAGCGTGCCGGTATTTTCAAGCCGGAACATGCGATCGAAGCCCTTGGTCAGGATACTGCCGAGGGGGCCGAACTCGCGCGGCTGATCTGCGATGATGCGGGCGCGGATTTCCGGGTCCTTCAGCTTTTCGAGACGCTCGGCGAAAGGAAGAGCGGCAATCTCGTAATAAGCGGGATGCGCGATGAAGGGATGCACCGTGCTCTGCCAGCCGAGCACCATGCCGGTGGGGCGGCAGGCGATCTGCGCGGTGACATTGGCGCCTTGCTTGCGGGCTTCGTCGGTGAGACGGAGCATGTCGCGCCACTTGTCCGGTTCGACGGGCGACTGGAGCAGGGCATAGGTGACGGGAAGGCCCGTCTCCGCGGAAAGCTCCTTCATCCAGTTGAATTCCTCTTCGGCCGGCGTCATGTCCGACGCCATTTCGAAGACGCCGTGGCCCGCCTTGCCGAGTGCGCGGCCAATGCCCATCAGCTCCGCCTTGTTGGCGAAGGTGCCGGGGACGGGTTCGCCGTCCTTCGAGAGATGCAGCATGGTGCGCGAGGTCGAGAAGCCGAGCGCGCCTGCGGCGATGCCTTCCTCGACGATCTTCGCCATCGCGGCAATGTCTTCGTCGGTCGCGGCTTCGTTGCGTGCGCCGCGCTCGCCCATCACATAGGCGCGGACGGAGCCATGCGGCACCTGCGTCGCGACATCGAGCACGCGCTTCTGCTTGTCGAGGCTGTCCATATATTCGGGGAAGGTTTCCCAGTTCCACTCGATGCCTTCGGCGAGTGCGGCACCGGGGATATCCTCTACGCCTTCCATGAGGCTGATGAGCCAATCATGCTTGTCGGGCCGGGCGGGCGCGAAGCCGACGCCGCAATTGCCCATTACGACCGTCGTCACGCCATGCCAGCAAGAGGGCGAAAGGAGCGGGTCCCATGTGACCTGGCCGTCGTAATGCGTGTGGATGTCGACCCAGCCCGGCGTGACGACGAGGCCGGTCGCGTCGATCTCGCGCCTTGCGGTACCGGTAACGGTGCCGACTTCGGTGACGATGCCGTTGTCGATGGCGACGTCGGCGATGCGCGCGGGCGCGCCCGTGCCGTCGGCCAGCAGTCCGCCGCGAATGATGAGATCGTGCATGATGGGCTCCTCCCCGGTTGCTTTGGGGAGGAGAGTACGCTGGGCGATTTGCGGAGGCCAGCATAAAATAGACCGAGGTCTATTTTTGTCCGGGCGCGGGGATCAGGCCGAAGTGACCGGGTTTGGAAGCGGTTTTCCGGCGAAAAAGGCGTCGAGATTGGCGATTACGGCATCGCCCATTGCGATGATGGCTTCCGAGGTTCCGCCGCCGATATGCGGCGTCACCACCACGTTGGGCAGGGTGACAAGATCCTGACGCGGATGGGGCTCGTCCTCGAAAACATCGAGGCCGGCGCCCGCGATGGTGCCGTTTTTGAGGGCGGCAATCAGGGCGTCCTCGTCGATAGCGGAGCCGCGCGAGATATTGACGACATGACCGGAAGGGCCGAGCGCCGCCAGAACCCCGGCATTGACCATGTGACGGTTCGACTCGTCGGCGCGGTGGGCGAGGATGAGTGTGTCGGCCCATTCGGCAAGTTCGAGCACGGTCTCGAAATAGGGATAGGGGACGTCTTTCCTGCTGCGGTTGTGATAACCGATCTCGGCTTCGAAGGCGGCGAGCCGGTTCGCGATCTTCAGGCCGATGGCGCCGAGCCCGACGACGCCGATCCGGCGGCCCGTGATGCCGCGCGCGAAGAGGAGGGGCGCAGGGTTTTCGCCGCGCCATTGCCCGGCGCGGGTGAGACGGTCGCCAGTGACGACGAGGCGGACCGAGGCGAGAAGGAGTGCGACGGCGAGGTCCGCGACCGTGGCGGCATTGGCGCCGACGGTATTGGTGACGGTGACGTTGTGCCGGGCCGCCGCGCCGATATCGATCCCTTCATAGCCGGAGCCGAAGCAGCAGATGAGCTTCAGGTCGGGCATGGCGTCGAACCAGGCATCGTCGGCGCGCATCGTGCCGACAGTGACGACAGCATCGACGCCCTTCTGCGCCTGCGGATCGGCGACGATGGTGTACCGGTCGGTGAGCTTCCGCTCGAAAGCCTTGCCGAGCGGGAGGGCGATCAGAACGTTCGGTTTCATAAGTTACTCAATTCGACTGGGCGGCACGGGCGAGAAGCGCCTTTGCCTGTTTCAGATGGGGCATATCCAGCATGACACCGTCGAGCGCCACGACGCCGACATCGCCCGCCTGCTCGAAAGCGGCAATGACGGCGCGGGCATGGGCAAGGTCGGCTTCGTTCGGCGTGAAGACTTCATTGATGATCGCGACCTGGGCCGGATGGATCGCCATCTTGCCGGTGAAGCCGTCTCGCGCGGCGGCGCGGGCTTCGGCTTCGAGGCCTTTCTCGTCGCGGAAATCCTTCCAGACGCCGTCGATGGGCGCGACGCCGGCGGCGACGGCGCCGAGCAGCGTCAGCGTTCGGGCGAGCTGGTAGGGGCCAGTGTAGTTTCCGTGGTCGTCCTTGTTGTCGCGCGCGCCGAGCGCGGCGGAAAGATCTTCCGCGCCCCATGTGAGGAAAGCGAGGCGGGGATGCGAGCCGCCATATGTGCCGAGCGTGAAGAGAGAGGCGGCTGTTTCCGTGGCGACGCAGCCTATGCCGATGTCGCCGCCGCCGAGGCGGTCGATCCTGTCGCCGACTTTTTTCACGCAGGCACCAGACAGGGTTTTCGGGATGACGATCATGTCGGGTTTGGCGGGGATAATGGCTTCGAGGTCGGCTTCCCAGAAGGGTGTGTCGAGCGCATTGATGCGGAGCACGAGTTTGGGGCCGGAGCGGTCAGCGCCTTTCAGGTAATCGGTCGCGGATTTGCGCGCGGCTTCCTTGTTCGAAAGCGCGACGGAATCTTCCAGATCGAGGATAAGTGCGTCGGCGCCGGAGCCGAAGCCCTTGGCGAGTTTCTTTTCGCTGTCGGCGGGGACGAAGAGCAAGGACCTCATGGCTCAGGCCTCTTCGACGCTTTTGGCGTGCATGAAAGCCTGGCGCGTGCAGGAGGCAACTTCGTCTCCGTGCTGGTTGTAGGCCTTGTGTTCGAAGGTGACGATGCCGGCGAGAGGGCGGGACTTCGAGCGGCGCTTCGAAAGCACCTTCGTTTCGATCCGCAGCGTATCGCCCTGGAAGACGGGCTTCGGAAAGACGACGTCGTTCATGCCGAGATTGGCGATAGTGGTGCCAAGCGTCGTGTCGTTGACCGAGATGCCGATCATCAGGCCGAGGGTGAAGAGGCTGTTCACCAGCGGCTTGCCGAATTCGGTTTCGGTTGCCGCGTAGTGATGGTCGAGGTGGAGGGCGGCGGGGTTCATGGTCATGGTCGAGAAGAGGACGTTGTCCGTCTCGGTGACCGTGCGCCTGATCGGGTGCTTGAATATCTGACCCTCGCTGAATTCCTCGAAATAAAGTCCCGGCATGTCGATCCCTGTTGTTTCCGCAGGCTGTCTCGCCGCCCGCATCCCGGCTAGGTTATAGCCTCGCGCAGCAGAACGCGAAAAGACGCCGGGGAGGCTATATGGATTTCAGATTCAGCGAGGATCAGCAGGCGATCAGGGACGCCGTGGCGCGGATCTGCGTGAAGTATGACGATGCCTTCTGGCTGAAACACGACAAGGAAGGCGGCTTCCCGGAGGATTTCGTGCGGGATATCGCGGCTGGCGGCTGGCTTGGGGTCGCGATGCCGGAAGCCTATGGCGGTTCGGGGCTCGGCGTGACGGAAGCGGCCATCGTGGCGCAAACGATTGCCGAATCGGGGGCGTGTCTTTCGGGTGCTTCCGCCATTCACATCAACCTGTTCGGGCCGATGCCCGTGGTGGTGTTCGGGACCGAGGAGCAGAAGCAGAAGAACCTGCCGCCGCTCATCAAGGGCGAGGACCGCTGCTGCTTCGGCGTGACGGAGCCGGATGCGGGGCTCAATACCACCGCGATCTCCACCAAGGCGGAGTGGGACGGCAAGGCCTATGTGGTGCATGGGCGGAAGATGTGGACCTCGACCGCGCAGACGGCGAACAAGATATTGCTGCTGGCGCGGACGACGCCGAAGGAGAAATGCGCCAAGGCGACCGAAGGATTGTCACTCTTTTATACGAACCTCGATCGCGGTGGCGCCACGGAGGTTCGCGAGATCGAGAAGATGGGGCGGAAGGCGGTCGACTCGAACGCGGTGTTCTTCGATGGGCTACGGGTGCCGAAGGAAGACCTGATCGGCGAGGAGGGGAAGGGATTTCACTATCTGCTGCATGGGCTTAACCCGGAGCGGGTGCTGATCGGCGCGGAGGCGGTGGGTGTCGGCCGGATTGCGCTGAAGAAGGCGACGGATTATGCGCGGGAGCGGGAGGTGTTCGGCCGGCCGATTGGGCAGAACCAGGCGATCCAGCATCCGCTGGCGCGGTGCTGGGCGGAACTGGAAGCGGCGAACCTGATGGTGTTCAAGGCGGCGGCGCTTTACGACGCGGGCGAGAATTGCGGGGCGGAGGCCAATGCGGGGAAATATCTGGCGGCGGAGGCGGGTTTCCGGGCCTGCGAGACGGCGATCATGACGCATGGGGGCATGGGCTATGCCAAGGAGTTCCATGTCGAGCGTTATATGCGCGAAGTGATGATCGCGCGGATTGCACCTGTGAGCCGTGAGCTGATCCTGAGTTTCATTGCCGAGCGGGTGCTTGGCCTGCCGAAGTCTTATTGAGGTTGTCGATGGCATTCACCCTTCACGAGCGGCTTGCCGCCGATACGCTGCTGGTGGCCGACCTGCCGCTTTGCCGGGTGCTGCTGATGAATGACCGGCGGTTTCCCTGGCTGATCCTGGTGCCGCGGCGCGAGGGGCTGCGGGATTTCGATGATGTGGCGGCGAAGGAGAAAGCGAAATTCCATGCGGAGATCGACCTTGCCTCGGATGTGCTGAGGGAAGTGACCAAGGCACACAAAATGAATGTGGCGGCGCTCGGCAACATGGTGCCGCAGCTTCATGTGCATGTGATTGCCCGGTTTCCCGAGGATGCGGCCTGGCCGGCGCCGGTCTGGGGCGTTGGGACGGCCGAAGCCTACGGCGAGGAAGAGAGGCGTGCCCTTGTCGAACGGCTGGGACGGGATTTTCGCGGCTGAGGGCCGTCACGGTTAACGATTGGTTTAAGACTCGAGGCTCAATATCCGGGGGAAGACGGGGAGCGATTCACCCGCATTCCGGAGCCGGAGCCTTGAACACAGCCCTTGTTGCCGATCTTTCGCCCGCCTCGCGCCGCGCCGCGAGCCACCTGCTCGAACGCCTCGGCTTTCGGGTGGCGGGAGCGTCCGGCAGCGAGGAGGCGCTGGCGATGGCGGCGGGTACGGCGCCGGACCTCATCATGATCGACGGGCGGCTGGAAATGCCGAGCGGCGGGCTGCTGGTAGAGGCGTTGCGGCGCCTGCCGGGTGGGCAGGATTTCTGCCTTTTCCATGTGACGGGCGATGCCGCGCCGGCATCGGTGCGCCGCGCGATCGAGGCTGGGGCCGACGACTATCTCGCGAAGCCGTTCGATGAGGCGTTGCTTGCCTTCAAGCTGGGGCAGGCGCGGACGCGCGGGCGGCTCGCCGGGCGGTCGCACTTGCGGCTGGTGCAGGACAATTCAGCCGCCGGCGCCACGGCGTGGCGCTTTGGGCTGTTTGGCAAGGCCGTCTGATATCCACATTGTGGATATGTGCCCAAGCCTTTGAAATCACCTATATATAGAGTTGATCCTGAGATTTAGGGTTAAGGCGCCCTTGCGCCCCAAGATATTGAGAGATTGAATCCGCTTGCGGACCCAATCTCTTGTTTTTGCTGTCACTTTTCGTTCTGGGTGCTCCAGTGCTTCAGGTAGTCGAGGCTCGCGAGATAAGGCTTCAGCCCGAGGAAGCCCGCGACGATGGCGAGGGTCAAGACGATGGCCGGTACCACTGCCAGCGAGTAGCGCAGCATCGCTTCATCGCCATAGACATAGTCCGTCACCAGCGCGATCGAGGTGGGGCCGAGGCCGAGGCCGATGATCGTGACCACGAAAATCAGGATGGCGGAGGCGAAGCCGCGCATCTGGTTCGGCATCAGTTCCTGGAGCGCGGAGGGGCCGGCGCCGGTGGTGAAAGTGGCGAAAAAGGTCGAGGGGCAGAGCAGCAAAAGCGCAATCCAGGGGTCGTCCACCAGCGGATAGGCGATGGAGAAGGGGAAGGCGGCAAGGCCGGTGAAGGCGCAGACCATCATGCGGCCGTTGCGGATGCCCTTGCCGGTCAGGAAGTCGCCCGTCCAGCCGCCCGCGATGACGCCGGTGGTGCCGAAGATGACGATGACGAGGCCATACCAGAAGCCCGCTTCGGGATAGGTCCAGCCGTGGGTGCGGACGAAGAGGGTCGGAATCCAGGCAGCGACGCCATAGGCCATCATGGCCGAGAGGGCGTAGCAGAGGTTAAGCGGCACAATGGTGCGCCAGTTTTTGCCCATATATTCAAAGACTTCCTTCACCGGCACCTCGACGCGGCGGGAGATGCCGTCGGCGCCGGTTTCCTGACGGACATGGCCGCGGCGGACAGGCTCGCGAAGGGTCCAGACCCAGAGGGCGACAAGGATGCCGGGCAGGCCGACGACGAGGAAGGTGATTTGCCAGGCGTAGATTTCGCCGATCAGGGGCAGGGTGGCGCTGCCGCCTTCGGAGACGAGGGCGATAACGGCGGCGCCGATGATGAGGGCGAGGCCGGCGCCGATATAGACGCCCATGCCATAGACGCCGAGCGCAAAACCCAAGCGTTTCGGCGGAAAATAGTCCGCGATGATGGAATAGGCGGCGGGCGAGAGCGCCGCCTCGCCGACGCCGACGCCGGCGCGGAAGACGAAAAGCATCAGGAAGGAGCGCGCGGTGCCGCACAGCGCGGTCATCAAGCTCCAAACGAAGACGCCGAGGGCGATGATGTTGACGCGGTGGTAGCGGTCCACCAGACGGCCGATCGGGAGGCCTGCAACACAGTAAAAGGCAGCAAAAGCAAAGCCTTGCAGCAGGCTCATTTGCGTGTCGGAGATGGCCAGATCCCGTTTGATGGGTCCGACCAGGAGGCTCAGAATCTGCCGGTCGATGAAGGAGAAGGTGTAGGCGAGGACGAGAATACCGACCACGTACCAGCCGTAAATGGCTTTGGGATAAGGCTTTTCCGCCTCTTCTTTTGCAGGGTGATGAAGACTCTCCTCGACTTCCGCCGCGACGTCGATCTCGGCCATTCCGTATTTCCTCCCTCCAGGTGGTGCATGGTTTTCCCATGCTTTTGAGGAAGCTTAACGCGGAAGGATGGAAATGCGCGCGAAAAACGCAGGGTTTCCGCGATATTGAACGGTAAATTGAACTGGCACGGGGCTTGCGACCTTGCTCACCGGAATGAGAGGAAAAACCGGATGAGCCTTGTCGAAACCATTGGCATACAGCCGACAATCGCCACCGCGCTGCAGGCCGCGAGCCAGCGCACGGGGACCGATTTCGACTATCTGCTGAAGACGGCCATGCGCGAGTCGAGCCTGAATTGTGAAGCACAATCAAAGACTTCCAGCGCCTGCGGGTTGTTCCAGTTCACCGAACAGAGCTGGCTCGGCACCCTGAAGAAGCATGGCGAGGCGCTGGGTCTCGGTGACTATTCGGCGTCGATCACGCGCAATGCCAATGGCCGCTATGTCGTGGAAAATGCTGCCGAAAGGCAGGAAATTCTTGCCTTGCGGAACGATGCGCATGCTTCGGCGCTGATGGCGGGGGCTTATACGCAGGACAGCGCGGCGCATCTCGAGGGGCGGCTGGGGCGTGAGGTGAATGAGGGCGAGCTTTACATCGCGCATTTCCTCGGCGCGGGCGGCGCATCGAAGCTGATCGGGGCGGCGGAAGACACGCCAAATGCCCGTGCGGACACGCTTTTTCCAGCTGCGGCGGATGCCAACCGGTCGATCTTCTACAATGCGGATGGGCGCGCGCGGACGGTTTCCGAGGTCTATCGGAACCTGGTGGCGAAGCATGAAAATGCCGATGCCTCGCGGATGCAGGAAATGGCGGAAAACCGTCCACTGTCATCGAACCGTAATCAAACCGTCACAAAGGAAAAACCGGGCTTCACGGAGCAGCCGGCGGGCGAGGCGCGACGGAGCTATGCGACACGCGGCGCGGCGGCTTTATCCCCGGTTTCGGGCGGCGCCTATCCGGCCGCCAGCACGGGGACAAGTGTCGGACGCGCGCCGCTGCAACTTACCCCCGGTATCGTCGAATTGCTGGCCTCGCTCGACCCGATTCCCGAGGGCAGCGAAACGCTGCGGAGCGGGGACAAGAAAAATGCACGCGACGAAGCGGAAGCCCGCGACGAGCGGCGTGAGCGCGCGCGGATGCTGCCGCGCTCCGGCTTCGCCTATAGCTGAGACGGAACCAAGTTCCATTCCTCCCGTTGGTAGAGGAAGGCGGCTTCAAGTCCGCCTGCATTCCGATTGGAGGTACTTGTGGAGACCGATTTCACGACTGCCCTGTGGTCCGGCGGCAATCTCTGGCTTCTCGTGGTCGGCGGCGGCGCGGTAGTGCTTGGCGTTGTATTCGCCTATGCCACGATGCAGTGGCGCACGGCGCGACAGGAAGAGACCCCTGCCGAGAAGGCCGAACGCGAAGTCGTGACGCGAGAGAATTTCGGAAAGACCGAGCAGGGCAAGCACTGATCCGTCTCAGCCAGCAAGAGCGAGCAGACGGCGGAGCGGTTGCGGTCGTTCGACGAGATCGGCAAGCGTGGTGTCGTCCAGCACGGCAAGCCAGGCATCGAGCGCCTGCTTCAGCACGCGCTTGAGGCGGCAGGCGGGGCCGATGCGGCAGCGGTCCGTCTCGGCCGCGAAACATTCCACGATGCAGAAATCCTCTTCCATCGCCCGGACGACGTCGCCGATGCCGATTTTCCCGGCCGCGCGGGCGAGCCGCAGGCCGCCGCCGCGACCGCGCAGCGTTTCGACGAAGCCGGCGCGGCCGAGTTCATGCGCGACTTTCGTCAAATGGTTGCGCGAGATGCTGTAGCTCTCCGCCACTTCGGAAATGGTGGCAATCTCATCCGGCTTCAGCGCCAGATAAGTGAGGAGGCGCAGCGCATAATCCGTATGGAGGGTGAGGCGCATGGGGAGCTTTCGTGAACCGGCGAAATGCCGCAGGCGGGAAATGTTGCATTCGGCGCCGCGAGGCGTGACTTTAAAGATGTATCAAAGATACATGTTAAAGGAGCGGGCGATAATGGGCAATGACGAACCGGGCGGTGGCGAAGGCGAAAGCGAGAATGCCCGCTGGTGCATCGACGAGGATGCGAAGCGCCGCGCGACCGACGAGCAGGAAATCGAGCGGCTGGTGCGCGCTTTTTATGTGAAGGTGCGGAGCGATGCGGTTCTCGGGCCGATCTTCGACGGCGTCATCGGCGAGGACTGGGAACCGCATCTGAAAAAGATGTTCGACTTCTGGTCCTCCGTGATGCTGACCACCGGCCGCTACAAGGGGCAGCCGATGCGGGCGCATCTGAAGCTGAAAGAGGTGAGCCCCTCGCATTTCGACCGCTGGCTGACGCTTTTCCGCGAGACGGCGGACGAGATCTGCGCGCCGGAAGTGGCGGACCTCTTCACGGAGAAGGCGGCGCGGATCGCGGAGAGCCTGCAGCTCGGTATGTTCTTCGAGCCGGCGCTGCACGATCCGGAACGGCAAAGACGCTGAGGACATTCCGACGCGGGACGGCTTTGCGGGAAATCTGTTACATAGAAACGGTCTGAAGCAGAACGGGGCCGGCGTGGCAGCATCGCAGGAAAAAGTCGCAGCGCCGCAAGCGCGCGCATGGCATTCGCTGGAGCGCGAGGCCGTTCTGGCCGAGACCGGCAGCGGGCATGGCGGCATCTCCGAGGAGGAGGCGGCGCGGCGGCTCGAAGCCTATGGGCCGAACCGGCTGCCCCGCGCGAAGCCTCGCGGGCTCGCGATGCGCTTTCTCCTCCAGTTTCACAATCTCCTCATCTATGTGCTGATCGCGGCGGGTGTTCTCGCGGCGGGGATCGGCCATGTGACCGACGCTGCCGTGATCCTGCTGGTCGTCATCCTGAATGCGATTATCGGCGTCGTACAGGAAGGGCGCGCGGAACAGGCGCTCAACGCGATACGCGACATGATCGATCCGCATGCCTCGGTGATGCGTGGCGGACGGCGGCTGACGATCGGCGCGGACGAGGTGGTGCCGGGCGATGTGGTGCTGCTGGAAGCGGGGGATCGGGTGCCCGCCGACCTGCGGCTGCTGAAAGCGCACAACCTGAAAGCCGACGAGGCGGCACTGACGGGCGAGTCCGTGCCGGTCGACAAGAGCACCTCCCCGGTGGATGCAGGAGCGCCGCTGGGCGACCGCTTTTCAATGGCGTTTTCCGGCACCTTCATCGCCGCCGGACAAGGGGCAGGCGTGGCCGTGGCCACGGGCGCGGCAACGGAGCTTGGACATATCAGCGGTATGCTCGGCGATGTCGAGCGGCTGACGACGCCGCTGGTGCGGCAGATGAACCTGTTCGCACGGCAGGTGACTGTGGCGGTGCTTGGCGTTTCCGCGCTCGTCTTTCTCTACGCGGTTTTCGCGGGCGGCTATTCGTTCAGCGACGCCTTCATGGTGATGGTGGGGCTGGCGGTTGCGGCGATCCCCGAAGGGCTGCCCGCCGTCATGACCATTGCGCTTGCCGTCGGCGTGCGGCGCATGGCGAGCCGCAATGCCATCATCCGCCAGCTGCCCGCCGTGGAGACGCTGGGATCGGTGTCGGTGATCTGTTCCGACAAGACCGGCACGCTGACCCGCAACGAGATGACGGTGCGCGCGGCGGTGACGGCGGCTGGACGAACGGATGTCGAAGGGGCGGGCTATGCGCCGGAGGGGCGGTTTCTCGCGGATGGGGCGCCTGCCGACATTGCCGCCTATCCGGTGGTGGAGGAATTGTCGCTGGCGGGGCTGCTGTGCAACGACGCGCATCTGCGCCATGCGGACGGGAACTGGCTGGTGGATGGCGACCCGATGGAGGGGGCGCTGGTTTCGCTTGCGGCGAAAGCGGGGCACGACATCGACGCCGCGCGCCAACGCTTCACGCGGCTCGACGTCATTCCCTTCGATGCGCGGCATCGCTACATGGCGACGCTCAATGCGCGCGGGAGCGGCGCGCCGGTGCTTTACCTGAAAGGCGCGCCCGAGCAGGTGGTGGCGATGTGCGCGCGCGCCGCGACGGCGGAGGGCGAGGGGGCGGTGGACGCGGATTACTGGCAGCGGCAGATCGAGGCGCTGGCTTCCGACGGCCAACGCGTGATTGCGCTGGCGCGGCGCGTGATGCCGGAGGGTTGCACGGAGATTTCGCCGCGCGATGCGGAAGAGGGGCTGACATTACTCGGCATTGCCGGGCTGATCGATCCGCCGCGCGAGGAAGCGATGAAGGCGGTGGCCGAATGCAGGGCGGCGGGCATCAGCGTCAAGATGATTACCGGCGACCACGCCGCCACCGCCTGCGCGATCGCGCGGCAGCTCGGCATTGCCGACGAGCCGAGGACCGTGACGGGCGCGGAACTGGACCGGATGGCGGATGATGAATTCCGCAGGACGGCGCGGGAGGCGGCGGTGTTCGCGCGGACGAGCCCGGAACACAAACTGAGGCTGGTGGAGGCGTTGCAATCGGACGGCTCGGTGATCGCGATGACGGGCGACGGCGTGAACGACGCGCCGGCGCTGAAGCGCGCGGATGTGGGCGTCGCGATGGGCGGCAAGGGAACGGAGGCGGCGAAGGAGGCGAGCGAGATGGTGCTGGCCGACGACAATTTCGCGTCTATCGTCGCCGCCGTGCGCGAAGGGCGGACGGTCTATGACAATATCACCAAGGTGATCACCTGGACGCTGCCGACCAATGGCGGCGAGGCGCTGACCATCATTCTCGCGATCCTGTTCGGGCTGACGCTGCCTGTGACGCCGGTGCAGATTCTCTGGATCAACATGGTGACGGCGGTGGCGCTCGGCCTGACGCTGTCGTTCGAGCCGACGGAGGCGGGCGCGATGCGCCGGCCGCCGCGACAGGCGGGGCAGAGGCTGCTGTCGGGCAGGCTGCTGTGGCGGATCGTTTTCGTCTCGCTGCTGATGGTGGCGGGCACGTTCGGCATCTATGCCTGGGCGACGAGCCGGGGCCTGCCGGTGGAGACGGCGCGGACGATGGTGGTGAACGCGCTGGTCGTCATGGAAATCTTCTATCTTTTCAGCGTGCGCTATGTGCATGGCACGTCGCTGACATGGCGGGGGGTGCTGGGCACGCCCGCCGTTCTCGCGGGCGTGGGGACGGTAATCGCGGCGCAGTTCGCCTTTACCTATATGCCGTTCCTTCAGGGCATTTTCGGCAGCAGGCCGGTCTCCCTGACCGACGGTGCCGTCATAGTCGGCGCGGGCATTTTGTTGCTGGTCGTGGTCGAGATCGAGAAGCGCGTGGCGGCGCGGTTCGGATTTGTAAGGTGAGAACTTCCGAAGGCCGGGTTTGACAGGGGCGGTCCATCTCCCTACTCCAATTGGTAAAAGCCATTGGGGCGAGGGAGGCCCGATCCATGAAAAGCCTGTTGATTGCCAATCGCGGTGAAATTGCCGTGCGCATTGCGCGCGCGGGTGCGGAACTCGGATTGCGGACTGTCGGGGTCTATGCGGAGGATGATGCGCTGTCGCTGCATGTGCGGGCGGCGGACGAGGCGTTGCCGCTGACCGGCACGGGGGCAGCCGCCTATCTCGACATCAAGCAGATCGTGGCCGAGGCGAAGCAGGCGGGATGCGACGCGATCCATCCGGGCTATGGCTTCCTGAGCGAGAATGCGGCTTTCGCGGAAGAATGCGCGAAGGAGGGGATTATTTTCGTCGGACCTTCGCCCGAGGCGCTGCGGCTGTTCGGCGACAAGGCCAAGGCGCGGGCGCTCGCCGAGAAAGAGGGTGTGCCGCTTTTTCCCGGCACGAACGGCGCCACGAGCCTCGAAGAGGCGCGGGCTTTCATGGAGAAGGTGAAGGCGCCGATCATGCTGAAGGCGCTGGCGGGCGGCGGCGGCCGCGGGATGCGCGCCGTCACCGACATCAAGGAATTGCCGGAAGCCTATGAACGCTGCCGCTCGGAAGCGACGGCGGCATTCGGCAGCGGCGACCTCTATGCCGAGAAGCTGGTGCGGAAAGCGCGGCACATCGAAATCCAGATCGTCGGCGACGGCAAGGATGTGATCGATCTCGGCGAGCGCGAATGCACGCTGCAGCGGCGGAACCAGAAGGTGGTGGAGGTTGCGCCAAGCCCGACGCTCGACGCAGGGCTTCGCAAGCGGCTGGTGGAGGCGGCGCGGAAGCTGGCGGGCGCGGCGAACTACAAGGGGCTTGGCACGTTTGAATTCCTGATCGACATGGAAGCGAAAAGCGCGGAGAGCGCGATTGCCTTCATGGAGGCCAATCCGCGATTGCAGGTGGAGCATACCGTCACCGAAGAAGTGACGGGGGTCGACCTCGTGAAGACGCAGCTCAGGATCGCGGGCGGCGCGACGCTGAAGGAAGTGGGGCTGACGGAGACGCCAAGCCCTCGCGGTTTCGCGATCCAGCTTCGCGTGAACATGGAGCGGATGAACGAGACGGGCGAGGCTGTGCCGACGGGCGGCGTGCTCAATACGTTCAACCCGCCTTCGGGGCCGGGCATTCGCGTCGACACGTTCGGCTATGCCGGATACCGCACGAGCCCGAACTACGACTCGCTGCTGGCGAAGCTGATCGCACATTCGCCGGCGCCGGACTATGCGGCGGCGGTGGCGCGGGCGCGGCGCGCGCTCAGTGAATTCCAGATCGAGGGCGTGACGACGAATATTTCGTTCCTGCAGGCGCTGATGGCGCGGGACGACGTGCAGGCGAATGAGGTGAGCACGGGCTTCATCGCGGAACATGCGGGCGAGCTGGCAAAGGCGGAGGCGACACCGGGGCGCTATTTCACCGGCGGGAACGGTACGGGCGCGGCGGCGGCTGCCAGACATGTGGAAGGGCCGGCGGGGACGACGCCTGTTCCTTCGTCGATGCAGGGCAAGGTGATTTCCGTCGATGTGGCGGAAGGCGCGACGGTTGCGAAGGGACAGCAGATCGCGGTGCTCGAAGCGATGAAGATGGAGCACACCATCGCGGCGCCGTTCGGCGGCACGGTGCGGAAAATCGCCGCCGTGACGAATGCAACGCTGATGGAGGGAGAGCCGATCCTCTTCATCGAAGAGGGCGCGGGCGACGACGCGGCGGCGGTGACGGAAGAAGCGGTCGATCCCGATTACATCCGCCCCGACCTGCAACATGTGATCGAGCGGCATGCGCTGGGGCTCGACGAGAACCGGCCGGACGCTGTGGCGCGGCGGCGCAAGCGCAACCAGCGGACGGTGCGCGAGAATATCGACCAGCTCTGCGACGAGGGGAGCTTCATCGAATATGGCGCGCTGGCGCTGGCCGCGCAGCGGAGGCGGCGCTCGCTGGAGGAGCTTCTGAAGATGAGCCCGGCGGACGGGCTGGTGTCGGGCATCGGCACTGTGAACGCCTCGCTCTTCGGCGAAGAGAAGGCGCGCGCGATGGTGATGGGCTACGACTTCACCGTGTTCGCAGGGACCCAGGGTGCGATGAACCACAAGAAGATGGACCGCATGCTCTTCCTCGCGCGGGACCAGAAGCTGCCCATCGTGCTGCTGGCGGAAGGCGGCGGCGGGCGGCCGGGCGACACGGACACGGCGGGCGTTGCCGGTCTCGACACGCCGAGCTTCCACACGTTTGCGACGCTTTCAGGCAAGGTGCCGCTTGTCGGCATGACGGCGGGGCGGTGCTTCGCGGGGAATGCGGCGCTGCTCGGCTGCTGCGACGTCATCATCGCGACGGCGGATTCCAATATCGGCATGGGCGGCCCGGCGATGATCGAGGGGGGCGGGCTCGGCGTTTATGCGCCCGAGGATATCGGCCCGGCGGCGGTTCACCGCAAGAATGGCGTCATCGATATTTTCGTGAAGGACGAAGAAGAAGCGATCGAGGCCTGCCAGAAGTATCTTTCGTATTTTCAAGGTGCGGTGGAGAAGTGGGAGGAGAGCGACCAGCGGCTATTGCGCCACATGATCCCCGAGAACCGGTTGCGCGCCTATGACATCGACAAGGTGATCGAGGGCGTGGCGGACAAGGGATCGGTGCTGGAACTCAGGCGCGAATTCGGTATCGGCATCAAGACGGCGCTTATCCGCATGGAAGGGCGGCCGATGGGGCTGATGGCGAACAATCCCTATCATCTCGGCGGCGCCATCGACGCGGAGGCAGCGGACAAGGCGGCGCGCTTCATGCAGCTTTGCGATGCGTTCGGGCTGCCGATCCTGTCGCTCTGCGACACGCCGGGCTTCATGGTGGGGCCGGAGATCGAGAAAGAGGCGCAGGTGCGCCATGTCAGCCGCATGTTCGTGACGGCGGCGAATATGAGCGTGCCGCTCTTCGCGGTGGTGCTGCGCAAGGGCTATGGGCTCGGCGCGCAGGCGATGACGGCGGGGAGCTTTCATGCGCCGTTCTTCAACATCTCCTGGCCGACGGGCGAATTCGGCGGCATGGGCCTCGAAGGGGCGGCGCGGCTCGGCTATCGCCGCGAGATGGAGGCGATCGAAGACCCGGAGGAGCGCGACGCCTTCTACCGCAAGATGGTCGACCGCTATTACGAGAACGGAAAGGCGACCAATATGGCCGCCTTCCTAGAAATCGACGCGGTGATCGATCCGGCGGAGACAAGGCACTGGATCACGCGGGGCTTGAAATCGCTGCCGCCGATGGAAGCGAAACCCTCCCGCGCCTTCATCGATACGTGGTGAGGTTTACGCGGCCTCTTCGGCAACGAAGCCCTTCCAGCCGCGCATATAGGTGACGAAGGCGGAGCCGAGGCCTTCGTCGCGGAGATGCTGTTCCGTGACGGGGAGCGGCGGCGAGACATAGGCGGGGTCGGCGAGGGCCCGGCGCGGGAAATCGTGGCGCAGGATCGCGGCGCGGCCGATGATCGCGAAGTCGCAACCGGCCTCGATGACTTCGGCGGCATCCTGCGCGGTCATGATCTTGCCGGCGGCGCCGAGGCGGACCGGCCCACGGGGCAGGTCCGTGAAGAGGCTCATCAGCGAGCGGCCGTGGAATTCCTCTTCCACCGGCTCCTTCTTCACATCCCAGAGAGACATGTCGAGATAGTCGATCTTTGCGTCGGAGAGAAGTTCGGCGGCGACATCGCGTATCTCCGCGAGCTTCAGGCCGAAACGCTCCGGGGACAGACGAATGCCGAGCTGGAAGTCCGGGCGGCAGGCGGCGCGGATGCCGTTGACGATCTCGAAGACGAGGCGGGCGCGGTTTTCGAGCGAGCCGCCATAGATGTCGTCGCGACGGTTGAATTCGGGCGAAAGGAACTGCGCGAGGATGTAGCCATGCGCGCCATGCACCTCGACGCCGTCGAAGCCCGCCTTCTCGGCGCGCTTTGCGGCGGCGATGAAATCGTCGCGCAGTTTTTCGACTTCGGCGGTGGTGAGCGCGCGGCCGCCGGTGTCCTTGTCGTCGGAGGGGCCGACGACATCGCCCACGAGGTCCTTCGGCGAGCGGATGCCCGCATGATGAAGCTGGACGGAGGAGACCGAATCCTGCGCCTTGATGGCGGCGGCGAGGCGCGTCAGCCCTTCGAGGTGACGGTCGTCCCAGATGCCAAGCTGGCCGGGGAAGCCCTGTCCGCCCGCCTGGACATGGGCAGCGCAGGTCATGGTGAGGCCGAAGCCGCCTTCCGCGCGCATGGTGAGCCAGCGGAATTCATCGTCGGAGAGACGGCCATCGGGGTGGCTCTGCGTGTTGGTGAGCGGCGCCAGCATGAAGCGGTTCTTCATGGCGGGTCCGTGGGCGAGCGAAAGCGGCTCGGCAAGCTTTTCCGTTGTCAGCATTTCCGTCCTCGAAATGAAAGCGAATGGCGATGCCCCCTATATAGGGGGCATCTGTGCATTCATCCATCCGCCGGCAAAAAAGATGCCGTCAGCTTTCGGCCTTCGCGACTTTCTCGAAGTCCGAGGCGTCGTGGCGCTCGGGGAGCTGGCTCGAAGGCTCGCCCCAGGCGCGATTGACCATGCGGCCGCGCTTCACCGCCGGACGTTCGGCGATTTCGTCGGTCCAGCGGATGACGTTCTTATATTCGTGGACGCTGAGGAACTCGGCGGCTTCGTAGAGGAGGCCTTTGGCGAGCGCGCCGTACCAGGGCCAGATGGCCATGTCGGCGACGGTGTATTCGTCACCCGCGATGTAGCGGCTCTCGGCGAGGCGGCGATCGAGGACGTCGAGCTGGCGCTTGATCTCCATGGCGAAGCGGTCGATCGCATATTCGATCTTGAACGGTGCATAGGCATAGAAATGGCCGAAGCCGCCGCCGAGATAAGGCGCGGAGCCCATCTGCCACATGAGCCAGGAATAGACCTCGGCGCGCTTCGTGAGGTCCTTCGGCATGAAGGCGCCGCCGAACTTCTCCGAGAGATAGAGGAGCATGGCGCCGCTTTCGAAGATGCGGGTCGGCGGATTGGTGCTGTGGTCCATCAAGGCGGGGATCTTCGAGTTCGGATTGACGGCGACGAAGCCTGAGCCGAACTGGTGGCCTTCCGAGATGTTGATGAGCCAGGCGTCGTATTCGGCGCCCTTGTGACCGGCTTCGAGAAGCTCTTCCAGCATGACCGTGACCTTGACGCCGTTCGGTGTCGCCAGCGAATAGAGCTGGAAGGGATGCTTGCCGACGGGAAGCTCCTTCTCATGCGTCGGGCCCGCGATGGGGCGATTGATGTTCGAGAAGCGGTTGGCGTTCTTGTCCTGGTTCCAGGTCCAGACTTTCGGCGGCGTGTAGGTTTGGTCGGTCATGGAGCGTTTCCTTTGTGCGGCGAATGTCCGGATATGGGTGTTTTATTTTATGGCGCCAGAGGCGCGAAGGCTTTCAATTTCGGCGTCGCTGAAGCCGTGGGACTTCAATGTTTCGAGCGTGTGCTGGCCGAGCGCGGGTGAGGCCGATTTCGGCGTGTCGTCGAAGCCGGGGAAGCGGATGGGCGAGGCGGGCGCGAGATAGGTGCCGGAGCCGTCTTCCTCCGGCACTTTGACATAGGCGCCTGCGGCGTGGGCCTGCGGATCCTCGAAGACGTCGCCGGGGCGCATGAGGGGCGCCCAGATAATGTCTTCAGCATCGAGCTTTGCGCGCCAGTAATCGACATCATGCGCGGCGAAGGCGGCATCGAGAATGTCGACCAGTTCGGCGGCGTTGGCTCGGCGCTTTTTCGGATTGTCGAACCGCTCGTCGGTTTCGAGCTCGGGTCTGCCGATGGCGCGGCAGACGGCCGTCCAGTCGACCGTGCCCTGGCGCGGGACGATGACGATCCAGGTGTCCTTCGTCTTGAAGAAATTGCTGATCGGCATGAGTGCTTCGTGGCGCGACTTGGTGGAGCCGAGCTTGCCGTAGCGGAGCTGGACGGCGGTGTCCGATCCGGCGGCATAGATGCCGGCGCGGAGCAGCGAGGCCTCGACGAGGCGGCCCTTGCCGGTTTTCTCGCGCTCGAAGATGGCGGCGAGGATGCCGCCCACCGTGGCCATGCTGGTGGTGTGGTCGCCGATGCCGGTGCGCAGCGTCGTCGGCTCCTTGCCTTTCACGGTCTGCAGCCAGCCGACGCCGGAGCGGGCATAGAAGGCGGCGATGTCGAAGCCGGGGCGGTCGCGGTCCGGGCCCTCGAGGCCGTAGCCGGTGACGCTCGCATAGACGAGGCGGGGGTTCACGGTTTTCAGGCTCTCGTAATCGAGGCCCGCGCGCTCCAGCCCGCCGGGGCGGACATTGGTGATGAAGATGTCGGCGTCTTTGACGAGGCGCTTCACGGCCTCGACGCCTTCCGGTTTCGAGGTGTCGATGGCGAGGCCTTTTTTTCCGCGATTATCGAGATCGAAGATCGGGCTGCCCTTCAGATGGTCGGCGCCGACATTCTGCATCGTATAGCGCATGGGGCAGCCGGAAAGCGGCTCCACCTTGATGACGTCCGCGCCCCAGTCGGCAAGGATGCCGCCGGCGCCCGGCGCGGCGATGTAGGTGGCCATTTCAATGACCTTGAGGCCCTCAAGCATGGTGTCCGATCCCCGTTTAGCTGAATTTCTTGTTGGGGCGGATCATCCATGAAAAGGCGGGGGAGTCAAAGTGGGGGGTGAAGACGGAGGGGACTGGACAGAAATCGGGAGTGGGAGAATTATTTTCGGGGAGATTCTTTTGTCCGGGGGGACCACATGACACCAGGTTTTATTGCGGCCATTCTCGAAGCGCCGGCCGTCGCGGTGGCGACGCGGGTGCTGCTGACTTTCATGTTCTGGGCGAGCGGGCTGGGGCTGCTGGCCAATTTCAATCAGAGCGTGGAGATTTTCGGGGCGCTCGGCTTTGTCTATCCTGAGCTTGTCGTGATCGCGACGGCGGCAACGCAGCTCATCGGGTCGGCGCTGGTGATTTCGGGGCGCTATGTGTGGCTCGGGGCGGGGGCGCTCGGCGTCTTTACCTTCCTCACCATCCTCTTCGTCCATAATTTCTGGGCGATGCCGGAGGGGCCGCAACAGGTTAACAGTTTCCATACAGCGACGGAGCATGTGAGCGTGATCGGCGCGCTCGTTCTGGTAACGATTTTCATGCATCGGCGGGCCGCACGCTGAAATCATCCGTTTACTGCGTGTCTTTATGTGAAACCGTTCGTTAAGCGGTTTCGCCTAGGCTCCAATCAGGGCGCTTTCCTGTGAGATGGCGCTGAATTTGGGCCCGAGGCGATGATGGATTCGGAAAAGCTGACAGTCGCGGATGTGCAGCGTCTCCTTACGGATACGTCCGAAGACGCACGCGCGGCCGTGGCGGCGAAAGTCGCCAGCCAGTTCAGCACCATCACGCTGGCGCCGCGCGAGCGCGAGCTGGCGCATGAAATCCTCGGCTATCTGGTACGCGACGTTGCCGTCAATGTGCGCGAGGCGCTGTCGCGCTGCCTGAACGACAATCCGGCGGCGCCGCGCAACATCGTGCTGCATCTCGCGCGCGATATCGACCAGGTGGCCATTCCCATTCTCGAGCGTTCGCCGGTGCTGACGGATGAGGACCTTGTGGGGCTCGTCTATTACGGCAGTTCGGACAAGCAATGCGCGATTGCCGGGCGGGAAGAGGTGCGCGCGACCGTGTCCGAGGCGATTGCCCATCGCGGCGACCGCAGCGCGGTGCTGAAACTCATTCACAATAGCGGGGCCGTCATCAACGAAGCGGCGGCGACGATGCTGGTGCAACGCTATGCGGACGATGCGGACGTTGCAGCGCCGCTGGTGCAGCGGAACGAATTGCCGGCGCTGCTCGTCGAACGGCTGATCGCGATGGTCTCCGAACAGATGCGCGAATATCTCGTGTCGCATCACGAGGTCGACGGGCGCGTTGCGGCGACGCTGGAAGAGCAGGCGCGCGAGCGGGCGACGACCGACACGATCGGCCGCATGGGCAATGACGATCTGCGCGGGCTGGTGGCGCAGCTTGCGGAAAACAACCGGCTGACCGCGACGCTGATCCTGCGGGCGGCATGTGTCGGCGAAATCCGCTTCGTGGAAGCGGCCTTCGCGGAGCTGACCGGCGTGCCGGACGAGCGCATCTGGCGGCTCATTCACGATGTCGGCGCGCTCGGCTTCCGGGCCGTTTATGCGCGGGCGGGGATGCCGGAGGCGCTTTATCCGGCGTTCCGCTGCGTGCTCGACACCTATCATGCGGTTCGCAGCTCCGATGGCTCGCTGGAGCTCGATTTCTACCGGCTGCATGTGCTGGAAGGGCTGCAGGAGACGTTTGAAACGGTGGCCCCCGACCTCGACAGCATGATCGACAAGCTGGCGAAGATCATCGGCCCGCAGCCGGCGGTGCGCTCGCAGCACGTCGCCTGACCGCCTTAGCGGAGGGCGGGCTTTTATTCTCCCGAAAATGATCTAGTTTCGCCTACTTCAAACCGGAAGAGGCGGACAATTCATGACCCATCAGATCAGAGACGCTTTCATTTGCGACGCCGTGCGGACGCCTATCGGGCGCTATGCGGGGGCGCTGGCGCAGGTGCGCGCGGACGATCTCGGCGCGGTGCCGCTGATGGCGCTGATGGAGCGGAACCCGGATGTGAACTGGGAGCGGGTGGACGATGTGATCTTCGGCTGCGCCAACCAGGCGGGCGAGGACAACCGGAACGTGGCGCGGATGTCGGCGCTGCTGGCGGGGCTGCCCGAAGGCGTGCCGGGATCGACGGTGAACCGGCTCTGCGGCTCGGGCATGGATGCCGTCGGCACGGCGGCGCGGGCAATCAAATCGGGCGAGGCATCGCTGATGATCGCCGGCGGCGTGGAGAGCATGTCGCGCGCGCCCTTCGTGATGGGGAAGGCGACGAGCGCCTTTTCGCGCGATGCGGAGATTTACGACACGACTATCGGCTGGCGCTTCGTGAACCCGCTGATGAAGCGGCAATATGGCGTCGACTCCATGCCGGAGACGGCGGAGAACGTGGCCGAGGATTTCCAGATTTCACGCGCCGACCAGGATGCCTTTGCGTGGCGGAGCCAGCAGCGTGCCGGACGGGCCATCGAAGAGGGGCGTTTCGCGCAGGAGATCGTGCCGGTGACGATTGCGAGCCGCAAAGGCGAGACGGTGGTGAGCGCGGACGAGCACCCGCGGCCAGAAACGACGCTCGAGGCGCTCGGCAAGCTCAAGGCGCCGTTCCGCGAAGGCGGCACGGTGACGGCGGGGAACGCATCGGGCGTGAATGACGGTGCCTGCGCGCTCATCATTGCGTCGGCCGACGGAGCGGAGGCGAACGGGCTTCGCCCGCGGGCGCGGATCGTGGCGATGGCGACGGCGGGCGTTCCGCCGCGCATCATGGGTATGGGGCCGGCGCCAGCGACGCGCAAGGTGCTGGAAAAGACGGGGCTCAATATCGGCGATATCGACGTGATCGAACTCAACGAGGCTTTCGCCTCGCAGGGGCTTGCCGTGCTGCGCGATCTCGGGCTGCCGGACAATGCGGATCACGTGAACCCGAATGGCGGCGCCATCGCGCTCGGCCATCCGCTCGGCATGAGCGGGGCGCGGCTGGTGACGACGGCGATGTACGAACTGGAGAAGCGCGACGGGCGCTATGCGCTGTGCACGATGTGCATCGGCGTGGGGCAGGGCATTGCGATGGTGATCGAGAGGGTTTGAGGGCTAGAAGCCCAAGGCGATCTGCACGAGGCTGGGGCGGGTGACGAGGCCGGAGGGGGTGCGGGGTTTGCGTTTCGGTGCGCGCGGGGCCAGCGGCTTTTCCGATTTCATTTTCGCCGGTTCGGGCGCGCGCGGCTTCGGCTCTTTCCGCGCCGGCTTTGCCATATGCGCGAGGCGGCGGGGGCGGCGGACGAGGGCGAGCAGGTGGCGGTCCGGCGAGAGGCAGGTGCGGTCGAGGCGCCAGGCGGCGATGGCGATTTCCTCGCCGGGGATCGCCGGGTCCACATCTTCCCATGAATATTCCAGGACGGGCGCGGCAATCACGGGCTGCGGCACTTCCTCGATACAGGGCTCTTCCTCTTCGGGCAGGGGATCGGTGAGAAGGATTTCGGTTTCCGCCTCCTCCAGCGCGGAGACGAGATGCGGCGCGGACCAGAAGGTGAGGTCTTCGGGCGGCAAGGGGCGGCAGATATAGGCGCCTTGCGCGGCAGTAAAGCCGAGGGCGGAAAGGGCGGCGAGCGTCGTTTCATCCTCGACGCCGACGGCAGCGGCACCGAGGCCGCGCGAGGCGGCGAGGGCGACACGCTTGCCGACGAAACCGAGGCCGGAGAGCTTCAGGCGGTGGGCGAACTGGATGATCGCGGCGCCACCGATTTTCACTTCGTCGAAATAGTCGGGCGAGATGAATTCATCCGGCACGATGACGGCGCCGCCGCCGTCGAGCGCGGTGCGGAAGCCGAGGCGGCGGAAGGCGGCAAGCGTTTGCGCGGCTGCCTCGCCATGGCGGGCAAAGGCGCCTTCGGGCACTTCGAGAATGAGGGTGGCGGGGTCGAGACCGCGCTCGGCCATGATGGCGTCGAGCGCGCCGGGGAGGCCCATATCGGCGAGATCAGGCGCGCCGAGATTGATGGAGAGCGGCCAGTCGCGACCCGCACCTTGCCGCTCGGCGAGCGTATCGGCCGCGGCCGACGCTACGTAACGCGTGAGTTCGCCGGCGCGTTCGCGGCGCTCGAAGAAGGAGAGGAAAAGGCCAGGCGGGAGCAGACCGTAATCCGGGTGGTTCCAGCGCACATAGGCTTCCGCGCCGATCGCCTCGCCGGTGGCCAGCGCGATCTTAGGCTGGCAGACGATGAAAAGATGGGCGGCCTCGAAAGCGAGGTCGATGTCGCGGTTGGTCAGGCGAAAGGAACTGCTGTACATCTTGGTCCCGGGCGGCACACAACAATCGGGCTTCGGCACAGGGTGGGCCGAGTCTCTTTCCGAGTGCTTAACGGGATGAAACGAGCGGCGGACAGCGTCGCCAAAAGATAAAAAGAATGCTTCGAATTGAAGCAATGGGAGGTTTCAAGTGAGCAAATCCGCGGGCGATGCGCTGATTCCGGCGGCGACCATCCTTCTGCTGCGCGATGGCGCGGAAGGCGTCGAGGTTTTCATGGTGGTACGGCATCACCAGATCGACTTCGCTTCCGGCGCGCTCGTCTTTCCGGGCGGCAAGGTGGACAAGCTCGACCGCGAGCCGCATGTGCGCGAGCGCGTGGACGGCGCGGAGGGGCTGGACGACTGGGAATTTTCCATGCGCGTGGCGGCGATCCGCGAGGCGTTCGAGGAATCGGGCGTGCTGCTGGCGCGGAGCGAGCAGACGGGCAAGCTGGTCGATGCGGCGCGGCTGAAGATGCTGGAGCATTACCGCGATCCGCTGAACAAGGGGGAGGTCGGCATCGGCGATTTCCTCGCGAGGGAGGGCTTGCGGCTTTGCGGCGACGCGCTGACGCCCTTCGCGCACTGGATAACGCCGAGCATGATGCCGAAGCGGTTCGACACGCGGTTCTATCTCGCGGTGGCGCCGGAGGATCATCTGGCGGTGCATGACGGGTCGGAGTCGGTCGACAGCGTGTGGATCAGGCCGGTGCATGCGCTGGCCGAAGCGGAGGCGGGGACGCGGACGATCATCTTCCCGACACGGATGAATGTGGAGAAGCTCGGAGAGAGCCCGAGCGCCGCTCATGCCATAGAGGCGGCGCGGGGGCGGCCTGTGGTGACGGTGGAGCCGCAGGTGACGAAGAACGATGCGGGCGAACCGGTGCTGCGGATTCCTGTTGAGGCAGGTTATTCGGTGACGGAGGAGCCCTTGTCGGCGGTGGCGAATGTGGCCAAGCCGAAGGCGGGGTAGGGTTCGGCTTTCGGGATTATGCGCTGAGGTTCCACGCTTACCCCTCCCCAAACGGCTTGCAGCCGTTTGACCCTCCCACAGGGGGAGGGTGGCAGGTGAAATTCGATAGCTTGTTCCATGGGATGGAGGCTGTGACCCCGCCCCAAAATTTGCTGTGCAAATTTTGACCCTCCCCCAAGGGGAGGGTGGGAAGAAGTGCAACGTGGCCAGCAAGCGTGGCGTTCTTTATCCGACTCAGTACAGGAATTGTTCGGTGATGATGCGCTCTTCGAGGCCGTGGTCGGGGTCGAAGAGCATCAGCATGTCGATGGAGCCGTCTTCCTCGACCTCGACCTCGCGCACCTGGCGGAACTCGGTGTGGTCGGCCACGGCGCTGACGGGGCGCTTTTCGGCTTCCAGAATTTCGAAGCGCAGTTGCGCACGGTGCGAGAGCAATGCGCCACGCCAGCGGCGAGGGCGGAAGGCGCTGATCGGCGTCAGCGCGAGAAGCGCGGCGTCGATGGGCACGATGGGGCCTTGCGCGGAAAGATTATAAGCGGTGGAGCCGGCAGGCGTCGCGACGAGCACGCCGTCGCAGACGAGTTCTTCCATGCGCGTCTTGCCATCGATGGAGATGCGGATTTTGGCGGCCTGATAGGTTTCGCGGAAGAGGGCGACCTCGTTGATTGCCAGCGCCTCGTGACAGGAACCATCCGCGAGCGAGGCGCGCATCCGCAGGGGATGAATGGTCGCGCATTCAGCGGCGGCGAGACGCTCCGTCAAATTATCGTCGCGATATTCGTTCATCAGGAAGCCGACCGAGCCCCGGTTCATGCCGTAGATCGGGATGCGGCGCTTCATGTGCTGGTGCATGGTCTGGAGCATGAGGCCGTCGCCGCCGAGCGCGACGATGACATCCGCCTCCTCGGGCTTGGCGTCGCCATAGCGCCGGCTGAGCGCCTTGCGCGCGGCCTCCGCTTCCGGCATTTCGGTCGCCACGAAGGCGATCTTCTCGAATTTCATTATCTTCCCCTCGAGGGCGGCGGATAATTTTCCTCACGAAACGGTAAATTAACCGCCGACACAAGGAGGTAAGCATATGGGCGGAGATACGCAAGCCAAGGATGAATTCGTGTTCGTCTACACGACGCTTGGCTCGGCGGCGGATGCGGAGCGGGTCGCGGAGGTGCTGGTGCGCGAGAAGCTGGCGGCCTGCGTCAATATCCATCCCGGCATGCGCTCCGTTTACGAATGGAAGGGCGCGGTGGAGCGGGAGGACGAGGCGGCGGCATTCATCAAGACAAGACGGGCGCTTGTGGATGAGGTGATGGTGCGGCTGAGGGCACTGCATCCTTATGAGGTGCCGGCGATGCTGGTGCTGCCGATCGAGGGCGGGAATGAGGATTATTTGGCCTGGGCGAGGGGGCAGACCGGAGGCTAGCCGCCCGTCAGCGACATGTGGCGGGGGACGGCGGGGCCTTTGTGGGTGCGGTCGATGATGAAGTCGTGGCCTTTGGGTTTGCGGCCTATTGCTTCGTCGATGGCGGCGTTGAGGATTTCGTCGGTTTCGCTCGCGCGGACGGCGCTGCGGAGGTCGGCGGCGTCTTCCTGGCCGAGGCACATATAGAGCGTGCCGGTGCAGGTGAGGCGGACGCGGTTGCAGCTTTCGCAGAAGTTGTGCGTCAGCGGCGTGATGAGGCCGAGCTTACCGCTGGTTTCCTTGACGCGGAGATAGCGCGCGGGGCCGCCGGTGCGGAAATCCATTTCGTCGAGTGTCCAGCTTTCGGCGAGCGCGCGGCGGACTTGCGAGAGCGGCAGGTATTGTTCGGTGCGGTCGCCGTCGATGTCGCCCATCGGCATGGTTTCGATCAGCGTGATGTCGTGGCCTTCGCCATGCGCCCATTCGATGAGCGAGGGGAGCTCGGCTTCATTGACGCCCTTGAGCGCGACCGTGTTGATCTTGATCTGGAGGCCGGCGCGCTTTGCGGCGGCGATGCCGTCGAGCACTTGCGGCAGGCGGCCCCAACGGGTGATTTCGGCGAAGAGATCGGGGTTCAGCGTGTCGAGCGAAACGTTGATGCGGCGAATGCCGGCGGCATGGAGATCGTCAGCGTAGCGCGCGAGCTGGCTGCCATTCGTGGTGAGCGTCAGTTCGTCGAGCGCGCCTGATTCCAGGTGGCGGCCGAGGGAGCGGATCAGCGTCATGACATCGCGGCGGACCAGCGGCTCGCCGCCGGTGAGGCGGAGCTTGCGGACACCCTTGGCGATAAAGGCGGAACAGACGCGGTCGAGTTCTTCCAGCGTCAGCAATTCGGGCTTCGGCAGGAAGTTCATGTGCTCGGACATGCAATAGACACAGCGGAAGTCGCAGCGGTCCGTCACCGAGACGCGCAGATAGGTGACCGCGCGGCCGAAGGGATCGATCATCGGCGTGGCGGGCGTTCCGGCGGGGAAAAGAGGCGCTTCCAGGTCCATGACCGGAATATAGCATCGGGTCAGCCGGATTTCGCCCCCTGTGTGAGAGGGGTTTTGCCGGGTGCCGGAGCGGGATAGCCTCTGCCTCAATCAAGACGAGGGGGACGTTCATGGCGGCCGACTACATTCTTTCCATCGATCAGGGGACGACGAGCACGCGGGCGCTGCTGTTCGACCGGTCGGGTTCGCCGATGCGGGTGCGGCAGAAGGATTTGCGGCAGATATTTCCGCAGGATGGCTGGGTGGAGCATGACGCGGCCGAGATCTGGGCGGCGACGCTGGAGGTTTGCCGGGGGCTGCTGACGGCGGGAACGACGGCGGGGAATGTCGCGGCCATCGGCATCACCAATCAACGCGAGACGACGGTGCTTTGGGAGCGGGCGACGGGGAAGCCCTTGCACAATGCCATCGTGTGGCAGGACCGGCGGACGGCGCAGCTTTGCGCGAAGCTGAAGGCGGAGGGCAAGGAGCCCGTCGTACAGGCGAAGACGGGGCTGCTGCTCGATCCTTATTTTTCGGGGACGAAGCTCGCATGGCTGCTCGACCGTGTGGAGGGCGCGCGGGAGAGGGCGAAGAAGGGCGAGCTCTGCTTCGGGACCATCGACTCGTGGCTCATCTTCAATCTCACGGGCAGGAAAGTGCATGCGACCGACGCGACGAATGCGTCGCGGACGTTGCTCTTCAACATCGAGACACAGGACTGGGACGACGAGCTGCTCGGCTGGTTCGACATTCCGCGCGAGATACTGCCGGAGGTAAAGGATTGCTGCGCGGATTTCGGCGTGACCGAGAAAGAGTTGTTCGGCATCGAGATCCCGGTGGCGGGCGTGGCAGGGGACCAGCAGGCGGCGACGGTGGGGCAGGCATGTTTCGAGCCGGGGCTCATCAAATCGACCTATGGGACGGGTTGCTTCGCGGTGGTGAATACGGGCGAGCGGCGCGTCGAAAGCCGGAACAGGCTGCTTGGGACCGTCGCCTACCGGATCGGCGGCAAGACGACCTATGCGCTGGAGGGTTCGATCTTCATGGCGGGGGCGATCGTGCAATGGCTGCGCGACGAGATGGGGCTGGTGGCGAAGTCCGAAGACAGTGAGGCGATGGCGCGCGATGCGAACCCGAACAGCCATGCCGTGCTGGTGCCGGCGTTCACGGGGCTCGGCGCGCCTTACTGGGAGCCGGATGCCCGGGCGGCGCTGTTCGGCATGACGCGGGATACGGGCGCGAAGGAGATCGTACGGGCGGCGCTCGAAAGCGTGTCCTACCAGACGCGGGACCTGATGGATGCGATGGCGGCGGACATGAAGGCGGCGGGGCTCAAAAGCCCGCAGGCGCTGCGCGTCGATGGCGGGATGGTGGCGAACAACTGGTTCGCGCAGAACCTCGCCGACATTCTGGCGCGGCCGGTGGAACGGCCGGAAATCACCGAGACGACGGCCTTGGGCGCGGCCTATCTGGCGGGGATGCATGTGGGGTTTTACGGCGACATGAGCGACGTCGCCGCGCATTGGCGCTGCGAGCGGGCGTTTTCGCCGAAGATGGCGGAAGCTGAGCGGGCGGAGCGGTATGAGCGGTGGCGGGGGTGCGTGAAGCGGGTGATCGGATGAGGTTGCCGTTCCGTGGTTTGCGCCGCGCCCCCGCCCCGAAATTTGCAGCGCAAATTTCGACCCTCCCCCGAGGGGAGGGTGGGAAGAAGCCGGGCCATTCCAGCCTGATCGCGCTATAGTTTCTGAAAGAACGCTGAT